>CASFTO010000070.1 GCA_949297665.1 uncultured Alphaproteobacteria bacterium | reverse complement strand
GGGTTTTTGATGTTACGGCCAGCGGAGGTTTTTTAATTTCTGACTATATGCCCGAAATTGAGCAATTCTACGGTGATAGTATTCCGATGTTTAAGTCTAAAGAAGAACTTAAACAGTTGCTTGATTATTATCTTGCTCATCCCGAAGAACGTCTTAAAAAAGCAAAAAAAGCTCAACAAATTACGTTGGGCCTTTTTACCTCTGACTTAGCCGCGCAGAAAATTATGGATGCCGTTGAAGAGCTCCGTACTGCCCAAAAACACAACAATAATCTTGATTATTCTAAATTAACCCTTAAATGTCCTTGGCCGGCAGATGCGCGTAATGTTGGAGAATATTGGTTGGGACTTGACTTGGAAGACGGATTAAAAAAAAGCGGATTTGATATTAGAACTTATTATTTTAGTCAGCAGTTTTACTCTGATGATTTTTATCGGGAAGCAGGTAACCTTCTTTATATGCAGTTCAAATATAATCGTACAGACTTTGAGAATGATGATAAAAACAGAATTATGTATCTGTACTTCCCTACGGAAATTCCTGATACAACCAAATTTAAAAATACACACGATGAGTTTAAATTTAATACTGATGCCTATCTTAATGACCAGTTGCAATATTTTGATTTAATTGCTACTCCGGCGGCGGCTCTTATTCCCGAACTCGAAGCCAAGGGACATCGCGCTGTTTTTGTTCCGCAATTCACAAATCCGCAAAAGTTTAAATATGAGTATGATGACACTCTTAAATCTGAATTGCTTTTTGTCGGTTCTCCGTGGTATGAGCGTGTCAGCGTTACATACGCAATTGAAAATGGTTATGATATCTCTGTTTATGGACTTAAATGGGAGGGGAAAATACCAGATCAATATATTAAAGGCGAATATATTGATAATAATATTCTCAATCGATACTACTCTTCTGCGAAAATCGTTTTAAGCGATCATCCTGACGATTTGGCTCAAATGGGATTGGTTATCAATCGTCTTTATGATGCTTCGGCTGTCGGAGCTTTTATCATCTCCGAATATAGCCCTTATATTGAACAAATATTTGGCAATTCTATTCCGATGTATAAAAATAAAGAAGAATTTAAACAACTTGTCGATTATTATCTTTCTCATCCGGAAGAGCGGCGGAAAAAAGCCACACAAGCTCAAGATATTACTTTGAAACGCTTTACTAATGTTGCTGTCGGAACACAACTTAAACAACTTTTTGAAAATATCGGGAGAAATAAATAATGAAAAAATACCTTTTACTTTATCTGCTTGTTCTTTTAGGGGGGGCGTTATTACTCTCGTATTCCAAAGTTTTGGAAAAAGAAACTGCTCCTACTATCGAATTTGTTGCTTCAAATAATACCGATAGCTTATCGCAAATTTTTATCAACGTGCATGCTTCTATGATGTCACCGCTTTATCGGAAAAACGTTAAATTACAAAAAGCATTTCAAGAAATCGGTAAAGATGTTGTTCTGTCTGATATGCAAAAACCGCAAAGCGGGGATTTTAACCTCTATATCGCCGAAAATTTAGATAATCTCCCTAGTGTTCTTGATACAAATGCCATCAATATTTTATGGCTGCCAGTTGTACGGCAGAGCGATGATGTCGCACCTCTTCGACCTTTTGATGTTGTCGTTGTTAAAAGCATGGCTTCTTTTAATCACTTAAAAGCTATTAATGTGCGGACGGCTTTTATTCCTGATGCGGTTAATGTTAAATCTTTACCTCTTCGTCAGCCTAATGGGAAATCTATGTTTTATGGTGATAATAACGGATTTTCTCTCGCGCTGTATCTCGCCGGACAGCAGGAGCACAGTATTGATGTTTACGGAAAAGGTTTTGAACCTTATTGGCCGGTTGATGAAATTAAAGGAAATATTCCTTCTTTAGATGATTTTTCTCGCTATTCCGTTGTTTTAACCGATCAAAGTGATGATGATATTCGTGATGAACTGGTTAATGATAAAATTATCGAAATTGTTGAAAACGGAGGAGTTCCTTTTCTTCGTTTTAACAGTGCCGTCTATAAAATTTTCGGCGATGCTTTGCCGCTTTATCACGATGAGAAGGAATTTATTGATTTGTTAAATCAATTGGAGCGTAATTCTGAATTTGTTTTGCAGATACGGAAAAACTTAAAATTCATTTCGCAACAATGGAATTCGGTATCTCAAGCGCAGAAATTTGTTGAGCTGTTTGATATTATGCAGAAAAAAAGAAGATAATGTCTTTCCTCTCCGGCTTTACTTTCGTTTTAAATAAAGGCTGACATTTCTGTCAGCCTTTATTTGGGCTTATTAGCTTTAGTTACCGTATGACAAGTGCCCGTTTGTTAGTTTTGCATGTCCTCCCAACGGAATGGTCAATAATGGCGCTGAATGACCAAAGTCAACATTCGCCAAAATCGGTATATTTTTTAATTCCACTTTGGTATTTAAAATAAATTCCAATCCTTCTCTTGTTACTTTTGAGCCCTTTTGGAAACGTCCGATAACGATACCTTTTACATTTACAAAATCTTCTTGGTATATCAACGCTTGTAAATTACGCTCAAAATCCGCCAGAGAACTGCTTTCCGTATCCTCTATAAATAATATGGTATCTTTTACAAATTTCGGACGGAAGGATGTACCCAACAGTAAATTAAACGTACATAAATTTCCGCCGATAATCGTTCCTTCCGCCGTTCCTCCATGAATGTTCCAATAGCCTTCGTTGGCTTCAAACTCGCGTTTTTCTTGGTCTAAAAACCATAAATCATCACTCCAGATTTGTGACGGGGCTATATCATCCTTTCCTTCTTCTACCAACATTTTGATAAAGTGTTCAAAAGTATAATCGCATCCTTTTTTCATACCCAGAGAACTAAAATGCGGTCCATAATAGGTTATCATGCCGGTTTTTGCCAATATGGCATTTTCTAACGCGGTAATATCCGAAAAACCACAAAATACTTTTGGATTTTGGCGTATTAAGTCATAATCCAAATATTTCAACAACTGATTTGAATTCGCACCGCCGATAATGGTCATTATACCGTTTACACTTTTATCCGCAAACGCCGTATGGATATCCGAAACCCGTTTCTCTATTGAACTTGACCCCATGTAATCCCAGTTTTCATCAATTGCATTCGGCGCAAAGACAACTTCCAAGCCTAAACTTTCTAAACGTTGCTTGGCGATTTCTCTCACTTCCTTACCGATTATTTTAACTCCTCTTGCGGGTGCGATAACCATAACCTTATCGCCTTTTTGCAATCTGTTCGGTATTATTTTTTCCATTTTCTCTCCCTTTCTTTTATGGTTCTTGTTCCGTGTCTTCCGGTTTGTTTTCCGCCTTCTCTTCATCTTCTTCCCAATGAACATGAAGCGTTGTTACCGGTTTTATATCCGTTGCACTTAAAACGCGGCGACGAATTTGTCCGCGAATGAAATCCTCTACCGCATTACGGTTCGGATTTTCCGATAATTTTTGCTCAATCAATGGTCTTATTTGTTTCATTATCTCTTCGTGCAAAATATACCACTCGTTTTCCTCCAAAATATCTATGGAACTGAATTGAAGTGATTTTAATTTGTAGTCCTTGCTAATAACAGCTGATATAAACAGTGTGCAATTATACATTATCCGACGGCGATTTTTTACTAATTCCGAGCTTAGGGATACACTACGTCCTCGATCAACTCCCATAATTTCTGCTACAATCTGCTCTTGCATTTCTATTTTGTTGCCGTCATATAGGCAAATATCTCCGTTTTGCGCCGAAAATACATCATCTACCCCGCAGCTCTTCGCAAACTTCTTATGCTCTCTGATGAATTTCTTATCCCCGTGCACCGGCAATACAATCTTTGGATTTAATAGCTCATACATCACCCGCAAATCCTTTTTACACGCGTGTCCCGATGTATGCACCAGATAATCTTCCTCGGTTACCAAATTAACCCCTTTGGCCAATATCTTTTCTTGCAAGCGTTCTATCTTATCTTCATTGCCGGGGATAATTTTGGATGAGAATATTACATTGTCTTCCGCTGCTAATTTAATGTACTTGTTCTCATCGTTGGCTATCGTTGTCATTGCACTGCGATAATTTGCCTGTGAACCTGTGCATATATACAAGGCTTTATCGGAAGTTATGCCTTCCACCTCTTCCAACGTGTGTATGTCGCCGTATTCGCTTAAGTATCCGCATTGCTTGGCTATCTTAACATTGGTTACTAAACTTCTTCCGGCTAATATCGGTGTTCTGCCGGCAGCTCTTGCCGCTAAAATTAAACTTTCTAAACGCATTATATTTGATGCAAAACAGGTAGCTACAATACCTCCTTGCATCTCCGGAATTATTTTTATTAAGTTTTCTCGAACATCCTCTTCACTCGCTTGCGGCTCATCAACCATCACATTTGTCGAATCACATACAAATATGTCTACGCCCTCTTTTGATGCTTTTTCCAGCGAAACAAAATCCGTTTTTACCATTGATAATTTATTATCATCAAAGCGCCAATCCGTTGCATGCATAATATTGCCGTACGGCGTTTTAATGAATAAAGCTGATGTTTCCGGTATCGAATGGGCTATCGGAATAAACTCTATTTCGAAATCTTCTATTCTTATTACTCTCTCTTTGTTTACGGAAATTAACGGTACCATGTCTTGCAACTTATATTCACTTAATCGTTCTTTAACCAAACCCAGTGAAAAATCCGTTCCATATATCGGACATTGCAAGGATGGCCAGATTTGCGCTATTGCCCCCAAATGGTCTTCATGCCCGTGCGTTATAAACAATCCTAATATGTCTTCTCGGTAATTTTCTAAAAACTCCGGCGAGGCGTAACACATATCCATCCCAGGAAAATCATCATTCAAAAAACCATACCCTGCATCTACAACTATCAATTTTCCGTTAACGGCGTATACAAACATATTCATCCCGATTTCATCGGCTCCGCCTAACGGCAAAAAATATATTCCTTTCTTCTTAAAATCATTCATTTCTTTTTTATTCCTTTTTATACAAATAAATCTCCGGCAATAATCCTTTCTTCTCCTTGTTGAGTTTTTAATATCAGGTAACCATTGTCGTCTAAATCTTCAAATATCCCCTCTTTTGTTTCCTTTTCTGTTTTTACCGTAATTTCTTGATGATAATTCTTGGCTATTTTTAACCATTGTTCGCGGATATGCCTAAATCCGTTGCGGCGATATTCTTTCATATCCTCTGAATATTGATTCAGATAATATCGCAATATTTCTGTTCGGTCAAGAGCTATGCCATTTTCTTTTAATGATGTGGCTTGGTAATTCGCTCCCTCCAATTTCGGAGCTCCTTCTACGTTTATCCCTATTCCTATTGCCCAAAGGTTCTCTTTTATATTTTCTATCAATATTCCCGACATCTTTTTGCCTTCTAAAAATACATCATTCGGCCATTTTATTTTTACATCACTCTGCGGTGATAGTGCTTTTATTACTTTTGCCAAACTTAATCCGATAATGCACACTATTTTACTTAATTCTTGCGCCGATGCTACTTGTGTATAGGTGAAATATAAATTACCGAGGATTTCTTGCCACGTCTTACCTCGTCGTCCTCTGCCTCCGGTTTGACACTTTGCGCTGATGACTATATTATTGCCTAACCCTGATATTTCTTCTTTCACGGTGTCATTGGTGGAAAAAACACTTTCGGCTTCATACCACGTCCAGCTCTCTATTTCTTCTTTATAAATTAACGACATAAAACATATCTTTCATTACTGCAAATAAATCTTGCGGATTAAACGCTACTAAAACAATGCAAATAACACTGAATAACGTATAGGCCAGTACAGATTTATTTTCGCTATCGTATATTTTTACTTTGTGCTCAAAATACGCAATTTTGATTATATCCAAGTATGACTTCGATAATACCAACAAGAAAAATAAAATAATTCCCAAACTGATATATTGCTCGTTCTTTAATAATTCGGATACTACGTTTAACTGCCCTAAAAATCCAACTAACGGCGGTAATCCTATAAATGAAAACAAACTGACTAATAATGCTCCTGTCGTATAGGCACGCGTTTCCGCTAATCCGGATAGCGATGTTACCGAGGATAAATATTCTCCGTGACTTTTTAAACTGTAAAAAACCAAATAACTTCCATTTAAACTCAACATATAGACGAATAAATATACAAATGCGGCAAAGGTGGTTTCTTGCTTAAAAAATGACAACAATACCAAGATAACTCCAAAGTGATACATTGAACTGTATGACAATATGCGATGAAGATTTATTCGAGCATTGGCCCCCATGGCTCCGAAAATTACCGATAATAGTGCAAAGAGCTGATAAACACTCGAGAAATATTGCGCATACGGTGCGACTAATTCTATGTTGAGTTTTATGAAACATCCCCAAAATGCCAATGGTGATATTAATGCAAAATAATGACTTACCGGCAAAATTCCCTTTCCGGTTTTATCTTCTGACATTATATGAAACGGCGCTATTCCCAAAGAATACAAAAACGGAATAATTACAGCAATGATGGAGGCATATAACCATAATGACCGGTCTTGCCCGATTATCAATTCCTTGATTGTGCTAAACTCTACATTACCGTCCGTGTAATAATTTAAATATCCGAATCCGCCGGCAAAAATAATTAATATCATTGCCGATACGCCCATATAACGGCTGGCTGCTTCTGACGGTAACTTTTCATAACTGATGCCCAGTAATCGATAATGGATATATGTCAGTAATATGTAACAGAATAACAGTGCTACTAAATTTATGGACGATATTAATAAATTTATGCCGATTAACGAACTCAATATTAGTACATAATATTTGCATCCGGTCCGATTTTCCGTCGCGAACCACGTTGCTGATAAACCTATCATTATATATGCAAAGAACCCTATGCATAAATCAAATAACAATGTATAGGCATCATTTGTGAAATACAACGGACTAAAACTCTTATCTTGCCATATCACATCCCAAAATAATGATACCAGGAGCCAGAAACGTGTTACTCTTGCATATATTTTTGCCGATTCATACGAAAATATATATAAAAGAAATAAATGAAGTATGCCTATTATTAATGAGGCTTCAGGGAGCGCATATCTTAAATGTTCCAATATCATTCCCCCCTCCTTAAAAAATAAACCACAACGGTTTGAAAAATGATAAAAATAGTACCAGTAAACATCCTAGATACACCGTAAAATGTAAATTTGATAAATCCGCTCCAAGCACACAGGCTGATGATGCGTTACTTTTATCTTTTAATTTATATAACTCCTCCAATAGCGATAAAGCTACGATGAATACCGATAACATCACCATTATTCCTAATATCAAATTGTAATTAAAAATTTCGGATATAATTATAAAATTATTCCAAAACAAAGATGTCACCGGAAGTCCAATACCCGCCAATATAAATAAGGATAAAAATTTTGAAGTTCTGGGCATATAACATAAAATTCCTCCGGTTCCATATATCCCCAATTCCTTTTTTTGATATTCTATATGACTGATTAAAAACGATAAAACCGTTATGATGATAATGTATGAAAATAAAGAATAGCCAATGTTTAATTTCAGAACATCAGTCGGTAAAAATATACTGGTCAGATAAAGCAAATAATAAACCGTTGTATAGGCAAATAATTTGTATCGTATGTCTTTGTGACTTAAACTCACTAAAGCGATAAACAACATGGTTACAATGCAGATAATTTCAAAAATCGGGGCATGAACAGCAATCGATTCCGGTACGGTATTCGGCCAAAAACGTATAAATCCATATAAGCCTATTAACGGAATTAAATTGCCTACCAGAAAAACCAGAGGATTTTTTAAACTTGAATTAATTGATGATATCCAATAGTGAAACGGCCATATCGGTAAACGCGAAATAAACGCAAAAAAGATGCTCAACCATACAAAATATTCTGCCCCCCCCTTAAAATTTAACTTTCCGGCTTCACTTAATAGAATGTCTCCTGATTGAGAATCGCACATCATTAAAATCGATACTAACAACAGCATGGCTCCGATTAAATTGTACAAACTAAAACGTATCAGTACCGTTTTTTTTCTTTGGCTGCCATAGGTACTTATCAGTATCATCAGCGGTGTTCCCGAGGCCACGAAGAAAATATAAAAGGATAAAACATCCGCGGCAACAAAATATCCGTTTATAAGACCGATGAATAACAACTCTGAGGTGATTAGTGTTTTTGAACGTTCCGTATTGCGATTTAAACATAATTCGCCTATCAGAAATGATAGATTTACACTTAATATGATTAATAATGAAAAAATGTCTACGCCCAGACAAATCTCAACAAAAGGATAATCTAGCCACTTAAAATGTTCTATCAACTGCAGACCCTCTTCATTGAGGTTACATTGCGTAAATATATGTAATATTAAGCCGATGTTCGCTATTAGCGTCAAAATTGATACATTGTATACGTTTGATGTTGAATAATTTTTATCATTGCGGGCGGTCAATGCAAATATGGAGCCAATCAACGGAATTAAAATCAATCCCAAAAGTTGATACGAAATCACGGTAAAACCCTCCTATAAAACGACAGCAGAAAACAAACTATTCCAATTACTATAAACGTAAAACAGGCCGCATAGCTTTTTCGATTCACTTTGAAAAAAATAGATATGCCTATTTTATGCAATCCGGTTAAGCCCGCTGTTATAATTTTTTCGGAAAATACAAAATCTACCATTAGCCATAATGTGCGACTTAGGTACATAAACGGCGTCACTAATGTGTAAAAAAAGAAATTTTTACTCAAATCTTCTTTTTGAAACCAGTCTATTTCATATATCGCTCGGATTTTAGTTAATAGAGGATTCCAACACAATAGAATAAAAACCAAAATAAACAATATGTTGTAAATTGTGTAGGCTCGCATTTCTGCACTCGTGTATACCAGTAAACTTATCATTATTAATAATGATATCGGACGTAGCGGATTGGGCGTGAGATTTTCTAATTTTCTTGAGTATGGTGATTGATAGATATGATTTAATACCGTGGCTATGGCGCAAATCAGTATTGCTCCGGAAATAAATATCCATAACTGCTCTTGTTTCATTGAAATTCGATATATCAGACTTATAAATATATTCGCTATCAATATAAATTGGACTAAAATCATTTTTAATATAAAAGAATTCGTATCGCGTCCATTCAGCATTTCACTTACTTTGGTTTCATGATTCTGATATAAATACATTTTTAAAAATAGCAAATTAATAAAATATCCTATACTGTAATAGAATGAATGTTGCCAGTTCCAGTGCAAATTATGATTTTCCAGCATTAATAACAGTAATCCCAGAAATCCCATATTTAAATATACCAATTTTTTCTTTAAATTATCAATGATGATAAAATTCAAAAGGCCGAATATCATTGTTAATATACTTATCACTTTTAATAACGGAGTAGCTAAATCCGAAATTTCTGCCAAACAGTGCAGCTTTAATAGTACGAGTATCCCCGTTAATGGCGCAAATAGCAAATTTACAGCACTCATCCGCTGTAGTCTGGATGCACTTAAATCCAATAAATAACTTTGAAACATGAAAAAGCCCATTTTTACAAATACGGCAATCAGAAACATTAATCCTACAAAATCTTTGTGACGCCCAATTTGTTCATACTTGGGCAAATCATCTAATGATAAACTTTGCAACTTTCCACAGATTAATGCCAGCACCATAAACAAGCACATATCTGCAAAAAAATTATACACCACATATCGACGCGACGAATCCACATCTTTTAATATTAAATATCCGAGAATATCCGTTACAAAAACGGCTGTGGTCATTTGGACATAGTTTTCAGAACATGTTAGCAAACTTAATGAGGCGAAATTTAGTAAAATAATGGAATTAAATGCGCTCTTTTTTTCTTCATAGCGAAATATGTTATTATGGAGAATCGTCACCAACGATAGAAAAAATAGAGGTAAGAGAAGGCGATGTTCTCCCAGACCCGGACTAAAATCAATTGTTATGTCGCCGATTTTTGACGTATTCCATAAGAAAGAAAAATTTTCTTTATTTAAATTAACTGCACTTGTGGCAAATTCCATAAATAGGGCTGTGGATGTAAAAAACATTAGCCACGATATTAATCTATCATATTTCATTCGTTGCTTTATTAGTCCAATAAAGCTCAGAATAATCAGAGAGGCTATTATTTGTATCATAAGAAACTATCCTTTCCTTCTGCCTCAGAATCTACAAACGATGTCAGTTTAAAGGATAGATATTACTTTATCAAGGATTTTACATCTTTTACTATACGGACAGGAACTTCATACTCTCTTGCTACGTTCTCATTTTCGACTTCAACAACCAACATGGAGCTGACAGATTTTAGCGGCATCCTTGCGTCTTTGGCGATACTTTCGAATACTACCGCGCTATCTTTCGTGCGATACAAAAGCGCGGCTGTTCCTCCATCATACACAAAACGCGGATTTTCAGGACCTCCGGCGCGTGAATTGATTATAATTAAAATATCCCCCGCTTCATTTTGCAATATGTCATATCTGTTTTCTTGATCAATTTTTTTTACTGTAGACATTTTTCCCTCTTCTAATACCTTGTTATTTTGTCGTTTAATTCACTTTTAGCACATAATAGTTAATAAATAAATAGCTAAATTAAAAAAAATTAAATTTTTTTATTGACTATCTAAAAATTATCCTTTATATACCTCTTTCAGTTACATTGTGGGCCCGTAGCTCAGTCGGTAGAGCATTTGACTTTTAATCAAAGGGTCATGGGTTCGAATCCCGTCGGGCTCACCAGTAAAACAAAGGCTTTGAGAGAAATCTTAAAGCCTTTTATTTTTAGCTAGTAGTGAAATAGTAGTGAAATAAAGAGATTGCATCGCCCTATACATTTTCTTTTGTACTGTAGGTTTTTCATAGTAAAATATCGATTCTAGAAAATTTCTTCTATTGTTCTGCAATAGAATCGCTTTTTTCTTTGTGTATATCCCCTCACTAGTACTATATGATATTGACGAAGTATTTTTCGGTAAATCGCCATTAATTACTAGTTCTGAACAATTTTGTTATTATCCTTATACATTTTTCTTTGGTATTGGGTATAATCATATATTCCCTATTCACCCCTTGCACTAGACGTCCTGTAGTAATTTTGTTAAAATAATCTCGAAATAATTTCACTTCACTTGCAGAAATAGATTTAATATAAGCTTGTAATTTTGTATATTTTCTATTCTGATTAAATTCTCCGACAAATTCTCTTGTTTTGGAAATCAAATCTTTTGAAATTATACCATCTTCGTTTCTTTCTATAGGTCTTGGTATTTTAGTATTTATTACGAATCGAGTATAGCTTAATTTTCCTTGTTCCACCTTTTGAGAAGCCTCTTCTGTTTTTTTAATTGTATTTACACTATGATTTTTTCTATCGTTATTTTTATTTGCTAATCTTTCTTTATTCTTAGCTTTTTTCTTTACATTAGCTTTAGATTTTTTGGCATTCTTTCCTCTTAATAATTCATCAAGTGATGGTTCATCTTCAAATTCTTTTTCCCATAATTTGTCTTTTATAATCACTGGATGCCTATATAAGTCCTCCATTTGTTCTTTATTTGCTGCGTCATACTTTTCTTTTGCATTTTTAAATTTTTTCTTGTTCGCTGTTAACCGTCCCGAAGTCGTTCCTCCTTGCCCAGCATAAATAGTTTGCATATTCGAAAAACTTGTATCGTATATTCCTTTGTGCATATTTTTTCCTTTTTTTTATTTTATAATATCGTTATATATTATTAAAATAAAATAAGTGCCATTCGTCAAGTTTTCTTTTAAATTCAGTATGTTATTTTTCAACATAATCCAGAACAATAGTAATTATTTTACTTCGTTCATACCCAATAGGCAAAACTATGATTACTGTAAATCTCTCTCGAAATGAACTTCAAAAAGCTTTAATACATATCAGAAAGAATATTAAGGCAAGAAAAAATATTAATATAGAAATTTACGATGATATAATACTATTTGTATGTAAAAATATTGAAATACCTGTTCCTATTATCAAACCGCAAGAAACAAAGCATACATTATTGGCAAATTACACTTTAATAGATTACAAAGTTCTTCTAAAAATTTTAGAGCGTTTTCCTGAAGCGCAATTTTTTGAATTTACCTTCTATAAAGATAGATTAGACGTTTGTATTAACTCCTGTAAAATCTCCATAAATTTAATTGATAACGATATTTAGCCTATTAATACGCATATATCTCGTCAAGCTTTTGTTCTAGATTTCCGGCTTGAACTGCCGGCAACGTATCAAATTGTCTTAAATTATGCTTTTCTATCTTAATTTCGTCACTGAAGCCTAAGATATAGGCGATGGCTATGCGATATATAATTTCTGTCGGAGCCAAACCATAAACCTGATTGGCAAAAATATGTTGCAACCGTTCTTTATCATTAGGGAAGGCTTGTTTCATCTTCTCGTTTCTATATAATCTTTTAACAATTTCGGTAATATAAAGACCGGATTTCATATACAAGTCGATAAAGGTTTTATTAGGATCATCAAAGCATTCTGGATTTTCTGCCAACAAGCTATCGACCATTTCTACAACTACTTTCTTGGGGGTGTATATTTGGTTGGTCTTTTGAGGCGGAATGTAATCGAAAATGTCTTCTTTGCTTGCTTCATCAAAGTAATTTCCTAATTTTCGTTTCAGATTAAGAAACTCTTTAACCGAATCATTAAAGACTATTGGATCAAATAAATGTCCGTCAAAATGCTTTGTTTCTCCAGTTTCAGCATCAACAAACTCTCCACCATCTCTTAAAAATCTAAATTCATCCAGAGTAATGCTGGTTACTTCTTTAAATACCTCATCAGGGATAATTTTATCAAAATTTTCCAAACACGTTTCTTCATTTCCATAAGCCATTAAAAATGATGGAATTGTTCTTGAAAAACCTCTTAAGTGGTCTCTGATAGAGTTTTCTATTTCATTCTTTTGTTTTTGCTTTTTATCTGTTTCTACAACTTTAACAATCGTTTCACCGGCTTCTTTAATCACATCTTTCACAACTGCCTGCATTTTTTCAACAAATTCTTGTTTGTTTTGCTGTTTTTGTTGGTCAAATTTTTGATTTATGGCTTCTATCATTTCCGGTTTGTTATATTTTTGTGCTTGCTCTAATTCTTTTTGTCTTTCAAGTTCTGTCTTTTTTTGCTCAATTTGATAATCACCAAAAGATTTAACAACGGCAATATCTGAACTGGCATTAAGTTTTCTTTCCAGCGCATTCATTGTTGATTTAGATAAGTCTGCACCATAATTTTCTTTAGCTGTTTTCACCAACTCTGTTGTTACAACTGAATGAAACTCATCTTGCATTCTTTTTAGCGTTTCGTCTTTATCATCCTTATGAGTTTCTTGTATTTGTTTGATTGTATCTTGCAGATTTTGGGTAATACCATAAATTTTTTCACCAAAAATATTCTCCACACCAATTTCTATGGCTTGTTGCGGTAATTCTACTTCTCCTTCATCATTGATTGATAAATCTTCTTTTGTTTGTGGTGTAACGGGTATGGGCTCTTTTACTGCCTCAAATTGTTTAATAATATCTACAACTTCCTGCGGCGCACTAAAAATATTGCTAATATTTTGAAATAAGAAATTGCTCATAAAACCACGTCTTACAACTTCCAAAGCGTGAATTTTTCGAGGAATGGACAATACTTTTTCGGCATCAAGGGCAATCATTTCGCCGTCATCATCTTCACCGTAAACAGGAAAGAAGTTCAGAAGTTCGCGAATATGTTTTTTGCGAGTATCACTATCTCCACCGCCGCGAGATGTATCGGCACTTAAATCGTTAGCAAATTGTTCAAAAATATCCAATGTTCGAGCCGGATCAAAGTCAAATACATAAGCATTCTCTTTTCTGTATAATTCGCTTCCAACTTTGAATAAACAGGGATTTTGAGCCCTAAAGGCCGCTTGCATATAAAGTGCCGGACTTTTGACATTACTGAGCATAAAAACTGCAGTCCATTCCGGAACTGTAATACCGGTTGTAAGTTGCCCAACCGAAAGAGTTATTGTTTTATCATGCTCTTTAATTGCTTTTCTTACCTTATCCAGAGCTTTTTTATTTTCGCTGTCATCATCAATTTTGCCATCGCCGGCGGCCAAAACAACTTCATATTCCTTAAAAACATCGTGTTTTTGAAGTTTTTTAGCCAAAGCCTTTGCACTATCAACTCGATTTAATAACCAAAATGTATGTTTTAACTCATTTTGTAATTCCGGAGTTGAAAAAGGAAACTTCTCTTGGCTAACCAAAGCATCTAAAAATTTATCAACATCAGCTTCATATTTGAAACTTCCATTTGCATTGGTAATAAAAAATTCGTTCAAATCAAAAGCATATTCTTCTGTTTCGCCATCATTATCAAAATCTGCTCCTTTTTGAAGCTTATCTCGGATAATTTCAGACATCTGATAGGTATAAAGATTAAGTTGTGGCAAATTTTCGTAAGGGTTTTCCTCATCTTGAGAATAATCCCATTCTCGTTTTGCCTTTTGTTCATCCGCATAAGTCCAGTTGAAAATGGCTTTTTCTTCAAACTTATTATTAGCCAGAGCCTTGAAGGGAGTTCCGGACAGATGTAAGGTATATTTTCTTTTAATATGGTCAAAAGCAACATCGGTTTTGTAGGTATCCACACCTTCATGAGCTTCATCTATTATCAAAATATCCCATTCCAATTCAGCTACTTCTTTGAGTTTGTCATATTGTCCGCCAAAATAAATAGAACCTTTCATATCTTGCAGTGACACAAACTCTATACAGCCTTTATGGTCTGGTTGGCTGATATGTTTGGTATATTGCTCTCGAGATAGAACATAAGGTTTTCCGATTAAACCATCTACTTGACTGACAAAGTAATATCCGGATTCCGTTCCCAAAAACTTGACATAATCTTCATACCAAGAATTAGCAATGGCTGGTCGGTTGGTTACAATTAATATTTTAGGAACATTAAGGCTTTTGCATAACGCATAGGCTGACAATGTTTTACCAAAACGAGGTTTGGCGTTCCATAAAAATTCCGGCTCATCATCTTGGCGAGATTTAAAATACAAAGAAGTTTGTTCTATAGCCTCATTTTGCTCTTTGCGAAGCTTATAAGGAATAACGCCTAATGTTTCTAATATTCCTCTATGTTGTTTAAAATAGCAAAATTCATCATAAGAAGCTTGTGGTAAAATATGAAACCATTCGGAATCCGGTAGCTTTTCAACATCTTTCTTTTGTAAATAGGCATGAAAATCTTTATCTTTAAAAGAATCTCTGCTTCCATCTTGATAAATAGCCAAATCTTGCCATTCCAGCTTAAATTTGATATCCGCTGTTTGGGTTTGTTGTTTGATACGAGCTCTCACATCATCTTGTTCTGTATAGCCAATCTTTGTCCAACCATTATGGCGGGCAATTTCCGGAGTTGTGTAAGCATAGCATTTGGGCTCAATTTTCTTCGATGTTTTGATATTAGGAGATCTCATAGCTTCTTACTCCATAGGCTTTATCATAGATTCAATAAAATCTATTTCATCTTTAGTTAATCCATATTTTTGATAAAGTTGAGCATCTATTTCCGGAATAGACTTGCTCCAATTAATATCCGAATTTTCTGTAAAATCTTGGAGAGGAATTAATGAAAATGATTCTCTGGAAATATTAAGAGAGTGTCTATTATAAAATAGTAATGCTCTAAAAAATTTTGTTTTAATATACGACAAACAATTAAGAGTAATTTTTTTATTACTAAACGGTCCTATTTGCAAAAATGTTTCTGTAGATACTGTATTCGGCTCACCTATTATCACTTCAGGGGGAACTGTTGATGTTGTCATATAAGCTTTTGAGAAAAAAAGCTTATATGAGTTTATATTTTGATTATTTTGGTTTTCTAAAGGTTGAACAAAACCAGTTATACGTTTTGCGCCTCCTTTTTTTCCTTTAACTCCATAAATTTTTAATGAATTTTCATACCAATTCATTTGTAAATTTGCTAGAGGATATTTCTGTGGCTCATTAAATAAATCAGCATAATATCCGTATGCATTTCTTGCTGATACAATTGTATTAAATGTATTTTCTTTTTTCGAACGAGCTTTTTCTATGACTGAAATTTGTCTTGAATCTCTTATCACTTTTGTTGTTAAGTTATTTTTTATATAACGAATAGAAAAATCCTGAAAGCCATCTATTGCTTTATGATAAAATTTACATTTTCCATTAAATTTAGCATCCCAAATAAAATAATTTACACCACCATCAATATGTACATTAGGGAAAAATTCTGACGAACTTTCAAAATCATATATACATTTTAAATGAGTGTCATTCATCATATTTTCTCTAAAAATATCTAGACCTTTTCCACCTTTCATCCATCTTGATGGACATATCATAGAAATAAGATGTTGAGATAATACTTTTGCGTTATCAATAAATTCATTGTAAACGGGCTTAGCACTATCACCTGTACCGCCACCATCGCTAACCTGATAAGGTGGATTTCCTATAATAACGTCAAATTTCATTTTTTTATCTCCTTTCAGATCGCGGAAATAAAAGACAAGCTTATTTCTCCAGTCTTTCACGCGGCAAATAATGGGAAAACTAAGGGTCGGTAAATCGTTAAACAGCTCTAATTGTGAGGCTTCAGATGCAACGAACGGCGCACATTCTTTCAAACCGTCCATTTGCCAAATATTCCAAGCAATAATATTAGCAATCTGTTTGAGGTGTGCTATTGCCGGAAATTGTTGAAATTTATATTTGTAGTTATCAATAAAGGTCCAAAGCAAATTTTCTCTGGCCAAAAGAAGATTATCGCCCTGATATTCATATCCATAGGTGCTTTCATAAGCTCTTTTAGTCCAAACGAACCAATCGGCTTCATTATACGTATTTTCATTAACAATACGTAATTTTCTATCCAACAAACCTATACGTTTTATAATCGGCAAAACTTCTCCGGTTGTTGTGTCATATCTTGAAACCAAAAACGGAGCTTCGCCGCAAGTGATTTCCAAGCGTTTGGAGTCAACATATCTTTGCCATTCTGCTTTTTTGCGTTTGTTTGTTTCTTTAAAAGAAATCTTATTTAAGGTTGGCTCCCAAGTTTTATCAATCACTTGGTTAAAAACGTTTGGTTCTCCAAACCATTCTTCATCACACAGATTATTCATTTCTGCGCAAATCCAACTTGGTGTAAAAACTTCTGCCGATTTACGAGTTCGGTTAAGCTGATCTTCTTTGCTTTTGGCAATACGCGGTTGAATTATTTTTGTATTTGGGCCGGTTATTAATTCCGGAAAGATTTCTTTTTCTGCTGTATAAGCCTCGCCATATTTAGCATATTCATCACAAGCCCAGCGAATATAACGACCGGTTGTTTTGTCTTGTAATAAAATTTTTAATAAATATGGGCTTAACTCCCGAATATTCTGCTCTAAAATGTCAACATCTTCAGGATTGGCAAGAGGAGACGGAAGTTTATCAATATGGCAAAACTTCCGAATCTCATCATATCCGCAAGCACGATTTTTCAAAACAGTTTGATTTTTTGCCAAACTGTTTTGTAAATCAGAGACTTGTGCCATATCATCTTTTAATAATATGGCTGTATGACAAACCATTTCACCCTCTTGTATCTATTTTAAGGAAGGTAAAATTTATGATGTGGTTTGTTGAAATATTTTTGTTGAATTTACTTATATTAACAGTATTATAAGGTGAGTTTATTCTATCGTTCGTTTAAATCGAACTCTGTAGCCGTTCTAAAAAACGATTTAATGTCGCAATGGTTACATTTAGTTTTTTAGCGAGTTTTCTTTTAGATATTCCGTTTTCCAGTTCCTGAAGAATAAATGTTTTTTTATCATCAAGCTTATATTTATTATTTTTACTTCCAAATTCTCTGCCTAATTTTCTTCCTTTTTGTTTTCTTAAAGCCAAAGCTTCTTTGGTGCGCATTGAAATTAGATCTCTTTCCATTTCCGCAAAGGCTGACATTATGGCTAACATCATTTTGCCCATGGGGGATTGGTCTAATCCCATATTTTGTTTTACAAACCAGACATTTATGCCTTTTTGCGCCAAAATACCGCAAGTTTCCAAAACATCTACTGTTGAACGTCCGAGCCTAGACAGTTCCGATGTAATAAGCCAATCTCCCTGTTTGCCTTGTTTTACAATTTTCCAAAGATTTCTCTTTTTTGCCTTAACCGTTCCGGAAACACCGGCATCTTCGATGTATTTATCCACACTACATCCTAAAGATTTTGCTTTTTGTTCAATACCTAACTTTTGATTTTTACAATCTTGTTTATCTGTACTAACTCTGACATATCCATAAATCATTTTCCTATCCCTATTTACTATTAAACTCACTTAGATTTTTTTGATACTCATCTAATGATATGCTCTTTCCATCTTCTGTCAGTACTTTTATTTGGATAGTTTTTCTTTTATCATCCTTTACTTGGTTATTCTGAAAATCCTCTTTACAGTATTTTTCAAGATACCAGCGCGCAGTCGCTTTGTCCCCCTCAAAAAGCGCCTTTTCTACTACAGCTCTTGCTAATAACACCATTCTCTTCTTCAATGCTTCCTTTCGGTTGCAAAAGGTCTTGTTCTTCTCTTGGTAACGGTATAAACTTGCCTTGTTAATACCCGCAAAAAAGCAAGCTTCCTCGTCACTGCATCCTAACGAAAATGCTTGTTCTAATTTTGCGACTACCTCTGCTGTCATAACACTTTTGCGCCCTATTATATTGCTATGCATCTACTTTTCTCCTCTTTCTTTGTGAATTTCGTAAATTTTCGTATAACCTTTGAATTTCTTGCAGAAGTTCTTGGTGTATGTAAATATCCTGCTCATCCTTTTGCATATAGTTACACCAACCTATCTTGTCGTATATACGCTTAAATTTTATTTTTATTGATGCTGGTATTTCATTATCCCTATATTTACGCCCAAAAGCTGTGATAAGTATTGCTTTACGTATTTCATTATATCTATCATCCACCTTTATTATCCCATGTAGATGAAATATATTGGGATTATCATATTCAAGAACAAAAGCGAACATAGGATAATATCCCAGCATATTTTTAAGATTTGCTCTCATTCGACGAGATATATATGTGTTTATGCTTTCTCTACAATTCTGTAATAATGACCGTTTAATAAACTCTATTGAGAATCGTGTTGTAACAGCCTCCCATGTGTTATCCACTATTAGGATAGAGACTAAAAACAGCTTCTCTGCCTTACTCAAACTTCTCCACGCGTGCATGCGCGGTTTATTGCTTGTATATATATTATTAATATTATAAACTAAAGGCTGATTTCCTTTTAGGGCAGCTAAAACCATCTGTACAAACTGATTTGTCTCGGCTTTTCCTGTTTTCGTGTTTAACCGATTTTTTTCCATTTTTGTATTTTTATCTTTCGTCACGGTGTTTCCCCTGTAAGTTTTTTAATAACTTGTTTTTTATTTCTATACTCACACGCTTGCGGATGATTGTTGTATTCTTACCTAATCTAAAGGGATATAATGGACATTTTTCCTCCCAACATACCCGCGGGGAAATATCACCTGAACACATTTTACAATATTCTTTGATTGCTTGTAGATTAGTTAGGCTATCAAATATCGTTTTTACGCTCTCGTTTTCCCTATTTTTATCGGAATAATTTTTGGAATCTTGTTTTTGCGTATCATTTATCGTTAAAATATTTTCTTGAAAATTTTTTCCACTTTTTTTGGGAAATAATGGACATAAAATGCTTCCGCATGTCCGTTGAGGATTTTGGCCATTACAACATGCACGGCAATAAACTTTTATGGCTATACCAGCTCTTAACTTTTTATCACTAGCTGATGTGGCTATGGTTGTTTGTCTGGAAGTTGGATTTTCTCCCCCCATCCCCCCTTGTTCGAAAAAAGAGGGGGCGGGGGTATGTCTTTCTATATTATTACTCATGCTCACCTCCTTGCTCTTTTTTATACTCAGAGGTTGAGCGAACTTTTTGTGCGTGATTTTTTAACCAATCTAGCACATCTTGTTTTTTATATAGGCGACGGTTTCCTATTTTTATGTATGGAATTCCACCACCGCTTACCGCTTTGCAGTGAAACCATGCTATTGATAGGTTTAAATATGCAGCCACATCTTTTGTTGTAAGCAGCGCTTCTTCTTCTGCCGCAATAAATTTATTCATAGGGTCTTCTCCTTGAATATAATGTTAACGAGTTTGTTCTCGTATCGTTTAGGAGATTAGAAGCGGCTATAACAATTTGCATTATTATAAAGTTGCAAACTTTATTGCAAAATTATAATAGTTTATTTTCAATATGTTAGCTATTTATTTTGTTGTCCATTTTTCTCTGTAGAAATGATATTATCTATTACATTTCTCAAGGTACCCAATGAAGGGTATTGACCATCCTTTACCTTTAATTCTTTCCTAATGAGGCATGCAGCTCTATTATTTGTTATATTCGGATTATCCTGCTTTAGTTTCTTTGCCATTGCTATGGCTCGTTCATTGATTTCTTTTTTTAGACATTGATTTTCCGTGGTTGGTTGATTGAGCAATTTTTCAATATCTTCTTTTTCTATTTCTACATCTAAATAACGTGTTTCGATTTTGGGGTTATCTATTAAGAACAAATCGTACTCGCTCTTGTTGCTATGTTCAGGATCTGCATAATACTCCACGTCTTCGGCCGCATGTAAACGCAAAATATGGGATTTTTTGACATATATTTTATGTCTCTTCACTTTTTTATCAATATACAGCATCACATACTCTGGATAAGCTTTACTAGTGTCTGGATTATCAGGATCATGTATGTATCTGTACGAGTCTTCATATCCATAACAGCTGACGTTTCCGTCATTTATCGATTTTTCAAGGCGAATTTTAGCTCGTTTGATTTTGAATAAGGCCTCTGGATTCTCTAAAATCTTTTTACGATTTATTCCTGCCAAAATTTCCTCATCATAATCATCAAAGGTAGGCCAGTTAAAGGCTAGCATTTCTATTGCTTGACGTATGTTAATTCTGCTCATATTTTTGTTTTTCATGTTTATTCTCCTAACAAGGTTATTAATGTTCTTTTGTTTTGCTAGTCCTTTCTGATGCTTTATTATCTACTCTCTTTTTTTTATGATCGCAAACTATTTTAAAAAAATTTATAGTTTTAGGGAATTTATAAGCAATGTCTATTATCACAGTAGGAGGGAAATAACTAAAACTTATGCATCCGTAATTATCCGGCTAGTGCGATGTCTGCTGTATTGTTGGTAAAAAATATCTCTTTTTATATATCTCTATTGCCCCCTGCTTTTTTCAGAATAAAGTCTTCTATCTCTTGCATAGGTTTACGTAATTGTTCTGGTTCAAACTGGATATACCCTGCTGTCACATCATCTTCTGCGTGATTTAAGAGTTTTTTTAGAGTATATTGCGTCATTCCTGAAATATGATTATTGGCAATGCTTGCAAATGTACGTCGCAAATCATGTAAACTAAAGTCTATTCCGCATTCTTGAGATATACTTTTAATGAGCTTTCGATGATCTTTTAAGTGTCCGCACCTATTGTCTGCAGCAAAAATATATTCGTCAGGAGACAAGCCTCGGCACATATCCTCTAAAATTTCACCGAGCCATGTTCCATATGGTAAAATATGTTTATGATGATTTTTGGTATTTTCTATACAGATACTTTTTCTTTTTAAATCAATATCTTTTCTTTTTAAGCCGGCAATTTCTTGATCTCGACATCCCGTAAATAAAGTAATTAGACATTGCTTTTTTGCTAAAATTTTTCTTTGACTATCTGTTGGCTTTATTTCTAATCCTTTCAAAAAATCTTGTAGTTGCTCAGACTGAATATATCGTGTTCTTCTTTCTGTTCGGTTCCATATTTTTAATTTGTTTATTTTAAGGCAAGGATTATATGGCAGAATTGGCATATCGTTTACACTGTAATTCTCCATTGCAAAATTAAATACAGCTCTAAGACAACGAAAATATAAATTGGCAGAATATGGTGCTTCTGCACTTTTTTGCTTAAATTTTTTCACCACCATATCTCCGGTTATGGATATTAATGGTTTATTTTGCCATTCTTTAAATATGGTATTCATTGCTGTATCATAGCCTACGATGGTACTAGCCGTCAGCGAACGCATTTTTTTAAAGTCTTTATAAGCCTCTGATAGTGTTATTTGTTTTACTTTTTCCTTTTTCTCTTCTTCGACAATATTTATTCCTTTTGCCATTTCCCCTAAAAGTACTTTAGCTTGCTTTCTTGCCTCGTCAGGTGAAAGTGTTCCTACAAGAGCTATGTTTTTACGAATCGTCTTGCCATTTATTTGATCTTCCGCAAAGTAGACTATTCTGGTAGCACTCGCTTTTATCCCAAAACCGATTAAGTCTGTGTCATAATAAAATACCGGCTTTTCTTTTGAATATTTAATTTTATCTACATTAGACTTATTTAATTTTAGCTTCATTCTTATCCTCTATCAGTAGTGAATTAGTAGTGAAATAGTAGTGACTTTTTCTAAAACTAACAAAATTTCTTTATAAGCTCATATAACATCAAAACCCTTGAAAATCAAGTAAAAATATAGTATTTTATAAGAAATTATAATTTAATAACCCCCCCTATTTTCTTTGACTTTTAATCAAAGGGTCATGGGTTCGAATCCCGTCGGGCTCACCAGTAAAACAAAGGCTTTGAGAGAAATCTTAAAGCCTTTTACTTTTTACTAGTAAGCAGAAAATAATGTTTTCTAATAGAATCGCTATTTGATATTTAGGTGCCATTCACTTCTTCCCTGAGCACATAAAGCCTATTACTTCCTAAAAAGTTCTTCATTTTGAAAAAATAAGATGTTTTATTAGCGACTCGTAAGATAAAGGACTCATCTGCTTTCAGATTATTTTTAGTTCAGGAGGACTTTTTTCATTGTTGAACTTTATTTAATAAGCAGTATTTTTTTTACGTCTATATACCACTTTTCTGGAATTTTCTATAAGATAACACTCAATTACCCATTCATAGATGCTACAATTAAATTTATCTGCAACTTTATGTTTGTTTTCATGATATGTATTTCTTGAAAAATATATTCTATAAAAAAATATATTTTTCTATTAAAGTTGATTGCAATTTAACACTTATATATTAGCAAATACTAACCACAACTCATACTAATCCATTACTAAAGTGCAAAAATACAGCCTGATGAAAAATTAGTTGCATCAGGCTTTTTATTGTTATTTTTATCTGGCGTTTCAATCTTCCTCGCAATTTACTTTTTCATCAATGATATATCTGGGGCGGCGTTTGACTTCTGTGAAAATGCGTCCGATATATTCGCCAAAAATCCCCAATACGATTAGTTGTACTGAACCGAAAAAGAGAATTGATACCAGCAAAGAGGCATAACCAGGAACGCCCACTCCTAAAAATAATGTT
>CASFTO010000069.1 GCA_949297665.1 uncultured Alphaproteobacteria bacterium | reverse complement strand
TTTCGGTTTCATTATCGGGTTTGCCGTATTTAAGATCAATTCTGCGCCAAAAATCGAAAACTTTAAGATTGTTCAAATAAACATTTTTAGAGGCTTTACTGTCGCTAAAAGGCGCGGAGCTTTTATAAAAAATTCGGTGAGCCAAATTATCGGTAAATGTGGAAGTAAAATAGACTTCAATTGTTTCTCGAGTAATATAGCGATTATAAGTTTGGTGTTCAATAAATTGAAAACCGTTTTCTTTTGCGACCATGGTTGCACAAGCATTCAAGCGTTCAAATCCGATAACCCCATGTTGGCGACATAACTCTTCGCTACGCCATTTAATAAAGTTAGGAATTTCCATTTTTTCCTGAATTTTTCGATATCCCTGAGCAGTGAGAGTATCTTCGACTTCTTTAGGCGACATACGAAGTTTAACTTTGGAAATATCAAAATTAGCGGCATTGGAACGTCTGTTTTGCAAAACTCGTTCAATACGTTGAGCTTCTTTTGCTTTAGCCTTTGCGTCTTGATCTTGGAAAATTTCGCTTGTACCTTTAGAGATAAGGCTTTTGAGCCAGCTTTCGGATTCTTGTGAATCGGAGCTCTGAGTTTCTTTCTTTTTCTCAGATTTAGATAGATTGTCGGTTAAAGATTCAGAAATATCAACAGCGGATTTATTTTTTTGTTTCTGAGAATTTTGAGATCCTTCAGCTTTCTTTTCAAACAAGAGCAAGTTCATTTCAGACTGAGCAAAAGCCTGCGGAAGACACCAAGATGTACCGCAATATAAAACTAAGATAAAAGTTAACAGTCTGTTTTTACTCATTTCTCAAATCCACTTTGCGCCATTATAACAAATTTTTTTTAAAAATCATCTAATTTTTAGTATTTACAAACCGAAGAACAAACGATATAACCGAAAGACAAATATAAAAGACATCAAATAAAGAGGAAAAGAAATGTCCGAACAAGTAAATGTCATAGGCGGCGGTTTAGCCGGTGCGGAAGCCGCATGGCAATTGGCAACAAGAAACGTAAGAGTAAAACTGTACGATATGAAACCTCACAAGCGCTCGCCTGCGCATAAAAGTAATGGCTTTGCAGAGTTAGTGTGTTCCAATTCACTCCGTTCGGACGATGCAAAGTATAATGCGGTGGGCTTGCTGCACCAAGAAATGCGTAATGCAAAATCTTTGATAATGGAAAGTGCGGATAAAAATCGCGTTCCTGCCGGAGGGGCTTTAGCGGTAGATAGAGAAGGGTTTTCTGCTTATATAACCGAAAAATTGCAATCACATCCGTTAATAGAAATAATAACAAAAGAAATAACCGAGTTACCCAAACCGGAAGAGGGATTAAGTATTATTGCGACCGGACCTCTGACATCAAACGCTTTGGCCGGCAGCATATCGGAAGCAATCGGCGGTGAGAAATTATCATTTTACGATGCGATAGCTCCGGTAATATATAAAGAGAGTATAGATTTCGAAAAGGCGTGGTACCAATCAAGATATGATAAAGGCGATAAGTTTGATTATATCAACTGTCCAATGGATAAAGAGCAATATTACGCTTTTGTAGAGGCATTGTTGACTGGTGAAAAGGTTGAATTTCACGACTTTGAAACACCGACATATTTTGATGGATGTCTGCCGGTTGAAGTTATGGCGGAACGTGGGAAAGATACCTTAATGTATGGTCCGATGAAACCGGTTGGTTTGACTAACCCGCATACGGGAGCGCGTCCTTATGCCGTTGTGCAATTAAGACAAGATAATAAAGAAGATACGTTGCGCAATATGGTTGGATTTCAAACCAAATTAAAGCATGGCGAGCAAATGCGTATTTTTCGCACGATACCGGGGTTGGAAAATGCCGTTTTTGCAAGACTTGGTGGAATTCATAAAAATACTTTTATTAAATCACCGATTCTCTTGGATGAGTTTTTAAGATTAAAAACGAAACCTCATATAATGTTTGCCGGACAAATTACCGGATGTGAAGGGTATGTGGAAAGTGCGTCAATCGGGTGGCTTGCAGGATATTTTGCGGCAGAAATCAGCAAAGGAAATACACCGCATTTACCGCCGCGAGAAACGGCTTTCGGATGCCAACTGGCGCATTTGCAAGATGATACGGATATAGAACAATATCAGCCGATGAATATCAATTTCGGCCTGTTTCCCGAATTGCCGAAAGTAGAAACCGCTAAAGGGAAGTTGCGTTATTTAAAAGGCACGGAAAAGAAAGCTGCGTTATCGACCCGAGCCATAAAAGCCGTAGAGGAGTGGTTGCATGAGATTGGGTGCTGAGCAAAGAAAAAGACAAGAGGAAAAAGAAACATACACAGATGATTTTCCTCACCTATATAAAGAAAAGAAACAATCGGATAAACTTCCGCCATTGTCAATGTATTTATGTTTAATCCCCACGAAAGATAGGACTTTTTTTATAAAATATCTGCTTTATATTCGCCAGTTATCCAAACGAGGATTAGGTATAAAGAAGATACACGAAAAAAGTTTCAATTACTTGTATCGTGCCGTGAGTGAAAGACAATGGAGCGAAAAAAATTTGTTAGGTTTTCTGCAAAAAGAATTTATAGCAAAAAACTTGTCACTGTCATTATTATTAGAGCCGTTGGATGGCTTTGAGTGGATATCAAAGAATTTGTATCCGTTGGAGTTGACGGAAGCGTCGCCTATAGGATTGCAGATTATATCGCCGCTGAGCAGAATGGTAGCGGTATTGAATAATCAAACCCCACCGTTCTATCAACCGTTTTCAAATTTATTTTTTTCGTATATCAGTCGTTATGTGCAAGAATATTCGGGATTACGCCGAATATTAAAGCAAGCGGGGATTAGTACGAGAGATAAGAAAATAAATCAACGTTTAGAAAAAGGGATGCGCGAAGACCGCCAACTGTTAAGTGTGACTCAAGGACTGATTTTCCGTTTCAAGATTGGATTTTTTATCGGATTAAATATCATTTTGCCCCCAAAAGCCGTAAAATCAGTCAATTTTTTAATTTATGTTAACGCATTTTTATATGGTTTAGGATATAATCTGACCACAAGAAATCAAACAAAGGACATGAAAATCAGATAAATATTCAAAGAAGAGGAAATAAAATGAGCTCCATAGGACGCATTGTCAGAAAAAATCATTCAGCGGTATTTTGGTGCACCCGACACTATCCGAAAGCCAAGCGGGAGGCCGTATATACTTTATACGCGCTCGTTAAGCACTTTGACGATTTAAGTTCCAGTTCTTTGCCTGAGAAAGAGAAAGGAGATATCCTTGCGGCATGGCAGCGAGAGGTATCAAACATATACGATAAAAAGGTTCCGGAAACGGATATAGGCCGTCGCATATATAAAAACTGTATGCGTTTCAAGTTTGCGCGTGAGCATTTGGAAACAATTTTATCGGGTTTTGCAATGGATTGTCCAAAACCACTGTTTCGTCCGACATTAGAAGAATTTGAAACCTATTGTCGAGGGGTATCGGAAATACCGAGTTATTTGATTTTGAAGGTTATCGGAGATTTTGATGAAGAAACCACGATGGAATTAGGTTGCCAAATCGGTCGAGCGGTAGAAATAACGAATATATTGAAAAATATCAAAGAAGATGCGACCGGCGGTCATATGTATATACCGGAAGAATATTTGCAGGCAGCGGAAATTGACTCGAGTTTATCGGCAAAAGAAATACTGACACATAAAAATTTATATGTAGCACGTCAAAAATTAGCCAATCGTGCGCGTCAGGCGTATGCGGACGCATATAGGATGTTGGAGGAAAAGCACAATCGCAATTCCAAACCGATTGTATATATGCTTAATTTGTATCATGCCTATTTTGAAATGATGGATAAAAGAGGGTGGGAGATTATTTCGCCCAAGCCGGAGCTGAAATTTAAGGATAGATTTAAGTTGGTATGGCGCGCCTTGTGGAATAAGAGCGGCAGCCATTAAAGCAATAAAAATCGAATAATAGTCGTTGATAACGTGCGAAAAACTTTTGCGAAGAAAGCAAAAGTGTCTAGACTTATACTCTGAAAACAGATAAAAGGGTAGAAATGAAAAGAAGTTTAGAATTAGCAATTATAATCGGTATAATGGCAGGAATAACGACGCCGATAGAAAGTCGCGCGAATGAGAACGTTGATAAAATAGTAGCGACAAATGAAGACGATGAGATAAAAAATTCAACACAACAAACTTTTCCTGAACAAGGTTTATGGACGGCAAATATAAAGCGCATCGGGATTGAATATATGGAACACAGCGTGACCAATAAAGAAGATGCGAATTACCCTGACACCTATAATGCGGATGAAGAAAGTAATATTGGTGGCGTTTTTGACGGTAATGTGACATTTGAAAAAGAAAGTATGGTATGGATAAATGGCTTATACGCGATATACAGCAAATCCAAAACCACGGAAGACGGTGAAACCAGTGAAAATGAAAAAGATGACGAAATATTATTGTTTACGGATTATACTCAGAAAGTTTGGCATTTGGATGAAGGTTCGATAGGTCCTTTTGCGTATTTGGGGTATGAAACGGAATTTACGGATTTTGATTTAGACGGCAGCAGCTATCGCACCCAAATTTTGCGTGGAAAAACCGGTTTAAAATTTTACGACGGACAATATTTTAAGCAGATGTATGTTGCAGTGGTTGAAGAAGATGACATGACCTATGACAAAGACAATATGAAAACCGGCGCGGAAGTAGGATATGAGTTTAATTATCCGCTAAATCCGCAAACATCATTTGTATCAGAAGGTTACTATCGACATTTCTTCAGTTACAGCCAATACGAGGCAACTGATTTTGAATATAAGTTAAGTATGAACAACCGGATAGAAACGAAACTTGTCGGCGATTTGTATTTAGCCCCGTTTTATAACTATGAGCTGGCAAAGACGCGAGGAGCGTCAAAATCCCGCGCCCAGAGTACATTCGGACTGTCATTAAATTACAACAAGAGTTTTGAGATATTTAAGTAAGGAGGAAAATTATGAATTTTACATATTACATACCGACAAAAATTTTATTCGGACGAGGACAGTTAAGCAATTTGCATAAAGAAAAGCTCCCCGGTAAAAGAGCATTATTGGTAACAACCAACGGACATTCGGTAGTTGATAACGGATATTTAGCCAGAACCCAAGAAGAATTAGCCGCTGCGGGAGTATCATATGTTTTATATAATAAAATAACGGCCAATCCGGACAGAAAAGAAGTGATGGAAGGAGCCGCATTAGCCAGAAAAGAAGGGTGTGATTTTATCGTAGGGCTAGGAGGCGGTTCGCCGATAGATGCGTCAAAATCAATAGCGATAATGGCGACGAATGCAGGCGATTATTGGGATTACATGACAAGAGGAAGCGGTAAAGGCAAGCCGATAACCGCAAAGCCGTTACCGATAGTCGCGATAACCACAACGGCGGGCACCGGAACGGAAGCCGATCCGTGGACGGTAATAAGTAATGCTGAAACGGAAGAAAAATTCGGTTTCGGAATAGATGAAACCTTTCCGGTACTAGCCGTTGTTGATCCTGAATTAATGCTGAGTGTTCCGAAGAACTATACGATTTATCAAGGGTTCGATGCATTATTTCATAGTTTAGAGGGGTATCTGGCAAATATAGCCACACCGATAAGCGACATATATGCATTAAAAGCCATTAGTCTGATAGCGCAAAATTTACCGCAAGCCGTATTTGACGGACAAGATATAGAAGCACGCGAGAATATGGCATTGGCCAATACATTATCGGGTATGGTTGAGAGTACGTCGGGGTGCATATCGGAACACGCGTTAGAGCATGTATTGAGCGGTGCGTATAAAAATTTACCGCACGGAGCCGGTTTGATAATGTTGAGTGTGGCTTATTTCAGTAAGATAGCTGAAAAACATTGCTGCGGCGACAGAATGATTGAAATGGCGAGAGCGATGGGCAAGAAAGAAGCGAAGACACCGGAAGATTTTATTACGGCATTAAAAGATTTACAAAAGGCTTGCGGCGCGGATAATCTGAAGATGAGTGACTATGGTATAGAAAAATCCCGCTTAAAAGAATTTGCAGAAGCCGCTAAAACGCAAAATGCCGTATCTTTTTTATTAGATCCCTGTGATCTGAGTGTAAAAGATTGCTTGGATATATACGAAAGATCATACAAATAAGAAGAGGCAGGAGAATGAGATATTTAGAATTAGAAAAAAATATCATAACAAAAATCAAAGCACTGGACAGCCGATATATTCAAGCCTTTTGGATAGCATTCGGTATAGTAAATATTGTATTTTTGTTTCATACGGTCAATTTCATGTTCGGAGATCATGATTGGGAGTATATCCGAAACGGCACATATTGGAGCGAAGGGAGTTTTGAAGGTCGTCCGTTGCATTTTGTTGTGCAAAGTATATTTTTCGGCGGTCAATTTTTGCCGATTCTAAATAATCTCATATCTTTTGCAATGCTTGTTTTGGGCGGAATAATGCTGGCAAAGTATTGGAAATTACCTCTGACAACGTTTAATTACACCGTGTTTACAATATTTTTTGCTGTTTTGCCCTATACGTTGGTATGGCTGTATTATACCAAAGATACGCTAATAAATTTAAGTCTGCCTCTACTATGTGTGTTAGCACTGAGTTTAGCAGAAAAGCAAGACGTAAAAAAGAAATGGTTATGGCATATCGGTGCCATATTGCTGATGTTGTTTTCTTTTTCATCATATGCGGCAGTCATCAATTTATACGGTGTCTGTCTTATCGGTAAGATGATGATTGAATACACTGAGGAAAAAAACATAAGAGCGATAGTAAAAAGCAAATTAGCAACGGTTGCCGATATATTTATCGCCTTGATAGGGTACAAAATTATCATTAGTTTTTCTTCCCTGACATCGGATTATAATACACAAATTGTAAGTATAGATTACCTACCGACGAAATTAACGGAAACATTTAAGGTTATGTTTACACAATTTATAACACCATTGCCGTTTATGGAATATAAGTACAAAATACTGTTGCTGACAGTTGTATTTGTAGGAACGATAGGGCTGATATTGCGAGGAGGTATCAAAAAAGTTCCGCTGTTATTGTTAGGAATAATCGGTATGTTATTGGCTTCCAAAGTAGCCTATTTAATTGCGGAAGAAAGAGGGCAGGTTTTGGCTGAGATGGAAAATTTTGCGTTTGTTCCGCGGTTGGATTTTTATGGTTTAGCCATAATTTATGCGTATGGCGTCCGATTATGTTTGGAATTTTATCAACAACAAACAGCAAAAAAAATAATAGGAGTGTGTTTGGTTATTATAACATTTATGTCTTGTGTCCGAGATGTTTATGCGCAAAAGGTATGGAAATTAGGCTTTGACGCCGAGATGAAAGTGCATGAGCGGATTGTATCAAGATTAGAAGAAACCCCATCATTTTATGCCGATAAAAAATATCGATTATTGCAGATAGGCAGTTTTACGTTGCGTAAAAATTATTATCGCAAAGATGATAAAGAAGTAACCAGTTTGGATTTATTGGAAACATCATATACGCCGGAATTTATGTCGAGGATAGTCTATAATTTTTATTATCCGGAAGATATTTTTTATAACAACGCGGTAATCAGTGAATTATCGAAAGAAGGACAAGCCTATATACGCAACGAAGCACAAGCATGGCCGTCAGAGAAGTCTATTTATATAGACGGAGATATTGTCATAATCGTTATAAGTGAGGCAGCGTTAGAACAAGCTAAATCGGTTTTATATT
>CASFTO010000068.1 GCA_949297665.1 uncultured Alphaproteobacteria bacterium | reverse complement strand
CTGCTCGACGTACTGATCGAGCGTAAAAACCATCGAGGCTTTTTTTCTCAACGTAAACGAAGGACTTGCCACAATGGGTGGCACCAATCCTTCAAAACGGCTTCCGTCAATCGGCCACTCCCCTTCAATGATCGGTTGATCTTTCGAGAAGGTTTTGCCGAGCGAGTCAGCGACAATACGACAAATATTGTCCGCGTTGTACGCTTCCATCTGGCCGATTAACTGCGGACTACTGCCCGCTTTCTCAATCCACACGGAGCCGTCCGGGTTGCACATCAACTCAAGCGTCAATGGATCGTTCCACTCCCGGATCACATCGTCACCGAGAGCAAATTCCAACGCATCCAGATCTTTTTTATTGGCCAATGCACACTCCTAGCAAATTTCCTTACCCATTCTAACCGAAGTTATTTTTCCGCAACGGGTGGATTTTTAGCCTTCACTTCTTTAGCCTTTTTCGCTTTTTCCGTTTTTGTCTTCACGGGTTTGGGCGCAGGGCCAGCCGACAGAGCCGGCGCGACCGACGGTCTCGGCACAGACGGAGCAGAACCCGGCTTAATAATCAAACCGCCTTTGTCGTCCAATTCCATCTTCAACTTCGGATACACCATCGCCACATCTTTGAGCGCATCCGTGAAGTCCACCTTAAAGCGAGCCATACGGGCGATGCCGGGGCGGAATTGATCGCGCAACACTTCCCACGGCAATTCAAACGGCTTTTTAACGTAGCTTGAGAGGTACGACAGGTACACATAGACGTCCATCGCCATCGGGCTTGATAGAAGCTCACGATAGGCTCGCATATCAATCGGTATCGGGCGGTTGCAGATCTCATTGAAGAAGTCTTCACTGATTTCCAAGAAAAACTTCGTTTCGTCTTCAAGGCCCAAAATGTCCGAAGTGTTTCCTTTTCGCCACAACGATGCGTCGGAAATAATCGGGAAAATGGTGTCGCGCTCGGAATACATATCCGGCGGAGCAATCGTTCCGTCGGGGAACGCACCGCCCGCTTCCGCCCAACGCACTAAGAACGTCGAATAGCGCAAACGAATGAGTTGGTTGCGAAGGGTGGTAATCGTGCCACGGGATCCGCCCGTGACTTTATCAATGCCAAACTGGCGAAGCATATCGCCGATGTTGTCCGCCAAACAAATGGTGCGAACACCACGACGAACGGCGGCTTGCGTGATGTAGCTCAGAATCAATCGGGCCATACCGCCGTAGGGCAAACCGACTTCGGGCGCGAGCGTGCCGATGCGCATATAAACACGGGAGAACTTGCGCTCGTAGAGCATGGCAGGCGTTTTGGTGCCGTCGGCTTGCTGAACCATGGGCTTTTTATAGGGAAGGCCACAATAGACCATCGCACGAGGAGAAAATGAAACGGCATCGTCTTCCAGCGCCGTTTTCTCCATGATCTCACGACGCACTTGGGCAAGTCGATCAAACTTCGACAACGTGTAATCGGAGGGCGTCAGTATCAATTCCGATGATTCAGAGTTCATGGAATTATGTACTTTAGTGTTCGTTCGTTTAGAATGTGCGTCAGGCATCGCGGTCTAACCCTTGTTGATGGCTGCTTTGCTTAGGCGTCAGTGCGGTGGTGGTACACCCTCTGGCGCCGATTTATTTCTACAACAAGCAAAAAGTGACCTTGCTCACTTCGCTTGGTTTAAAATCTCTTTGATTGTTTTTCCAAACGGTGTCTGAATCAACTCCGATAAGAACAACAGCCGGATCAAACGGGCTGATGACACACCGAGTTCCTTGGAAACTTGAACAATCAATTGACGGTACTCGTCGGAAAATAAAGCGATCACCGAAGTCTCATTGGAGAGCGCCTTCAAATCAAACGATTGAAGCTGACGCTGATCTTTGGGCAACGACAGGAAATCAACCGCCAGTTTGCGGACGTGCTGACTCACGGTCGTGCCGAGACTTTCACACAGAGCTTGCAGCGCCTCCTTTTCCATGAGGCTTATTGCCACTCTGACTTGTTTAGTTTGAACTTTATTTTTTACCGACATAAACACCTCGCTCGGCGACATTATAAAACAAAAATGTATATCGGATAGATAAAAAGAGAAAAAAGCCGAGTTATCCACAAAAAATCGGTGGCTAAGTAGAGTTATCCACGCAGAGTTAGGTACCAAAAACAGGGTTTTCCACGCAGAGTTGGGTACGTTTTTACGCAGAGTTAGGTACGCCCCTATATATATAGATAAATATGTAATATGTATTTAATTAATTATGTAAGGCGGGCTACGATTGTGGATAACTCAAAATTCAGTCACCGCCGGATCATTTTTAACTTCAAAGAAAGAAGTTTTTGATTCATTCAACAATAAAAACACAATAGATAGAAAATTCAACCGTTGAAATTTTTTAAATAATTCAAAAAAGTAATCATTTGTTTTACAAGAAAATAAAGAAACTCAATCAAGTATTCAAAATGAAGGATTTTCTCGAACACCTCACCGTTCAAAATACTAAAAAATTTGTCTCCGGCTTACACTGACTTAGGTACAAAGAAAAAGGGAAAGTTACGCAGACTTAGGTACAAAAATGAACAGGATTTTAAAAATTAATCATTAAAAATCAGTGAATTGGAATTTATGATTAACAAACACCACCTAAAAAAATTTAAAAGATGCAAAGAAAACCAGTAAAAAGAGGGCTCCGAAAATATAACAAAATCATTACGCAGAGTTAGGTACGGAAAAGGGATATTCCATTTTGATAAGCATCAAAACTCAACCGGACATTTCTTATACAACATCTTGGGGGAAACTGACTTCAAACTCACCAAAAAAAGCAAAACACAATATCTTGTAATTCAAAAGAATAATTTAGGATTTTCCATAATTTTTTATAACTTATTGATTTTTATGAGATTATGAAAATTTAGAGAAAAATCGGTACCCTGAGCTATATCGCAAGATATTTACATTTTGTTACGCAGAGTAAGGTACGTTTTTTCTTTTTGAAAAGCAACAACATAAGTCGAAATTTACGCAGAGCTGGGTACATTTTTAGGAAAACGAATATTTTTAGACATTTCAAAACTCTTTAATAATCATAAGGTTACGGAAACGATCTTCTACGAAAATCATTAAAAGGTTAGCTACGCTGAGTAAGGTACATTTCCCTGTTTGCAGACCGACTGGCTCACAGAGAAATTGAAGCGAAATTAATCGACTTTTTACGCAGAGTTGGGTACACAAACTTATTGCCGATTTTGATCGAGCCTAATCATAGAAAACCACAATATCTAGTTTGTTGAGCATTTAAAAACGGAGTCCGAGCTGAAATTTTGTGATTTCTCTCAAAAACACCACAAGATGTAGAAAATTCAAAAATTAAAGTCTAAGGAGTAATTGTATTTCCATAATTTAATTTAACCGATTGTATTTAAAGAAATCTTTTAAAAATTTCATCAAAAAGGCTAAGTATTG
>CASFTO010000067.1 GCA_949297665.1 uncultured Alphaproteobacteria bacterium | reverse complement strand
CTCGTTTATAGAACTTGCAGATAGCAAATCTGCAGATGAGTTGGAGGCATTGTCAAAAGAAAAGAAACCAAATCTCTTTGAGTTTATATTGGACGAAAAGATTCAGCAAAGGCGGAAAATTTTATCCTCAAAATACAATAAAAATGAAGATCCCAATGGTATGGACTCTGAAACAACTAAATAGAAAGGAATATTATTTATGAGAAAGGAAAATAAAAAGATTATGGCAAGGCTTGAACGCCGCAAGCGCACCGCAAGGCGCGTTTGCGATATAAAAGGGATATATTTGCAAATCCCATTTAAGCACTTGGGAAAGATGCTAAATGCAAGGGAAATCGAAAAGTTGGGCAACTAACATGAGGCAGAAAAGTTTTAGGAAACACTTAAATCCAAGGGATGTAAACAATCCCTTGGACGACTACCTTAAGAAAGTTTCCCTTGAATACGAAATTGAAAAGAGCTTGCTTTTGCCTTGCGGTACTATGGCACTGGATGGAATTAGCCTGGGCGCTAAAAACTATCATACGCACCATGTGTATTTTTGGGATTTATTTCCGGTTTTTGGAAGGTATGGGAGGGGAACACTCAGGATAAAATGCTCACAGGGAAAACATCTTGAACTGCATAGGATACTTGCAGGCTGCCTTGAAAACGGAGACTTTGTGCCATACGAAATTGCGATAAAAGCAGAATGCCCGCAAGTCATAGACGCAATCGCAAAAGTTTACTCCCAAAGAATAGCGAAACTCCCTTCGTTATTTTCTTTCAAAATAAGGGGTTATTTGAGGCGAATTGAGCTTTAACAAAGATCTATTCTTCTTTGCATCATACCGAAAAATAGATTGACTTCTTAGGTGTAATATTATAAAAAACATTACTTAAATATGCGCTTTTCCACTATAAGATTAAATATATCTTAATATAAATTTACATAAATAACAGAATCAAAAAATTATGAAAGTGTTCAAAATTGTAATTGCTTTGTTATTCTTAATTCTTGCAGGATTATACTCACTTTCTTCAAGATATGAAATTCAAGTATTAGGAAAATCGCGCGATGCTTGTCTTAGATTGGATAAATGGACCGGCAAAATAGAACTGATCCCAATCGATTCAAGCATATACCAAGTTTGGCTTGAGGAACAACAAGACAGTCAAAAACAATAACAACCGTTGTGCTAAGAAAATTTAGAAACGATACCGATAATCTATTCTATTCAAAAATAGATACGTGGCTTTGTTTAACTATATCACTTGCAGGATTTATAGTTATAGCAGCGTGTATTGAACTTTGTATAGAATCTACAGAAACTGCTTCTGCGAAATCAATGTCATTTGCGTTTTCGTTCTTAGCTTTTGAAATTGTCTTATTTTTACTTATAGCCGACGCTTTTATTCGCTGCAGATACATTTTTAAGGAAGGTTGTTTATATATACAATCTGGAATATTTGTCCAAACTGAAATAGCATATGCAAATATCAAGTCGTTTTGTGAATCTAACAATGCGCTTTCCGCTCCTGCATGTTCGATTGATAGGATTAAAATAGTCTATAAAAATAAGAAGACAGGAAAAGAATCTTTTACTCTTGTTTCGCCTAGGAACAAATAAAGGTTTATGAAAAAATTGGGCGCGATAATTGAAGTAAATAAGTAATCTCCGAATAGATTGTTTAATTATAATCTTTTCATAAAAAAGCATTTAATTTGGATATTGCAAATAAAGAGGTGTCGGAGGCGAATTGGCACTCTTTGGCACAGATAGAGAGGGATTGTATAACACCCATTTAAAAAATGATCGAAAAGGTGGGTAAAAAGCGACGTTTTTTAAGGCACTTTTTAGGCCTGTTTGGAAGCTAAAAATGAAGGCTT
>CASFTO010000066.1 GCA_949297665.1 uncultured Alphaproteobacteria bacterium | reverse complement strand
AATGTTGATACCGTTTTTAATGAATACAGGGCTTGTATTGACTGTTTGTGCGGTTTTTTAACAGAACCGGAGGTGTGTAAAAATTTAAAATTTTATGCTGGCAAATTGTTTTATTCTAAATATGACATTTTGAAGGCGAAATGTTTTTTAGAATTTAAAAGTTATTTCGGAGATAATGCGGAAAAGCTGACGGCAGAGGATTTATATTTTCGCAGCTTATCAACAGAATTGCCTCAAATGTTTTTTACAGGAGAACGTTTGAAACAAACAATAGCTGCTGAAAAATGTAAATACGTAAGTTTTGATATATTTGATACACTCATTAGGAGACCTTTTTCAAATCCGGATGACATTTTTTATTTATTATCATCGGACTTTAATAAATTAGTTAATTCGAATGCTATTATCGATTTTGTATATATGCGCAAATATGCCGAAAAACATGCGCGAGATACTAAACGAAAGCATGGTAAAGATGAAGTTTCTCTAAAGGAGATATATATTGAATTTGGTAAAATTTTCGGCGTATCTAGCGATGTGTGTCGTCAGATGTATGCGTTGGAAATTGCTGCTGAACTTAAAATGTGCGAAGCCAAACAAAGTGGTTATGAGTTGTATAAATTCGCGCTTTATTATGAAAAAAAGATTTTATTTATAAGCGATATTTATTTATCATATGAATATATAGTGAAGATTCTTAAAGATAATGGTTATAAAAACTATTATAAGTTATATATTTCATGTTACTATGATAAATGTAAGTATAACGGGAAGTTGTTTGAGATAGTAAAAAAAGATTTGCGGCTGGGTAAAGTAGAATTAGAGTCACTTGTTCATGTTGGGGATAATTATTCGTCTGATTATAAAATGGCTAAATCGTTAGGGTTTAATGCCTATCATATCAATAACGCAGTGAGTTTGTTTAAGGGTGGAAATAGTGCAGTTTACTGTGGTGAGTCCTTTAAAAATATTTATCAAAAGAACATGTACTTTTCCGCAGGAAAGTGGGATGTTGAACATTATTGGGGGTTAAGAGCTTTCCATGGTTTAGTGGCAAATCAAATATTTGATTATCCGTTTTTCGCAATTAATCATAAGAGCGATTTTAACGCTGATCCTCGATATATTGGTTATTATTGCCTTGGGGGATTACTTTTGGGGTTGACGCGTTGGCTGTTAAGTGAGTTGAAAGCGAAAGCAAATTGTACAATTCATTTTGTTGCCAGGGATGGTTGGCTTCTTAAGCAATTTTACGATAAATATGTAGAAGGACTGGAAGGAGTTCCAAAGTCGAATTATTTATATGTATCTAGGAAATCGCTTTTTGTTGCAGATATTTCTAGTAAAAGCGATCTCCTTTCGATTTTAAATAATAAGATAGTGGTAGCTAATGCCTCACCTAGGAAAATAATATCTTTGTTAAAACCTTTATTGACTTCCGCCGGCTATGCTAGAATAAATAAATATTACCAATCAAAAAGAACGATTGATGATGTTTTTGGCTGTAATGCCGCATACTTAGATTTTATTAAAGATTTTACAGATAGATTTTATACGTTATTAGATTTTAAATCATATCGTTCTAAACTTGTCTCTTATTTTTCTTCAATAATAAAACCCGGAGATGTGATTTTTGATGTTGGTTATAGTGGGCGAACAGAAAGTATTTTAGCAAAATTATTGGGTTTTTCCATTGATTCATACTATATTCATTCAAATGGAGAAATACTCGATTTACGGGAGGCTAAATATGGATTTAGAACAAAACTTTTTTACAATTGGAGACCTAACGTAACAGGTGTTGTTAGAGAACATCTGTTAATGGAATATGCTGCATCAGTACAAGGATATGAATTTAACGAGGCGGGCGAATGTAAATTAATATTTGGCGAATTTGAATCTAGTGTTCAAAATAAATGGTTTACAGATGTTATTCAAAAATCGGCATTAAAATTTTGCGATGACTTCATATCTAAGTTTGGGGATTATCGTGATATTTTTGCGGTAGAGAATTATGATCTTGCCTTACCTTGTGAATATTATATACAGTTAGCAAAGCCTTTTGACAGGGGCGTTTTTGGTGCGCTCAGTTTCGAAGATGATGTGGGTGTCGGTGGAAGTGTTAATGTATGTGATTTTTGGGAAAATAAATATATGGCTCTCACATCAAATTTGTTGCTGTTGGGTACGGGTTCTCCGCGTTTAAATTCAGCTAATGGCCAGACAAAAATTTCAAATAATGATGTTATGGAAACGATGGTGCAGTCGTTGTCATTACCTAAATTTCCGGCGTTAAAGTTTAAGCGAGATAGAAAGCATACAGTTTTATTGTATTCCAATGAGTTAAGTTGGTCGGGTGCCCCTAGGAGTTTGTTGAGGATTGCTAAAGTGCTCCTGAAAAATCGTTATAAGGTAGAAGTTTGGTCTCTTTTTGATGGTCCATTAAAAACAGAATACGATAAATTAAATATAGCTGTAAAAATTTGTGATTATAAAAATGCAGATTTTAATTATGCATATAATAGTTTTGATTTGTGCATTGTCAATGCTGCTGTAAGTTATAAGTTTTATTATGTGGTCAGCCGCTATATTCCGACGGTTTGGTATATACGCGAAGCCACCAACTTAGTCGATATAGCGCGGGGCAATCCAGGATTGGCGGATGTTTTACAGAAGTCGATCGATATGGTTTGTGTCAGTGATTATGCAAAACAGTATATTACGAGTGCTTATAATAAAAATGTAAGCGTAGTACCAAACTGTGTTGAAGACAAATATAAGGGAAAAATAAAAACTTACAATGCGAAAAAAGTGGTTTTTACTACTCTCGGTACAATCGAACCTCGAAAGGGGTATGACATCATTTTAGAGGCTGTTAAGTCGCTTCCGAAAAGCTATGCTGAGAGGATAGAATATAGGATCGCAGGACGAGTGCTTGATTTTTGTAAGGATTGGGCGAATCAACTTTTGGCAACAATAAAAAACACGTCGAATATTAAATATTTGGGAGAGATAACTAAAGAAGAAGATCTCTATGAAGCATATACTCAGACAGATGTTGTTGTTGTTCCGTCGAGAGATGAATCCTGTTCTTTGGTCGCGTTAGAGGGTGCAATGCATGCCAAGCCGTTGATTGTTACCGAAAATACGGGCGCAAAATATATTGTATCGGATGATAATGGCTATATTGTGCAAACCGCATCGGCTCGGGCGCTTGCTGATGCGATTATAAAAATCATGGATAAATCGGCAGAGGAGATTTATTCCATGGGTAAAGTTTCGCGGACTTTGTACAATGAAAAGGCGTCAATGGAATACTATGAACGTTGTATTGTTGAAATGGTCGAGGATAAACTCAATTGTCCGGCCATCAACCTCACTTCTCCGCAAACATCGAAACCTGTCGTGCCAATTATCATGGCTACGAATCAAAATTATTCGCCTTACGTTGCTGTTACAATTCAATCAATTTTGGAAAACGCATCAAAGGAGTATTATTATGATATATATGTTTTCTATACGGAATTGGGTAAAGAAACTGTTCGGAAATTGGAGGCTGCTGAAGCAGACAGGTATCGGGTAAATACCGTCAATATAACGAGCGCTTTGAATAGTAAATTAAAATTACGTACATGTTCACATTATACTATTGAAACATATTATCGGTTTTTTGCACCAGAAGTTTTGCCTTTTTATGATACTCTAATATATGTGGATTGCGATTTGGTTGTTTTAGGCGATATAAGCGAATTATATAAATTGGATATAGGTAATTGTATTTTAGGAGCGGTAAAAAATTATATGAATCGCTTCGTCGCCAATTATGTTGAGAACTTGCATGTATCTCCAGAAAAGTACTTCAATGCAGGTGTTCTTATCATTAATACAAAAAAATTCATGGAGGAAAGAATTCGAGAAAAGGCATTTGAACTCTTAGATAAACATGAAGATTTCATTATGTTGGATCAAGATGCCCTAAATGTTGTTTGTAAGGATCAAATATATTATTTGCCCGAAGATTGGAACGTGCAATGGCATCATTTTGAAGGTGCGTGCGATATCGTAATCAATAAGCAAGCGTGTATTGATGCGTATTCGGCACCGAAAATTCTTCATTTTACTGGTAAAAATAAACCTTGGAAAGATGCACGTATTCCAAAAGCAGATTTGTTTTGGAAATACGCAGAAAAAACAAAATTTTCTCAAGAGATCATAAAAAATTTGTCGGCTGCTAATGTGGTGTCGGTTGTAAATTTTGATGCACCACAACAATCTAAACCGATACAAAAACAAATTTTACATAGGGTTTCTAAGGGGCTGCTCACAAAAATAAAACGTTTTTTTGAGGTTTGGGAAGAAGAAGGCTTGAAAGTCAGTATAAAAAGAGCGTTTCAGGTGGTGCTGAAACGAAAGTAAAATAAGGAGGTTAGTATGGAAAAATATACAGAACAAGAATATCTCTATATCCGCGGCTATTTAATCACCGATAACAGAGGGGAAAGGCCTTTCAATGTCCATAGTCATTGGCGTGAATTTGAATTCGGAACGGATAGCGAATTTGTTATTTATTTTGATCCGAAAAATCAAATTGAATATTTATGCGTCGATCAGATTTATATTTTATTAATGGGCACTTTCATGAATACGGAAACGGGCTGTATGGATAAGGAGGTGTTAATAAATGAAATGTTCGGTTGTTTGGAATATGGAGAAAAGGAATTTTTCGATTATGTAAATATCTTAGGCGGGCGGCATATTATAGTATTTAGCAGAAATGGCGAAACAAAGCTAATCACAGATTGTACCGCGATGCGCAGTACGTATTATTATACACGGGAAGGAACTTGCTATGTATCTTCCCATTATAATATGATTCATGATATTGTACAGACGGAAGAACATCCGTTTTTTGAAACGTATCGTAAATACAAAAAGACGAGGTATATTTGTGTGTCGCTGCCGGGCGATATGACTCCGTGGCAAGATATTCGCCTGCTGATTCCGAATCACTATCTTGTCTTAAAGAACAATAGCATTAAGCGATTTTTT
>CASFTO010000065.1 GCA_949297665.1 uncultured Alphaproteobacteria bacterium | reverse complement strand
CTCTTATCTTAAAAGAAGTTATTGTGCTTTTTAAAAAAGCAGTGGGAACAAAATTTCAATTGACACTATTTGTGGCAGTTTTGTTTTTATTGTTTTGTATTCACCTCTCGGCTATTGCCGTTGTGCTATTGGCGGCGAGTACCGGTTTTATTAAACGTCTTAAGGATAGATAAAAAGATGATTTATGGGATGTTGTTTTGGGAATTTTTTAAAATAGGGTTGTTTGCTATCGGCGGAGGAATGGTTACTATTCCGTTTTTGTTTGATTTAACTAAAAAATATAATTGGTTTTCAGCAGAGGAATTAACGAATATGATTGCTGTGTCGCAGTCAACGCCGGGGCCCGTGGGAGTTAATATGGCTACTTATGCCGGATTTCAGACTGCCGGCGTATGGGGCGGAATTGTCGCAACATTTGGGTTAGTCCTTCCTTCGGTTATTATTGTTATTTGGGTTTCTAAATTACTTAGCCGTTATAAAGATAATCCTTGGGTTACTGATATTATGGCGGCTATCAGACCCGCTGTCGTGGCATTGATTTTACTGGCAGGTGTTGAACTTTTGAAGTTATCTGTAACGGATTGGATTTCTGCTGTATTTGGTGTTGCTTTTTTCTTAATGGTTTACTTTTTTAAAAGAAGTCCTATCTTTTATATTATTCTTTCGGCGATTTTGGGTGCTGTTCTTAAACTTTGATGAATTATATTAGAGGTTTTTAAAATGAATAAAGAAGAAATTATTTATGATGTTTTAGGTGTCGGAAATGCGATTGTTGATGTTTTGGCTAAGGTTGGTGATGGCTTTTTAACAGAACGTAATTTGCATAAAGGTAGTATGACTTTATTGGGGGCTCGCGAAGCCGGTGAAATTTATAATGATATTATTCCAGAGGGAGAGGTTTCCGGAGGTTCGGCCGCTAATACCGTGGCCGGTTTGGCGTCTTTGGGGGCTGATTGTGCTTTTATCGGTAAAGTTCATGATGATGAATTAGGGCAGGTTTTTAAAAGACAAGTTGCCGGTGCCGGTATTGATTATTTTACTGAACCGCTTTGGGAGGGACCGGCAACCGGACGGAGTATCGTTTTGGTTACTCCTGATGCTACTCGTTCGATGTTTACATATTTGGGGGCTTCAAGCCGTTTAACCGAAGATGATATTGATGAAAGTCTGATTAAAGTTTCTAATGTCGTTTTTCTTGAAGGATATTTGTGGGATAATGAGCAATCTAAAAACGCAGTTAAAAAAGCGGCGGATTTGGCTCATCATCATAATCGTCAGGTGGCTTTTACGCTTTCGGATGTGGCTTGTGTTAATCGTCATAGAGAGGAAATTGCCGATTTTGTGAAAAATCATGTTGATATTCTTTTTGCAAATGAAGCAGAGTTGTTGGCGCTATTTGATGAAACGGATTTTATGAAAGCGCTGGATTTGTTGAAATATGTTGTCGAACTTTCGGCTATTACCAGAGATGCAAGAGGTTCGGTGGTGGTTAAAAATCGAATTAAAATTTTTGTAGAGGCTGAAAAAGTTGATGAAGTTGTTGATTCGACAGGTGCGGGGGATTTATATGCTGCCGGATTTTTGTACGGAATGTCTAAGGGACGGAGCTTGGGAACTTGTGCTATGATTGGTAGTATCGCCGCTTCCGAAATTGTCGGTCATTATGGTGCGCGTCCGGAAGTTTCTTTGCGTGGCTTTGTTCGTAATAAATTGGTACAATATGGCAAGAGAGCATAGCTTTTTTTATTGTAGGGGCTTGCTATTTAAATTTTTTTTGCTATAAAGAGGGCAATTATATCGGATTTTCCTTTTATATTTGTTGATGTTTTTTAGGAATTTTAAGAGCATGGATATTAGAAATATTGCAATTATTGCACACGTTGACCATGGTAAAACAACATTGGTTGATGGTTTGTTGCGCCAAAGCGGAACTTTCAGAGATAATCAAAAAGTTGCTGATTGTGTTATGGATAGTAATGATTTGGAACGCGAGAGAGGTATTACTATTCTTTCTAAATGTACTGCCGTTGATTGGAATGGTACTCATATAAATATTGTAGATACGCCAGGACACGCTGATTTCGGCGGTGAAGTTGAACGTATTCTTTCTATGGTTGATGGTGTGGTCTTATTGGTCGATTCTTCAGAGGGACCGATGCCGCAAACGAAATTTGTGCTTGGTAAAGCCTTGAAAATCGGTCTTAAACCGATTGTGGTTATTAATAAGGCAGATAAACCAGATGCCAGACCTGACGAGGTCTTAAATGAAATATTTGATTTGTTTGTGAGTCTTGATGCTACCGATGAGCAACTTGATTTTCCGGTTTTATATGCCTCTGGTCGTAATGGGTGGGCTGTTAAAGAATTAACTGATGAAAAAAAAGATTTGAAACCGTTGTTCGAACTTATTCTTTCTTATGTGCCTGAACCAATTTGTGAAAAAGATAAGCCTTTCTCTATGTTGGCGACAACACTTGAAGCTGATAAATTCGTTGGGCGTATTTTGACCGGTAAAATCCATAGCGGTACCTTAAAAGTTAATGATGCGGTTAAAGTTATTAATGATAATGGTGAAGTTGAACGTACGCGCATTACTAAAATTATGGCTTATAAAGGACTTGAAAGAGTTGCGCTTAATGAGGCTCATGCAGGTGATATTGTTGCTGTTGCCGGTGTGGTTAAAGGTACGGTTGCCGATACAATTTGTGCGCCGGAAGTTGTTGATGCAATTGAAGCACAACCTATCGATCCGCCAACATTGGCTATGACTTTTTCGGTTAATGATTCTCCTCTTGCAGGTCGCGAGGGGGATAAAGTTACTTCTCGTATGATTTGGGATAGATTGCAAAAAGAAGCAGAGTGCAATATTGCTCTTAAAATCTCTCGAACAGATATGACGGACTCCTTTGAAGTTGCCGGACGTGGTGAACTTCAATTGGGTGTTTTGATTGAAACAATGCGTCGTGAAGGTTTTGAACTTTCTATTTCTCGTCCGAAAGTGTTGTTTCATAAAGACGAAAACGGTAATTTGCTTGAACCGGTAGAAGAAGTGGTTATTGACGTTGATGATGAATTTTCTGGTACAGTTGTTGAAAAGTTAAGTCAACGTAAAGCAGAACTTTTAGAGATGATTCCGTCTCAGGTTGGCAACAAAACTCGTTTGATTTTCCATGCGCCTTCCAGAGGTCTTATCGGTTATCATTCCGAATTTTTAACAGATACACGCGGAACCGGGGTTATGAACCGTATTTTCTATGCTTATGAACCTTATAAAGGAGAGATTGAAAGTCATCGTAACGGCGTGCTTATTTCCAGTGAAGACGGTACGGCTGTTGCTTACTCTTTATGGAAATTGCAAGATAGAGGTCCGATGTTTATTGAACACAACAGCCCTGTTTACGTTGGCATGATTATCGGTGAACATACAAAATCTAATGATTTGGAAGTTAACCCGACGAAGTCTAAGCAGTTAACCAATATTCGTGCCGCAGGTAAAGATGAGGCAATTGATTTGATACCGCCGCGTAAAATGTCTTTGGAGCAGGCTTTGTCTTATATTCAACAAGATGAATTGTTGGAAGTTACACCAAAGTCTTTGCGGTTGCGTAAGAAAATTTTGGATCCGATTTTGCGCAAACGCTCAAGAAATGATGCAACTATATAAGTGTTTTGTGTTTTTTTATAAAAAGAGCTCGCT
>CASFTO010000064.1 GCA_949297665.1 uncultured Alphaproteobacteria bacterium | reverse complement strand
GAATTTGGTTAGTTTGTCACAGCATTGATTATGTGCTCCGCTTGGCTTTTTTTTCTTTCAATTATTTATTCCAAATGTTGAGTTAATCCCCGTGGCCTTCGGTATATTGAACTTTATCAAGTTGGATGGTTTAATTCACCCCTCCCAGGAGGAAAGCCATGCTTGGGTCAGTGGCAGAAAAATTAATCTCAATGGATTATTCGTATTCGTATTCTTCGCATTGTTTTTCTAACCAGGTTTTAATTTGGTTGTCCATGCACACAGTTTACCATCCATTCAAAGATTTATATTGACATTTACAACTGCTGCTTTTTATGCCTCACTGGCAATACTGCCGAAACACGTAACAAGCTCCACAGGTTAGGCGTAAATCACATGGATAAATACTATGTATGGATACTTTTTATCACCAAGTATGCCCCAATGTACGAAAATCTAAAATCCACTCCAACTTAGCAATCAATCATGTTTGATCTGCGGAGTTTATTGTGAAATACTCAACATATAATTTGTTACAGATTCATTATTACGGACTACTAGCACCTACAAGTTCATTTCAAAGTGGTATTGCAGTATCCATTTGGTCTTTACTCAATCAATATCCAGGAAAAAAAACATTTAAGACAGTTACTCAGCTAATTGCATTGCTTAGACTTTCCTTAGTCACGGTGTTTATTCACGGTGTTTAGTTAGGTTCGCAGATGAGGTCAGAGGCAAGGTCACCGATAACTCCGAAATATGAATCCAAACCCACTCCGACAGTTATTAGTCACTTCATCGACAAGTAAAGTTAGAGCTTCAGATTTAACACCGCAGGATTGTTTATTTATAACCACAGAGTTTAAGCAATGAAGGGGGGGACAATAATCTGACAAGTCTAATTCGGAAATGAATAGAGACTTTCTTATTAATTGATGTACAGATATCCAAAAAGAAGTGCATACAATGCCAAGTAATTTGGGGTGAGGAATGGTAGGGAGGGATTTGGAAAAAAAGATACAAGGGACACGGATAGTAAGAAAGCAGAAGCGAGCATTAAAAAAGGAATTATTAAGATATATAATAAAATTAACGTTACCTGGGCACTCGGAGACATCTCTGGGAATGCCTACGTCAAGTGCAAAAATTGATTTGTATCATCAACATTTGAGGGTTTTAAGACAGATTAAGTGCAGTTGACTTGATGTTACCTGTTTCCAACCGATTTACGGTGATGGTCAAGGTACTTGTTTTTGCAGTCCACATGCAGTTGTCGTATTTTCTATTCTCAAATTCACATTCACGATTAGTATTAAAAAGATTATGTCTTTTACTAATCTAAGGATTATATCAAAGAGGCATATAAATGTATACTTTGTAAATAATGACATAAATTTGAACCTCGAACTGAATGTGATGGCACAAACTTCGATTTAATTGCAAATGTCTATTAACAATGTAGCAGAAATTGTATAAAATAAATGTAAATAAATACGCTAAAACAAACTATATATTTACTGTTATCTGAATTTTTACGCCAGTTTACAAAAGCAAACGTCATAATTTTAGTT
>CASFTO010000063.1 GCA_949297665.1 uncultured Alphaproteobacteria bacterium | reverse complement strand
TGAGTTTATTGACATATACTGGGTGTGTATAATGCCAACCCTGGTCGGAATGAATGATTAGATTTTTACAATTTTTATTTCTTAAAAACTTCTCAAACTCTCCGTAAGTTGCGTAATAATCAAGTTTATTACTGATGTTAAAAGCGACGATTTCCTTTGTGGCTAAGTCCTTGGTTGCACATAAATAGGCTCGCTGTCCACCTTTATAAAACAAATAACTGATATCGGTTGAATAAACTTTATCCGGTTGTTCCACCTTAAAATTCTGTTTCAGCAAGTTAGGAGCCGTCCGATGTTCCAAACCTTTCTTAAACAATACATTATATGGATTTTTCTTGCGAACCTTAGTTATTAAACCGTATTGTTTCTTTATACGCGCTATCTTTTTCAGATTTGCCACAACTCCATATTTATTGCGCAAAATCATTGCGATTGTCCGAATGCCTGCTTTTTGCCGCTTGGCGTAAAATATTGCTTCAATTAATCGCAAAAGACACTTGTCTTTCATTATTTTATCAAGGCAGTGCTTTTGTTGGTAATAATATGAACTCTTGGGTATTTGCATTATTTTACAGATGTTTTGACTGGAAAATCCTAATCTCTTTCCCTTGGATACAACTTTTATTAATTCTTGTTTTTGTATTGTTCCAAGGGCTCTAGTTTTTTTAAGAATTCATTCTCCAATTCAAGATAAGCCACCCTCCTGCGCAACTCTTCCAAACTCATTTCGGAAATCGGTTTGTTCATGTTTGATGTCGGACGACCTCGTTTAGGCGTATCTTTTCTTTTTGATATACGACGCCAGCGTTTCATGTTGTCTTTGGCATAATCTCCCGAGTTTAACCAATCCGGTATCCCGGCTTCCGCAAAAATCTGTTTGGCGCTTTTGCCTTCTTCATCATGCTCCCTTATGACTCTGCTCTTAAATTCTTCGCAAAATTCAACATTGCTGTTTAGTACTTTCAAAATATTGGGATTCTTTTCCAGTTCTAAACGTTCTTCTTCTGTAAATATTCGTCTCTTCATGTCTTGTCCTTTCATCTATGTAGTGAGTATAAAAAATTATCCCGAAAATTGCTATCGCAATCTTCGGGACTTTTTTTACTGTCCAACTTTCAGGGGACAGTTCAATATAACGAGGATTTTTTATTATCTTTCAGAAGGTTTTATTCTTCCATCGGTTCGTTATCACCAATCATTTCGGTGGTTAGGTGACCGGCGTCCGCGCGAATCTTATTTTCAATCTCATCGGCAATTTCCGGATGTACTATCAAAAAGATTTTTGCATTCTCACGGCCTTGACCGATTTTGTCTCCTTTATAAGAGAACCAAGCTCCGGCTTTTTCAATAATTCCGGCTTTAACGCCAAGGTCAATTAATTCACCGGTTTTGGAAATGCCTTCGCCATACATGATGTCAAAGTCAACAACCTTAAACGGAGGAGCAACTTTGTTTTTAACAATCTTAACGCGGGTTTGGCTACCGATAACATCTTCTTTATCTTTGATCGAGCCGGTGCGGCGAATGTCAATTCGAACTGAAGCATAGAATTTCAAAGCGTTACCGCCGGTTGTTGTTTCAGGATTGCCAAACATAACACCAATCTTCATGCGGATTTGGTTGATGAAGATAATTAGTGTGTTTGAGCGAGAAACAGTAGAGGTCAATTTTCTTAAAGCTTGGCTCATTAAACGTGCTTGCAAGCCCATGTGAGAATCGCCCATTTCACCTTCTAATTCGGCCTTTGGAACAAGAGCGGCAACCGAATCGACAACCAAAACATCAATGGCGCCGGAGCGAACCAATGTATCAGCAATTTCGAGAGCTTGTTCACCGGCATCCGGCTGAGAAATCAGTAAGTTATCAATATCAACGCCGATTTTTTTGGCGTAAGAAGGGTCAAGAGCGTGTTCGGCATCAATGAACGCACAAGTACCACCTTTCTTTTGGGCCTGAGCAATTACGCTTAGGGCGAGGGTGGTTTTACCAGAGCTTTCGGGACCGAAGATTTCTATAATTCGACCTTTGGGAAGACCACCGATGCCTAAGGCAATGTCTATGCCGAGCGAACCGGTGGAAATCGCTTCAATGTCGATGTTTGACTGTTGGCCCAGTCTCATAATCGAGCCTTTGCCAAAGGCCCGTTCAATTTGACTGAGGGCCGCGTCGAGTGCTTTATCTTTTTCCATAGTTTCTCT
>CASFTO010000062.1 GCA_949297665.1 uncultured Alphaproteobacteria bacterium | reverse complement strand
CCGGCAGTCGAATACTCCTACGACACTAAACTGCGCCTCATCTCCAAGGGATGCGGCACGAGATCTTTTACGGATAAAGATGAAGTTTGGTATTTCGATTGTCCTGCCGGCACTCCGGGCAACTGGGGCACCAGCCGTTATTATTTCTATGACAGCATGGGACAATTGACCTTGGCGGGAGAAGGCGTAATGGGCCCGGATGGTCAGGTTGATAATCCGCAGAATTTTTCCTATGATTCCATCGGCAACCACTTGACAAATAATGAAACCTATAGTATACTTAATCAAGGAAGTGGTAAAACCTATGATGCCAACGGCAATATGACACGCAACGGTGATGACTGGATTGCGCTTTATGACGGTGAAAACCGCCTGCGCACCGTGTCACACCCGTATGATGGGGTGGAACTGCTGTACGACTATGCCGGACGAATCTATCAGGTCAACGACTTCTACATGGATGGGGTAGATTTGCCGACGTCAACTTTGAACTACCGCCGTATTTACGACGGTACCAAGCTGATCGCGACGGTACGCAATGGAGAAATTCAGGATACATTTGTTTGGCAGCCGGAAACGAGTGGAGATGCGGACGTGATTCTGTGGGATAACAGTTATGTATACGCCACCGACCCGAATAAGAACGTGCGGGTTAAGCGTTTCCCGAATGATTGGATCCCCGGCACATGGGTTGAAGAATTCATAGATTACAAACCGTTCGGCGAACTGAAAAACTATGTTGCCAACCCGCCGCGCTTTATGTTCAGCAGTGAGGAATACATGCCGGAGACCGGCATGTATCACTACCTCTACCGCGCCTACAGCCCGTCTCTCGCCCGATTCATCACCCGCGACCCCATCGAAGAACAAGGCGGCGTAAACCTCTACTGCTTCGTCAACAACAACCCCGTAAGTTATTGGGATGTTGCGGGGAAAAAACAGAATAAGAAACTTAATCAATCCAAATCTAACAAGCTTGAAAGGATAATAAAAAGTTGCAGTAAAAAATTAAGTCAAGACGATATTTCTTTGCAAGAGAAACTAACTGATGGGATAATTGATATATTGATTGAAGAAGTAAAAAACTATAGAACAGTAACAAATTTTGATGGAATCTCGATTGCAAAAGATATTTTAGAAGGATTAGGGGTAGAATTCTTGGCAAAAACTATATGTTGCGTTAATAATGAACTCGATAACAGAGAAGGTAATCCTTGCGCTGAAAATTATAAAAATAAAGACACTCTTAGCTGTATGGAGTGTTGCAGATTCAATTATGATGTTAATGTCCTACTTTTGGCTTCACCTGTAATAAATTACATTACTTTACTTCTTTGCAAGTGCTCTTGTTAAATTACAAAGAGGAATAAAAAATGAAAAAATTTTTAATCGGCATTGTTTTATTAATTGCAGTATGTATAAATACCTTTGCTGATACCATGTTGTCGGCCAATAAACAAATACGCGCCATAAGCAGTTTGCTGACAAGCAACTATATTGGCTACATATATCCATCGAAAATACCATTACAAAAATACAGTATGTATTACGGTAACTTTTTGTTGACATCATTTATTGCTGAGATCAGCATTATTTATGATATTTCGCACTATAATCCTCAGATAAAAGAATATCTATACCCTCAGCTTTCAAATATAGCAAAACTATTAGAAAATAAAAAATTGCAAATATGGCTAAATGATTCATTAATATTAAAAATGGTTATTCAATTGAAAAGCCTTTTACCTGATGATCATGAATTTTATGTTGAAATTCCATGCGATAAAGAGCCTGAATCGACCCTGGCGCTGGCAAGCAATCAAGAAGAAGAATTTTGGAATAATTATATCTGTACTATAGGAAGAATCAATTTAGATAAAAAAATAGAAGTTTTAGAGAATTATCTAAATGGCGATGAAACCCGTCCTCAAGAAGCAATGATTGAAATGATAATTACTTCATGGAATGCAGCCGCAACGCTACAATTTATGTTTGACCCCACGTTGGCAAGCTTTGCTGATGCTAAAGAATTCGAATTTTTTGTCGATTTTCTGAAAAACGAATGGCCAACCTTGCCGGAAGAGCTTAAAAGCAGATTTTATGAAGAACCGCTTATAAACGCCTGGCTCGATGCATGGCAAAAAAGAATTAACGCCCTTAAAGAATAAACGTATGGAGGATTTTAAGACCGCTCGATATCGAGCGGT
>CASFTO010000061.1 GCA_949297665.1 uncultured Alphaproteobacteria bacterium | reverse complement strand
CCCATATCTGCAGGATCCGAAACTGTGTTATAATGTATTGTTTCAAATATCGCTTCATTTAAGCAGTGGCGCATTAAACAGAAGTCAGCTGTTGCGAGATGGAATAGAAAAGGAATTTTCAGAAATTTTTTCGCGTTTATTGCATATCTATAATCGTGATAAACAAAAGCTGAATGAAAAAGAAAATATCAATCTGGCGATGTTGTTGGAAAGTCAATGTCACCGCAAGATGCAAGACTTGGATTTTAAAGAAACTTACAGAGATTACGGTTATTTTTTAAGTCGAGATGACTTAATAGTTTTAACCTATCCGTATGCGATAGCAAAGGGTTTTTTAGAAGAAGGCCTATCAGACAATATGCATGTGAACGTTTTTCAGTTGGATAAGCGTCCGTTGGAGTATTTAGAACAAATAAAGACGTCGGCAGGGCGGTATCGATTTTTAAAAGGATTTAGGGTTCACAATGACGAAGAAGACACCTTAGACATATTACCGGAATTAGCGTTGGAAGATATATCCACTCATGAATATTACCGAAATAAATCGGCAGAAGAAGGGACGAAGAATTTTCTGCAATCGGTAAAAGCCAATATGAGCATCATCAATAAGTCGTGTGAAGAAAGTCAAGGAATCAAATCAGAGAGAGAAAGGAATTTATTGGTAGCGACAATTGGCGCGATGATGGACAGATATACCGAATTAAAGGAACGACAAGAAGAAATTTGTGCAGAGGAGATATATGAACAAATCTTAGTTTTTTGTGCAGATAAAGAGCATCAAGTATCCCAACATCAGACAGTTCCCAATAGTGCATATTTATCCATAGTTCATGCGCAGCGGCATGTGCAAATTGAGAATTTGACATATAAGACACCAGAGAAATGCGCGCAGATATTAGAAGATTTTAGAGCTGAACGAGCTCAACGCAGCCGACAAATTAACCAAGTCCAATCCCAAGAGCAATCCCCAACAAAGACAATCGGTTTATTACAAAGAATAAAGTCTAAATTACTCGGTCGATAACAAGCCGGATAATTTGATATAAAAAAAGCCCTGAGCTGCAACTCAGGGTAATATTTTTAAGAATATCAAGAATTATCTTCCGGATAATTTCTGGTTAAGGATATCAGAAATGCTACCAAAATATTTTTCGGAAAGAGCCGACAAAGAAACAGGTTTGATTATTTGTTTTTCAATTTCTCTTTGTTTGAGAGCATTATTAATTTTAGTATCAGCTAAATCATCAATCCAAGCGGTAACATCAACAAACCAACCGCCTTTACCATAATGAGCTCTGCGTCTGTCGCGTAAGACGGAAGAAAAAGTTTTCTCATTACCCCAATGGTTATTATTATAAGCGCAATAAGTATAAGCATCTTTAGAAGAAGCATTCATAGAGGGGAAGAAACCGTTATAATGTTGATTTCCGGCAGCATTTCTTCTAAAACCGCTTTGGACGATAGAATAGGGGTGATTTTTCATATGATCTTTAATATCTCTTTCCAAGTTTTTGGAATAAGTAATATGATGAGAATATTTTTCAAAAATATCTCTCATGCCGGTAGTACTGTGCGCATAAATACGGCATTTACCGATAATATCGCCGATAGCATCAGCGACAAAGCTGTTCGGATTTTCCTGTTTAAAAATTTCATAAGCCTGACAAAGGCTGGCCATACTCATACCGGCGCAATAAAGACGTTGGTCGATTCTGCCGAAAATTCCTTGTTTAGCCAGAGCCTTGTTAGCATCGGCGAAGGCCTTCCGTTTATCCCCATAAGAAAGTCTGATAACGTTATCATAACTGCATTGTGCATATATTTTGCAAAATATTTCCAAATCTTTTTGTTTTTGAGCGTTTAAGATGTCTGGTTCAGAAACATCGTCTGACAAAGATTTTTGAATATCAGGCAAGAACGGGCTGTCGGCAAAGAATAAATCATCATCAGCTTGAGTTTGTGTCGTAAAGACATCAAGTGTTGGTTCATAAGTAAAATTAGCATTAACGGCAACCTGCTGAGAAAAGCCTTCGCTTTCGAACAAATAATTAAAAGGAATTGCGGTTCGAAATTGACTTTGTTGAATAGCGGAAAACAGCATATTTTCGGTATCCTGATTAGAAGACGCAATATTAACGGCGGCAATAAGTTCTCTCCAATCATCTGGTTTCAAGGCAGCACCGGAACCAATTTGATCTAATGCTTTTTGTTGAGAAGGAGAGAGTTGAATACCTTTTAATTCATAAAAATCGGAAATAGCCGAAGCGACCAAAGCGACGGAGCAATTTTTATCTTGTTGTTTAACAAGCGTATAATAAAGATAAGCAGCCATACTTTCGTTTTGAATATGCGCAATACCATATTTATCAAAAAATTGTGCTTTAGCAATAATACGCGCTTCATCAAAAGAAAGGTCTTGAAAATTTCCGATATTATAAAAATTAGCTAAAGCACGATTTTCACGCATAAAGTCGCTATAAACAGATCTATTAATACCATAATTAAAATCTTTAAGATATTTAGCATTTGTTTTTTCGAAACAAAGGTTAAAGAAATCGGCATTAGGAACGTTATGCAAGCGATCATTTTTAATCAAAGGTGTCTGAACATCATAATCAGCTTCATTGATTGGTTTTTCGGGAGCAATAGAAAAATCCATCCAAGAAAGAGCCGGAGAAAGGTTGTCAAAATCTTGTGTTTGCACACCAAAGAAATCATTAACTTCCGTATAATAAGTGTTAGCTTTATCAAGAACTTCCGGAGAAATGGAGAAAGAATCCCAAGCCATAGAGATACGGTGAAAATCAAAAGCCGGTTCGAGATTTTGCGAACCTTTATATCCCATATAACTTAATCCGACCAAAGGAAGGCCTATAGCCGCATATTTAAGAGTAGATTTACTTCTTTCGCGTACTTTTTGTTTAAACTCAATAATTTTAGCTTTTTTAGCTTGAGTTTTTTGTTGTTTATAATTTTCAATATTGAGAGAGATATTTTCAACAACTGTTTTTTGCGGTTTAGAGCGCACTTTACGCCAGAGTTTAGTAAAGAAGTTTTGTTTTTTCTTTTGTGGAGTATAAATATGCATCTGCGGTTGTTTGTGTTTGCTAGCAAACAAGTTCTGAATTTTTGAAGTACATTGATGTGCAGCATGAACGACGGAAACTGTTGCAGATACCACGCCAATGAGAGGTTTTTTGAACCAAGCCTTTAATTTAGCCACAAACGCCGCTTTTTTAGCTTTTCGAGCTAATTTTCGTTGCAATTTACGTCCGGCTTTTTGTTTTTTTAGAGCTTCTTTTTTAGCTTTTCGAGCCAAAGCCTCTTTTTTCTTTTGTTCTAGTTTCAATAATTTCTGCTCGACTTTTTGTTTTTTTAGAGCTTCTTTTTTAGCTTTTCGAGCCAAAGTCTCTTTTCTCTTTTGTTCTAGTTTCAATAATTTCTGCTCGGCTTTTTGTTTTTTTAGAGTTTCTTTTTTAGCTTTTCGAGCCAAAGTCTCTTTTTTCTTTTGTTCTAGTTTCAATAATTTCTGCTCGGCTTTTTGTTTTTTTAGAGTTTCTTTTTTGGCTTTTCGAGCCAAAGCCTCTTTTTTCTTTTGTTCATCTATATTTTTTTGTGAAATAGCAGGGGAAGTTTCCGATTGTGTGGCAGAAATATCATTTTGCCTCGTCTGAGGAGTTTCTGCATTTTTATATTGCTCTAAAAAATTTTGTAACGAGCCGTTAAATTGCGATAATTGGATTCTGAATTGCGAAGCATCTTTTTCATTCAGATTAAACTCTTTTATAATTTTATCGAGATAAACAAAATTAGCTTTTTTCTTGAGAGCCTTAGCGTTTTGAGATAAAAGAGGCTTGCCGTTTTGATTATCGTGATATTTAGCAAATTCATTTAATATCCGTTCGACAGGTGAGCTATTTTTTGATTTATCATCACTTTGTTTTTTTTGATTAGGAGTAAGGTTTGTCTGTTTTGCCGAATTTTGAGTAACAATCAGCGAGAATTGCGATTTTACCTCGGAAGAATTTACAACATTTTCGAATAATTCGTCGGTATCAGTATGAGCAAATTGCGCCATAGCTACGGCAGCAGATTTGACTTTATCATCAAAAGCGGCGAGTTTAATCAGATTATTTTTATAAGAGGAATTAAGCAAAGCCGAAGAGATATTAAGAGTGTCGTCTAATTGTTGTTTTAGGGTACTCTCATGTACGCCCAACGTCTGAGCCAATAAATGAAAACGTTTTGAATAAGTCGGATTATTTAATTCCTTAAGAGAGAAATTGAAATTATGTTGAATAATATCAAAAGCACTCTGAGCCATTTGTTTAGCCAAGAGAGAGTGTTGCAGTTCAGCGCACAAGGTCTGTCTGGCTTTTCCCAAAGCCAAGAAATCTGGAAGGTTTTCGGTTTGAGCAAAATGTTTTTGCAAACTTAACAATTTATCTTTATGTTGAAAAGTATAATCACTGACTTGTTTATCATAAGAATCAGCCAAAGCGAGATAAGTATCCTGATGTTTCAAAAACTCTTTTTCAGAAAGAGAAACACCAAGATACGCGCATTTTTCAGCAATTTCATGAAAAAAATCTTTGTCCAATTTCTTTTTAGCCTTAGAATAAGTAGGCATAGAAGCACCTCGCAACAATTAAATTTACTCAAATATAGAACATTTATACCACTATATCAACAAAAAATCAACTACATTTTGTATATTTTTTGGCTAAACAACAAAAAGCCCGAATTCGCAAGAAATTCGGGCTAAGAAAACAGGCTATAAAGCGCTGGATTGAATAGTCAGCAACTGACCACTCGGAGCAGTCAGCGTTAAGGAGTACTTATCCGCAGAATAAGAATGGCCATAAGTATTGATAAAAGGAGAATAAAGTCCACCGACAATATTATCCCATCCATAAATAGCACAAGAGAGTACATCAATTCCCATTATACGAGAATTATCCTCAGCAAACCATTTAATTCCATCTTTATAAACGACGGCGCGAGCAAGACGAAAAGGTTGACCTGCCTGCGGCTGTGCCACGGAGTTAAAACCGGAATAACCGGATTGCGTGTAGATAAACTGCGTAGGAAAGTCATCTTTAAGATTGCAAGTACCAAAATAATAACCTTCTTCAAAACGAATAACAACAGCCTTTTTTGTAATAGTTCCCCCGTTTTGGAAAGCATCAACATCCAAAACAGCAGAAACTTGAAAATCAATAATTCTGCCATATTTTAAGGCAAGAGGCTTATCGTTAGCAGCGATTTGTTCATTTTCATCATTCTGATTATCATCGGGCTTCAGATTATCTGGATTATCGTCTGTATCCGCATCAAAATTCAAGATAAGCAGAGTGGAAGTAGCCGCCTCGAAAGATTTTCCCAAAAAAGTCACCGTAGCGGAAGAAGTTATTTTTTTAGAAGTGTCTCCCAATTGAGAAGTAATAAGTTCGACATTAAACAGCGCTGAAAGATTAAAATCAATCACACGATTATCAATGCTTACACTAACCTCATAAAGCGGATAAGAAAAGGCATGGAAAAAATCTTGCGCACCGCAATCAAAACGAACGACTTGCATACCGGTACGCTGTTGAATATTCCAATTTTCATCTGAACTGATTTTTTCGGCTTCCAATTGTGTCAAAGAAACTTGATGAACAAAGTCCAATTTATCAACCATCAAAGAAGGTTTATCGTTATGGTTGAACGAAAAAGGCAGCGTCTGCGAATAAATTTTATCATTTTTTATTCCGGAGAGCGACCAAGTTTCTTTTTTATTGACAAAGAGTTTAAACGAGGAGTTATCAATCCACTCCGCCCCGGTTTCATAGTCGGTAAAGAGTAATTGATCACCAGATTCGCCAACCGAACTTCTGACATAAGAAATATCAACTTGTTCGGTACCTTTATCGCCACGGTTAATAACGGACCAAGGGACATTAAAAGAAACCGATACCCGATAATTGTTTTTTGCACTTTCGTTACGAGCCACAAGTATATCATCGAGAGTAAAATCGGTAATTTCGAGATGAGGCATGGCTTGTCCCGTTTCTTGAGAGATAAGATTAAAATTCTCATAGACGATTTCAGCCATAACCACTTGTTTGTCATTAAGTTCAAAAGACTTCCGCAATTTATATTTTGTCGGTAAAATACCGGAGGAAGATGAAGACGAAGTAACGGTTTGCGAAGCAGTTCGGACCGATACTTCGGAAGAAGACAATACGGTATCCTGTTTAACCCAGAGCTTAACATAAGCCAAAGGGGATACAGAGATTTCTTTTCCGCCGGCAGAATAAACCAAAGTTTGCAAGCAAGCAAGCTGAGTCGTATCCCCGCAAACGGATTTATCCCAATCATAATCAAAAGAAACTAACGCAACATCGTCACTTGTCTCAAACTCCAAAGGTGAAGACACAAAACCATTGCAACTAGTCAACAACAAAATAATCAAAATTCCCCCAAAGAGAATTTTTTGAAAAAAATTTTTCTTTTCCATAAATAAAATATTTAAAAAATTAGCGTATTCAAACACATAGAATGAATGATCTGTTGCTTAGGTTATACCATAAATATAGACCGTATAATAGAAGCGACATAATAAGAAATATAAGCCCGCCGATAGTAACAAAAAAAAATAAAAAATCAAGTATTTTGTCATGAAAAATATTTTGTCCAAAACGCTTGACAATTGTCAAAAAAAAGGATAAATTTACACGGAACTTAAATTTTTTAGATATGAATTATAAAGAAGCAAGAGAGCTGCTTTTGCATGCGGAAGCCCTCTCAAACAAGCAAGCAAACGAAATTTTAGATTTATGGGAAACAAGTCCGAAATCATACAGTGATTTTTTACGAAATCGAGGATGTTTTACTTTTTTATCGTGCTACATTGGCTTAGATTCAGAAAAAGAGCATAAATTCGAAGCGACAACCAAACGAGTACTTTCACCGGAAATAGCAGAAAAGTTTTTCCGTTTGGAAGATGACGAACTAGGAAAGCGTTTGATTTGGATTATAGCCAGGAGTGTCTGGCGCCAAGACAGTGAAAGTCCGATGTGTGCGTTTCCGTATTTGAATCAAGCGTGTGTTCAACACATGAGTAGCGAGTTCATTTGGGAACTGCTGATAAATCCGTTGTTTGTATTTAATTTTGAAGAAGATACAAGCGGAGAGGTATTTGAGCTGATGTACCAAAAGGTCGGTGGAGAACAAGAACAAGAGTTATTGGCGATCAACAGTTTTCATATAGAAGGCTGGGTTAATCCAACTCGCGAACAAAGAAAGACGGCGAAATTGTATATGATGTCATCGCATTATTTCTCAGATAGTAGTGATGAAGAAGCCTGTTTTCGAAAGATGTTCTTGAATTATATTGATGATATTCAAGAAGGAATGCGATTGATAGAGGAACAAATACAAAAAGAACAGGGAGTTACATTAAATTAAGGCTTGCTTGCAAAAAAAATCGGAGAGCAATCTCCGATTTTTTTATGCCTGAAAAAGGCGCATAAAAGTTGACATCATAAAAATAGGTGCTATGTTTAGAAAGAATAAAATAGGGAGAAAAGAGATGAAAAGCATCGCGGATGAAATAAAGGTAAAAAGTCAATATATTATGCCCAAAAGGTTGTTATCGCAGGCGGTAGGCAAGTTAGCCGCGGCAGAAATGGGGAAGGGGACAGAGTTTTTAATTAAAAATTTCATCAAATATTATAATGTTGATATGAAAGAAGCCAAGACGCAAGACATTGGCAAATACAAGAGTTTTAATGATTTTTTTGTAAGAGAATTAAAGAAGGGGGCTCGTCCTGTTGTAAGTGATAAAAAAGCGATAGCCGAACCGGCGGACGGAATGATAAGTGAAATCGGAGAAATATATAAGGATGCGGTTTTACAAGCAAAAGGACATTATTACAGTTTAGAGGCGTTACTGGGTGGAGATACGAAAGAGGCGAAATATTTCGAGAACGGCAGTTTTGCGACAACCTATTTATCGCCGCGCGATTATCACCGAGTACATATGCCATTAAAAGGCAAACTTGAGAAGATGTTGTTTATTCCCGGAGATTTGTTTTCTGTAAATCCTCTGACGGCGCAGAATGTAGATAATTTGTTTGCACGTAACGAACGTGCCGTATGTTTTTTTGAAAATGAAGAAATCGGTCGCTTTGCAGTAGTCATGGTCGGAGCAACGATAGTATCAAGTATAGCGACGGTTTTTGCCGGATTATTGGCTCCGTCAAAAGGCAAAGAAGTAACGGTTTATAACTACAAAGAAGACAATATCGTTTTAGAAAAAGGAGACGAATTGGGACGTTTTCTGTTAGGCAGCACGACAATTTGCATTTTCCCGAAAGGAAAGGCTAATTTTGCAAAAGAATTAAAGCCTGGAACACCGGTTAAAATGGGAGAAAAGCTTGGAGAGATAAAGACAAAATAACCCCGGCAAAAAAGACATAAAAAATCACCCACGAATAAGCGGGTGATTTTTTTTATGCCAACTATGCCCAATATTCGGAAATAAATGTTGATAGAATCAAATAGATATTGCGAAGGAAAAACTCTAAAGTTAGAGTAAATAAAAATGGTCATATTTTTGCAGAAAAACAGAATGAAACATATAGCGCTATCATCGGAAATTTATCAGATAAGAGCGGCGGAACTCCAAGCTCTGCCCATTGAAAGCGAAACAAGGCAAATTTCCGATACGGAAGAAATCATCATTTTATTGGATGAAAAGGGCGAAGATAAGTTAATTGCGGGAAAAGAAAAAGTTAAGAGTGCAACGGCAGAATTTTTACCTGTACGCATGGCATATCATACATATCCCGCTTTTCAAGCCTTTTTTATAAATTTAATAAAGCCGATAAAGCGCAAGTTTTATAAAGTATTTCCTAAAGCATACACCACAACATTAGCCTGTATATTAGAAAATGATGTAATGCGCGGTGAGCGAAATGAAGCGAATGCCTACCAATGGACCAATAAAAAATGGCAAATCAGTCGCGAAGAGGCGCAAAAGCGTTATCATGACTTGTACAACTCCATAAAAGAGCATGGGTACGATAAAAAAAGCCCAATGTTGATAATGTTAAACCGCAAATTTGGCGTAAAGGATCAGATTCTGCAGGGGCACCATCGTATTGGAATATGTAAAAGTCTGAATGTGAAAGAGGTAAGCATATCGTTTTGGGCTGTTCCCAAATCTTTTGAGTTTATGAAACTACTGATTAAAAGGAAAAAGTCATGAAAATAATGCTGGTAAGAGATAGAAACATATTAAACAACAACTGGTTGTCGTATTTAGCGAATTTGTTTTACGAGCGAGGCCATGAAGTAGTGATAGCCTGCGACACATATAAAAAGTTGGGTGTATCGGCTCCCGGCTATGAATTAAATCCCGCGGTAAAAATTGCGAATGTAAACGGTAAGACGACATCGGCAATAACCAATTTAATGCATAAAGTGAGGAGTTTATTTCCGTCATGGTTTTTGTTTGATAAATTGATAAAAGCAGAAAAGCCGGATGTAATGATTTGTTATTTTCCGAAAGATTTGTATAACGTAACGCGTTTTCAACATCACAATATACCGATAGTTCAAATGATACACAATTATCCGCCGGTGATATTGGATAAAGTATTGCACAAGAATAAGTTCATCAGAAATTGGTGTAAAAAAAGTTTTGCCCAGGTTAATACCTATCAAGTATTGATGGATTCATTTAAGAGTCACATAGATCCTTTTTTTGAAGCCAAAAACATTGTAAGGATAGCCAATCCCGTGAAGCAATACGCTGAAGGGGAGATGGTAGATTTGAGCAAAGAGAAGAAACGCATCATTTATGTTGCCAGAATTGAAAAGCACATCAAGCGCCCGCATTTATTAGTGGAAGCCTTTGCCAAGATTGCGAAAGATTATCCGGATTGGAAAGTTGAAATATGGGGAATGAGCAAATATCCGGCATATGAGCGCGAGATAAAGAATTTAATATTGCAAAACAAATTAGAAGAGCAAGTAGCGTTGATGGGTTACAGTACGGATGTGGAAGGACTGTACCGTAGTGCGGATATTCATGCGTTTCCGAGTTCATGCGAAGGATTTAGCCTGGCAATAGCTGATGCAATGTCAATAGGGTTGCCCCATATTGGCTTCAAAGATGCTCACTCTGTAAATGAAATCATAGTAGATGGTCACAATGGCTTTTTGGCGGAAGATGTGGATGATTTTGCGCAAAAACTGAAGATATTGATGGAAGACAAAGAGTTGCGTATCAAATTCGGAGCCAATGCGCATAAGGATATGGCAGCGTATGCTCCGGAGATTTTAATGGACGAATGGGAGAATTTACTGAACAAGATAACCAAGAAGTAATTTAAAAACAAAACAATAAAATAAAAAGTTCAGGTAGAAGATGAACAAGACCTGAGCTTTTTTTTATTGCAACCCAAATATTCCAAAATTCGGGAGAGCACCGAACTTGATAAAATAAAAAACGATAGTAAAAGGATTAAGGTTTAGAACGTAACACATCGGAAAGTGAGTTGAAACGCTCAGCCATTTTATCTAAAATTGCGAAATCAGGTTTAAGCGGAAAAATCTTCGACAAGAGATATAAATAAAAATCGGTCGTCAAATAAGGATGCGATAAATTCTTTTTCACAAATTTCCAGTTATCGGAGAGAGCTTTTGCAAAGAGAGTAGCCAAAATATTAGGTTCAAGAGAATTTTGATAATCCTTTAAGAAATAATAGTGAGCAAAAAAGCGGTCATTATCAAGTTGATGAGTATTTTTACTGAGATTATTTGTTTCGCGTGGTACTAAAACGACATGAGCATTCATTTTAATAATTCCGCGAGCTAATCTTGCGGCGCGAAGAGGTATGCTTTCATCTTGAATAAAGACGCGCGTGTCCGCACCGCCGGCTTCTTGTAAGACGGAACGTTTAATAAGTTGTCCCATGCGTGTAAAATGTCCGCCCAAAACAGTTTTCAAGGCCTGAGGTTTATAGGTATAATCAAAATTTTCAGGCATATATTCGGCAGCGATATCCAAAGGTTCTTTACCTGTTTTGGTAAAAGAGCCGTAAACCATATCGGCCTGATGTTTATCAGCGAGTTCAATCATTTTTTCTGTGGAGTTAAGCGGAAAAATGTCATCAGAATCAAGCATTCTAATCCATTTACCCTGAGCCAAAGCAATCCCTTTATTAATAGAAATACTGATGCCTTCATTTTTATCTTTTTTCAGGATGATAACATTTTTGACATCTTTAGTCATTTCTTCAATAATTTGCACGGAACGGTCGCGAGACAAGTCATCCACAAAGATATACTGTGGATTTTTAAGTCCGGTTTGGTTTAAGAGGGCTTTAAGAACGGCCGGTAAATAAAATTCTTTATTATAGACGGTCATAACAAAAGAAACATCAATTTCCTCAGAAGAGGTACTATCAATCAAACTTTCGTTTTCAGAAATTTTCTTCAAATCAGCATTAGTCATATTCAAATCGTTTCCCCGCAATAAACCTCAGTAAAACTATTAGCAAAAATAATCTGCCACGAAAAAAGCTACAATTTTTTTTATGAATATGCAAGCAAAAAGAAGTTATCCAAAACAGAAGCTTAATTAAATAAAAAGCAGCAATAAAAAAAGCTTCCCGAAGGAAGCTATGTATTAAAACTCAATACTTTGAACAATTTCACCATTTTGGTAAATAACCACTTTAGTCAATTCGCCTTTAGCATTAAATTCTTTGGCTGTGCCGTCCAACAAATCATTTTTACGCTGAGCCAAAACTTTGGGTTTTTCGTTGGCGTAATAAGAATAAGCCGGACCTTCGCGTTTACCATTGACATATTCCACATAAGCGGTTAAATGATTTTCGGGAGTATAAAAGCGCGACGGCCCATGTAATTTTCCTTTTTTATAAGTAACGGAAGATTTAACGGCACCGTTGTCGAAATATTCCTCAAACACGCCGTTTTTCTTTCCGTTAATATAGCTCCCCTTGCGTAACAAATCGCCATTAGGATAATAAGCCAATTGAGCACCGCTAAGTTTTCCTTTACGAAAATAACTTATTTCCTGCTCAGTTCCATTTTGATAAAAAGTAATTGTTTTTCCATGAGGAAGACCATTTTTATATTCGGCTTCCATAATCACGTTTCCGTTAACGTCAAAAGCCTTATAAAGGCCGCTGATTTTGCCGTTAACATAATGGATTTCTTCTTTAAGTTGCATATTATCGGCATAATTTTGATAAACACCGGTAATCGGTTTATGAGCGGCATCATACCGAATACCGTTTTCTTCAAAAGAAGTATCATCGGAATAAAGAGTAGTGAGTTGCGCAACCTGGCAAGCGGAAAGCAAAAAAAGCACCGCGCCTAAACCGGCGATTTTCCGAACAGTAGCTTTACCCTGTGTCAGTTTTCGCAAAATCAATTTTCGCAAAGCAATTTTTTTCGCGGCAAATTTCTGCGCCGCATTAGTTAAAATATCCTTTTTCGCCATATCACACCTCATCAAAAACACAAGATAAATAGTCAATAAAAAGTTAAAATGAAGTAAATGAAAATAAAGCTGTAGAAAAAACAAGAAAAAAATAGCAATTAGGCGAGAGTGCGTTATCCTAAAGCGGGAGTGAAAAAGAGAGGGAGCAAGGATGAAATATAAAAAAGTGTTGTACACCAAGATTTCACCGGAAAAAAGCAAGCGCCACCGTCAATTTTACGATCGCCGCGTCAAAAAAGCGTTTATTCAATATTTAGCATACAGCGGATGGTTTGACGGCGTATTGGAAGAAAAAGAAATAGAAGAGGCTAAAAAAGGCTATTTGCCACCGGATTTGGACGTTCATCACATTTTTCCGTTATCGGGTTCCGAATCAATGGAAGTACATTCATTTACCAATATGTCGGTTATACACAAATCAACTCATCTGGCAATAAATCGCCAGATTTTTTATCCTCAATTAAAAGATGTGAGCAGTATGCAAGAAGGAGAAATTCGAGAAATAATAATTCCGATATTTAAGCCCGTAGATGCGGGAAGGATAATTGCGATACGCAATCGTCAAACCAAGCGTCCGTGGCAAATGTTAAAGAATGTATGCTTATCAGGATATACGCATTAAGGCAAGACAGCGAATATAACAAAGTGTTTAAAATAAATAATTTAGCAATGAAGGAGCAAGTAAAATGTTAAGATTTTTAAGTTTAATAATAGCCGCCGTTTTAATAACCACGCCGGCGGCGGAAGCGGGTAAAAAGAAACTTCCCGCGTTAGAAGACAATAAAGCCTATGTTTTATATTTAGAGGGCTGTCCGATATGCAACCAAGCGCTTGAATATATAAACGAGAGATATTTTACGCGTCCGGATGTTGTCAGAGTAAATATAGAAACGGAAGAAGGGCAGGCATTATTAAAACAATGCGCCAAGAAGTTTAATTTTACGCGTATATTGGCCCCGGTGATATGTGTTGGCGACAAGTATTTTATGGGGTGGTCAGGGAGAGCTGCGAAAGACTTTGACCGCTATTTAATAGATTTACATGAATAAGGGGAAGGATATATATTGAAAACCGAGAATAAAGTTATATTTAAGAAGTCAAAGGAGAAGTAATGGAAGAAGAAGAAGCGCTGTTTGCTCTAAGTAATGGATTATACGTTTTGGGAGCAAAAGAAAATGAGAGATATGTAGGTTCGCTGGTAGACGCCGTTTCGCAAGTCGCCATGGGCCCCGACATGATAATTTTATCGTGTATGAACAGTAGTTATACGAAGCAGGCGATAGAAGAAAGCGGAGTTTTTTCCATAAGTGTTCTGGCCAAATCGACAGATCCTCTTGTGGTAGCAAATTTCGGTTATCAAAGCAGTCGCGATATAGACAAGTGGAATAATGTGGTAAAAGAAATCAGAGATGACTTACCATATTTATCAACGGCAATGGCGAAGATACGCGCCCGTGTCGTAAGTAAAGAGGTTTTTCCGAACAATACCTTATTTATAGCCGAGGTAGAAGATGCCTTTGATTGTAAAAAAGGGGAAGAACCGCTGACGTATCATGATTACAGAAATGGATTTAAGGAGAAAGTAAAGATGGCCTATCAATCAATAAAGAAAGAGGATGAAGAAATGAAGTCAAAAGGGAGCCTCCAAGCAGGTTTGTCTGAAAAAAAATGGGTATGTACGGTATGCGGATATGTTTATGACGGAGACATTCCGTTTGAAAAATTAGCAGATGACTGGGTATGTCCTTTATGTGGCGTCGGCAAGGAACTGTTTGAATTACGAGAAGTCTAAATAAAAAACACCCGTATTCAAAAGAATACGGGTGAAATTTTGATAAAGATGTAGATTATTGAGCTTTCGGATAACCGACAGCTTCGGTCATAACCACTTCAGTATCGCCGTCAAGGTTGAGAGCTTGTTTGATTTCTGTACGGTCATAAAGTCCGCGTACGACACATTTTAAGTTCTCGGAAGCGCAATAGAGGCTAGCATTTTGATACATGGAACCGGCGTGCATTTCGCCATATTTTTTATCTTTTGTAACGAATAAAAGATGCACAGGAGCATCAAGTGCAAATTTTTGATCTTTAGCTAAGATATAGCGTAAATCATCGGAGCCGAGTTGTTTCAAAGCATTATTTTTAGCATCATAGATATAAGAACCGGAGGGAAGCAAGACATATAAATCAATATCTTGCCGATTTCTGGCAGTCGGGACAACACGTTTACCGTCTTCGGAAGAGATTCCCCAAGTAGCCCAGAGCAAATCGGATAAGTGTTTATCAGATAGCATTTTTGTATCAAAAGTACGTCCGGAGCGTCGCGCGGCAATAGCATCCATAAGAGGGATACCGCCGGAAGTAGTCGGTTCGGGCAATTTAATATCAGCAGCACAGACAGAAGAAGCAGAAAGCGCCATCATCGCGCCAAGAACAAATTTTTTCATAATACCTCCCAAATAAAAAAATCAACGAGTAGAATATAGTGGAGAAAAGCATAAAAAGTCTTTAACAAAACCGATTTACCCACAAAAAAGGAGATAAGTGAAGAGAAATATTGCGGATTTTGGTAGATATGGGGCTAAATAAAAGCAGTCAAATAGAAAAAAAGGGACGAATATGAATCGGCGTGAATTTATAATCAATTCGCTGATGACACTGGGCGGAACGACATTGTTGTCGGCGTGTAAAGAGAAAAAACAGATAAGGGAAAAGAAAGGAGAAGATAAGATGAAAGTATTGATGATAAACGGCAGTGCGCATGAAGAAGGCTGCACCTATACAGCTTTGAGTGAAGTAGCTAAGGTATTGAAAGAAGAGGGAATAGAGAGCGAGATTATTCAACTTGGCGCCAATGCGTACAGAGATTGCGTTGGTTGTGGTGGATGCCGTAAATTGGGACATTGTGTGTTTACGGATGATATTGTAAATGAGTTGGTAGAGAAGGCAAAAAGCGCCGATGGCTTTATTTTCGGCACACCGGTATATTATGCGCATCCGTCAGGAAGATTGTTGAGTGTGCTAAATCGTGCGTTTTACTCAGGCGGAGCTGCATTTGCGTATAAGCCTGGAGCAGCCATAGCATCAGCCAGAAGAGCCGGAACGATAGCGTCAATTGATGTGATAAATAAGTATTTTACGATTAACAATATGCCGGTAATATCGTCAACATACTGGAACGAAGTGCATGGCAATACGCCGGAAGAAGTAAAGCAAGATGCAGAGGGAATGCAGACGATGCGGAATTTAGGTAAGAATATGGCCTGGGCTCTGAAGTTGATAGAGGAGGGGAAAAAGTTAGGAATTCAAAGCCCTGAGGCGGAAAAAGGAGCCAGAACCAACTTCATTCGTTAAAAAAGTTGACAAAATTTTTTAAAACGGATATAACCATAAACAGTTTAACAATTAAAGATATATTTTTATGGAAAATTTTATTATGAGTAGTTCCGTACTGCTGAATGCTCAGTGTTGCGGAGGAGATGTTTGGGGGATTTTATTATTAGCCTTCTTTCTTTTTCTGCTTGCCGCAATCATAGCAAAGATAGGAGATGTTCGTTGTGAAAGCAAACGACAAGAAAAATTTGCTGATTATTGTCAGAAACGCTCAGCATTTTATCGCAAGGAACGAGAAAAAGTTCTGAATTATTACCGCGAAAAGGCACATAAAAAGGGCGGATTAACAGATGAAGAACTGGAAGAAGCCCGATTCTACATGGAAATTAACGGTGGTGGTGAAGATGGCTGGGAAGAAGAATATAAAAAATTCCGCCAAGAATTACATTGTTAAAGCAATCAAGCAATTAATAAACGCCTCTCAAGAAAGGGGCGTTTTGCTTTTTAAAATCGCTAAATTCATAAACAAAAAACTTGACAAAAGGAAATTTAGTAATAAGATGTAGCCAATTAACAATTATTATGAACCTAAAACCTTTATGTGTTATGAAAAGATTATTATTTATTTTGAGCTGTATTTTGTTGCTCAGTTCTTGCT
>CASFTO010000060.1 GCA_949297665.1 uncultured Alphaproteobacteria bacterium | reverse complement strand
ATTGATTTCGCTTATGGAAGCTATTATTATGTCTTTTATTGGGCAACTTGTTGCCGTTGACTTAAGCCCATCTCTATCTATCCAAAATTTTCCTCCTTTTTAGAGTGAGGAGCGTCTAATCGTAGATGGTTCGTCGCGTCACGGTGCACTTGTGCACGCTTATTTTTTGCTCGTGCTCCTCGGGAGACTACCCGTCGGGGGACATCTACTTCTATCCATCTCAAAGTGCACTTGTGCACGTTGACTTGGGCAACTTACAAAGGGTAAAATTTGGCAACTTGTTGCCGTCGACTTAGTTCTTTATGTGGCGAGGGGCAACTTGGGCAACTTGGGCAACTTGTTGCCGTCGACTTAGTTCTTTATGCGGCGGGAGGGCGTAACGCACGGATTTCTCTCTTGTTGCCATTAATTTAGTATGGGAGCATTGGGGCGGTGAGTGATTGAAATTCGCAAATCACTTCTTCGTTGTCGAGCGTTTCCTATTTCCTCACCAAAGGGAGCATTGGGGCGGTGTGTGATTAAAAATCGCAACTTCTCCTTTGTTGCCGAGCGTTTCCTATTTCCTCACCAAAGGGGGAGTGGATGGAGATTGGGCGCTTAAATGCCGATTGTCGCGAACTTGTGGCGAATGTATGATTGCCCTATCGGGGCAAGTTGAACCTCTGTTCAACTTGGAGGCTTGTTTTTTTGACGCGCTTTTGTTGTAAAGGGAACCGCTTAAAAAAAATATATAACATTGTATGGTGCCGAGCTTTCCGGCAATTTTTGCCTATTGACTCGGCAAAAGGGGCATTTTTCTTGTTGCGCATATTCCGGATTTGTGCTATCCTTTTCTTATATAGATTATGGGGAGAATGCTTATGTTTGTCGATATTGAAGATTTTAAAGGTGCATTGGCTATTGAAAACCTTTTAACTCCTTATAAAAAAGGTAGGCTATCTCCTGATAAGAAAACGCGCCTTCCTAAAGAGAAGATTACCCCTCAAGTTTGTATGGAAGTTTTGCGTTCCACCAATTATGCGCGAAATATCAAAGATATGCTTCAATGTATCGCCGAATTGCCACCCGCCGAGCAGGTGCAGTTCAAAGAGGTTATTCTCGCTTGTTTTGATAACCGTGAGCAACCGACGGCAATTGTTGAACTTGGCGAGAGTTTTGTAAAAAAATACGGTTGGACGGATGAATTTACTGAAGTGCAACAGCTTAGAGAAGGGAGAGGGTTGTGTTCTTCGTCGCATTTGGCTAGAAGATTGGTCAGCTCTAACGAGTTTTGGGGGCATAGAGATTTGGGGGAATATGAAAAACTCATTTGTCTTAATACGGAAAGGCTTCAGTTTGATGATATTAAAAATTTGCCGAAAATTATTGATGTTTCCCGCTGCGCTAAAGTGCAGTTTAGCTATATGGATTTACATGGTTTTGAACAGATGAAGTTTGCTCAAGATGCCGATGTTTCGTTTCGTGTTACCGAACTTCCTCAAAATATTGATGTTTCCCAGTGTGATAATGTTGTGTTTGAGTATACGGATACTTCTCATCTGAAACATTTGAAATTTAAAGAAAACGCCTCTGTTTGCTTTGATGTTATGGGTAGTCTTCCAAAGGATAGAAAAAAATACAGATTGCCCGATGACTTGGATGTTTCTAATTGTGCTAAGGTTGAATTTAACAGTTATGATTTGTCCGCTTTTAATAACTTAAAGTTTAAAGACGGGGCTGAAGTTTCGTTCTTGAACTCTACCGCTCTGCCGGATGACCTCGATGTGGCTAATTGCTCAAAGGTGAATTTTAGAGGTTGTGTTTTGAAACATTTCAATGAGATACATTTTAATAATGCCGAATTTGTTAGTTTTGCTTATGTGAAAAGTTATCCGCAGGTACTTGATGTTTCTAACTGTAAAAATGTTTATTTTGCGGAAAATGTTTCCGACGATATGTTTAAAAATTCCAAGAAATTTATTTTTAAAAATCGCCAACAGATGAACTCTTTTAATTTTAAAACACCTGAAAATTGGTCCGGACAAATTGTTTTTGCCGATGAACAGCATGACTTAAACTTGGCTTTGGTTGCGGCAAAGGTTAAAGACGGAAGATAGGGGAGAACATATATGTTTGTTGATATTGAATACTTTAAATCCTCTTTGGCTATGGAAAATCTCCTTATGCCCTATAAAAAAGGGAGACTCTCTCCTGATAAAAAAACACGTCTCCCTAAAGATCCTATTACTCCCGATGTTTGTCTGGAAGTCCTTAAATCTACCAATAATCCGCGTTATATCAAAGATATGCTCCAATGTATCAAAGAATTGCCAGTTTCCGAACAGGTTAAGTTCGAAGATTTGGTGCTGGCGACATTTAATGAACGTGAACAACCTGACGATATTTGCCAAATCGGACATGATTTGGCTTTTGATGGACATTATATGCCTTCTTTTGCTAAAGTTATTGATACAAAAAAATCTTATTGGATTTTTTCTCATCGAAATAAAGCTGATAAACTTAAATTATTAACAATGGACGAAGTGCGCAAAAATCCTTTTTTATCCGCTTATACCGGGGTGCGGATTATCGATAAAAAGGCGGAATTGGAAGGTGTAATAGATTTTCCGCGATTTCTTGATTTGACTGAAGTCGATGACGCTACTTTGCTTTATCCAGATTTGTCCGCGGTGGAGCAGATTTTCCTTAAAAAAGGCGGAAAAGTGGAATTTCATACAGTCGAAAATTTACCTCACTCGTTTAATCTGGCTAATCCCGCAGATGTTAAAATTGTAAATACAGATATCCAAAATTGTAAGCCTCTGATGTTTGCTCTTGGCGCTAAAGTCGTAATGGATAGCGTACGACATATCCCCCAAAAGTCTTCTTTCTATAATTGCGCCGACGTAACAATTAAAAATTGCAGTTTGTCCGATTTGGATAGACTGCGTTTTAGTCGTAATGCAAGGGTTACCTTGGATGCTATATCCGATTTGCCTCGTTCCTTTGATGTTTCCAGATGTAAATATTTGTCTTTTACTAAGGTGAATTTTGATGGAATTGAGGAACTTAAGTTCAGAAAAGGGGCAGAGGTGCGTTTTTTTAAGGCTTTCAATATTCCGCCGCGTACGCATTATGAGAATTTGACCGCATTGCGCTTTTTTGTCGTTGATTGTTCAAAATGTACGGATTTTAATTTTCAAAATATCGAGGAACTTAGTTTTAGCTCTATGTTTGCTTTACCCAAGCGGATGCGCGTGGTTAAACCCAAAAAATTCGTGGTCCTCAATACCAAACTTCCTAAAAATGCCGAGTTTGATTTGGAGGGGACTACTATTAACTTCTTTCGCGTATTTTCATTTCCCGAGCGGTTTGATGTTTCCAAATCGCCCAATGTGACTTTGGAAGATTGTAATTTGATGCAATTCGATACTCTTACTTTTATGGAGGGCGCTTCGGTTACCTTGAAAGGGGCGAAAAATCTTCCTGAACAAGTTAATTTTCATGATTGCAGCTTCTTATCGCTCGAAAATTGCGATTTGTCGCCGTATGAGGATATATCTTTTCGCAGAGGGGCGGAAGTGCGCTTAAATTATGCTTACAATCTGCCTGAATGTATGAATTTTGCAGGTTGTAGTTCGGTTAATTTTGAGCAATGCGATATGAACGGGGTTAAAAAAGTCTTTTTCTGGGATGAAACGCAGATGCGACGCTTTGGGTTTGGTAATGCTCGTAATTGGAGTGGGGAGGTCATCTTTATCGGCGGACGATATAAAACCATGCCGCGTTCTCGTTAATCTCTGGCGGCTTTGTTACCCTGCTATATCTTGCTTTATCTTCTTGTTTGTTAAAACAGACCGCTTATTACGCCGTTATCATCTACATCTATATCCATTGCCGCAGGATGTTTCGGTAATCCCGGCATCGTGCTTATTTCACCCGATAACGCTACCACAAAACCGGCGCCTGCCGATAATCTTATCTCCGTTATCGGAAATATGTATCCGCTCGGTGCTCCTAACAAATTTTTATCGTGCGATATCGAATTTTGCGTTTTGGCCATGCATATCGGCAAATCGCCATATCCCCATTCGGTCAATTTGCCCAACTCGGCTTCCGCCGCCGCCGTGTAACTGACATCTTTCGCGCCGTATATCGTGGTGGCGATTTTTTCTATCTTGGCTTTTAATGGCAGGCTATCTTCGTATAAAACGTGCGGCTTGTTGTTCAACTTTTGATTCAATTTGATGCGCTTAATTACTGATTTGGCTAAATCTATACAGCCTTCGCCGCCTTTCTCCCAACCTTCCGAAATAACCCCTTCCACATCTTCTTGCAAACATAATCCTTGCACAACGCGCAGTTCTCTTATACTGTCACTCGTAAAACGATTGATGGCTACTATCGGTTCTACCCCAAATTGACGCAAATTCTCGATATGTTTGCGTAAATTGGCAAAACCTGCTCTTATCGCATCGATATTTTCTTCCGATAAATCTTCCTTTTTCACGCCGCCGTGCATCTTTAACGCGCGTACCGTTGCCACCAATACGACCGCATCCGGAAACAGTCCGCTCTTTCTGCCGAAGATGTCAAAAAACTTTTCCGCACCCAAATCTGCTCCGAATCCGGCTTCCGTTACTACATAATCCGACAATTTCAGCGCCGTTCTCGCCGCTATTATCGAACTGGTGCCGTGCGCTATATTCGCAAACGGTCCTCCATGCACAAACGCAGGTGTCCTTTCCAAAGTTTGTACCAAATTCGGCAGTATCGCATCCTTTAATATCGCGGCCATTGCGCCGGTGGCTCTTAAATCTTTCGCATATATCGGGGCGCCTTTGCTGTTCTCGCCGATTACCATTTGGTTGATTTTGGCTTTTAAATCGCTCAAATCTTCCGCTAAACACAATATCGCCATGATTTCCGAGGCGACCGATATATTAAAATGTTCCGTGCGCGGGCTGCCGTTTAGTGTCCCGCCTTGCGCTATCGTTACTTCTCTTAACGCGCGGTCGTTCAAATCCACACAACGACGAAAACGTATCTTCTTAATATCAAAATCCAACTCATTGCCGAATTTGATATGATTGTCTATCATCGCGCTGAGCAAGTTATTCGCCGCGGTTATCGCATGAATATCTCCGGTGAAGTTTAAATTTATCTCATCCATCGGTACAATTTGCGACATTCCGCCGCCGGTCGCGCCGCCTTTTATCCCGAAACACGGGCCGAGTGACGGTTCGCGCAACGACAAGCAGACGTTCTTTTTTAATCTGTGCAACGCATCCGCCAAGCCGATGGATACCGTCGATTTGCCTTCGCCCGCCGATGTAGGGGTCAGCGCCGTTACCAATATCAATTTGCCGTTGCTATACTTCGGATTGGTCATTATTTCGCGCAATTTGGCGCGTGTTACTTTAGCTTTATATTTGCCGTAGCACTCCAAATCTTTATATGTTAAATTAATCCTTTTGGCTATCGTATTGATTGTATACGGTTTTGCTTGGTTTGATATCTCTATGTCGCTTAACATGGCGTCCTTTCTCTTATTGTTTTTTTCGGGCTTATTTTGAGGGCTCTTTTGACCGCTATATGCTTTTTATTTATTTTTTTCGCGCACGATTGCCGTCGGTTCTATCGGTTCGGAACCTTTCAGCTTTTCAAGACTTTGCGCGATACTCTCACTTTTGGCGCTGTTTTCCTCTAAGGTCGGTACTTCTATCGGCATTTTACCGGCCGGTAACATCTCTTTCGGTTGAGGACGGTCTTTGCCGACTCGCTCGTCTACCGCATCCGATATCGCGATATGTTCCGCATCTTGCTGCTTTTTTTGGAAATCTTTTAAGTGTTCATCAAAGATTTGTTCGGCTCTTGCGTCATCCCACCCCATGATGTAGTGGTCGCCCATGCAGATTAACGGTAGGTGTAGGTTGTCATTGCTGATGTTAAACTTCTTTACGCATTGTTTGTATAACTCCAGATTTTCATGATATTTTACATCCGTTATCGGTATATTTAAATTGCGATGATATGTTTCAAAATATATAAACGCGTCTTTACAGGCAGGACACATCGAATGTGCAAAAAAGTATATCTTATTATCTATTAACTCTTTTTCGGGCAGGGGCGCTGTGGCGTAACGCTTGTTTTTTGAGGCTTTTGCCGCTATGCCTTCTTCGGGGGCGGGCGCGGTTATGGTCGGAAGATGCTTTTCCGGTGTCGGCGCGTTGGTTTGCGCTATTGTCGGGGTTGCAAGCAAACTTAAACTTAGCAATAATAAATACTTGTTCATCAATCGGCTCCTTTCGGTCTTGTTTGGCTTATTATAAATTCTTTCTTTTACTTTGCAATTAAGAAAATTTTTTCTTGTGATTAATTTCGTATTTTTTTTGTTTCGTGATGTTTTTTTTGTTGAATTTGTCTAAATAGTGTGTTATTATCCGTTTCGTATTCGTAAAAATCTGTTTATTATTGTGGACTTAGGGCGTGTACCTTATGACTACGGTAATAATTTTTTCTTAAATGTTTAACCAAAAAAGAGTGTACCGGAATGCTGTGGGATAGCGTCTCTATAAAATACCGGATAGAAATTATGGAAAATTTTGATGGTTTTGAAAGTTTGGAAGGTTTGGAAAATTTTAAGGGGTTTGACAATCCTGCTTATGAATTTGAAGAATCTATTAACCAACCTTTTGAGGTGAAATCCGGAAAAAAGGGAAGTCATAAGAATTTTGTCGGAAACGAATACGGGCAGAACGGCGCTTCTACGGAAACTCCCGAAAATGCTCGTCCTGTTGATGTGTATGGTATGAGTCCGCATCAGATGAGGAGGAAGCTCCTGAAGAGTTTTATACTGTTGGTGATGAATGGTATAAGCCCGCATCGGATGAGGAGGAAGCTCCTGAAGAGTTTTATACTGTTGGTGATGAATGGTATAAGCCCGCATCGGATGAGGATGAAGCTCCTGAAGAGTTTTATGCCGTTGGTTATGAATGGTATAAGTCCGCATCGGATGAAATGTCTGAGTGTGCTCCTATTGAAAGCGGGAAAGGTGGTTGAGCCTTTCTCGCTTTTTTGTGATTAATTTCGTATTTTTTTTGTTTCGTGATGTTTTTTTTGTTGAATTTGTCTAAATAGTGTGTTATTATCCGTTTCGTATTCATAAAAATCTGTTTATTATTGTGGACTTAGGGCGTGTACCTTATGACTACGGTAATAACTTCTTATATCTTAAATGTTTAACCAAAAAAGAGTGTGCCGGAATGCTGTGGGATAGCGTCTCTATAAAAATGCCGGTGAGAAATTATGGAAAATTTCAGAACTTTTGAAAGAAACCTTGAACAAAATTGTGAAAGAAACTTTGAACAAAATTTTGAAAGGAACATTGAACTTGATGGGATTAGACGATGTTTTGATCCTAAGGCTTGTATTCAGGATGCAATACGCAAGGATGCAGATTTGCAAGATAAACAAGCTGTAGAAAAGATGTATAAAACTATTGCGAAGCATTGTATCAGCGGTGCAGCTTATGAGCAATCTTTGGCTTATAAAAAGCAGATTGCTGACAAGATGCAGTCCAAGTATTACGAAAAGCGCAATTCCTCTTTGTCTTTTTTAAGTAGCGGTCTTTATGATGTTGTTCGGGTTTTGCTTTCTTCAATGGTGTTCTTGCGTCATTTTTCTTGTGAAGATAACGTGGTTACCTTTGAATTGGGGTATTATGTCGGCCGTGATTGTAGCAAGGAAACAAAAGAACATTTCTTTCAAACCGTGAGTGAACTTCAGAATTTTTTGTTGTTTGACGTGGCTGGCGGTGCTCTTCAGCAAGATGATTGTGTCTGGCAGAGATTTCATGGCGTTTTGGATATGAAACCCGATACGCTTCTCATCTTAAAGGGAATAGCGGACAGCATGGTTGATACCGGAGCGGATATCCGACTTGTCGGGGTTGAAAAGGAATGGCTTAAATGTCGACTTTTCTTTGCCGATAAAAAATATGCGAATGCTGATGCCGTCAAAAAGGTTTTTACCGCGGTGACGGGATTACAACTCAAATGGGACGGTGGTAAGGAGCTCTTTATTGAGAGAAAAAAACGCTCGCATGCGCAAATCAACAGTAGTTTGAAGTTTTTGGCTCATGGTGTGAAACAGCGTACTCCTGACGCAGAGATTGTAAATAGTGTCATTTGTATGAGTGTTTTGCAAGGGTATGCTGATTGCGCTAACTTTACAATGTAAATCGGCTTTATGACAAAAGAGCGGGAAAGGGTGAAAACTTTTCCGCTTTTTTTGTGCTTTTTTGGTTGGGAATGTTTTTTTGATTCATTTTCAGAGGGCTATTAAATCTCGAAAAAAAAGTTTGTGCTTGTTAAGATTATGCTAACTAATCCGAACTATACTGCAGACATTGAGATATTAGTAGGATTGCCTGATGAGTAATTATAATTTGGAAAATATTTTAAACTCTATTATTAACGCAGATTGTGTCGAAACAATGAAGAAAATTCCCGACAACTCCATTGACGTGATTTTTGCTGATCCGCCATACAATCTGCAACTCGGTGAAGCGCTGAAACGCCCTGATAATACCGATGTTAAAGGGGTTTATGAAGAGTGGGACAGCTTTGAAAGTATTGCCGAATATGACCGCTATACCAAGGCTTGGATGATTGAAGCCAGACGAATCTTGAAAGAGAACGGAACTATTTGGGTTATCGGTTCGTATCACAATATCTTTCGTGTCGGCTATATTATGCAAGATTTGGGGTTCTGGATATTAAACGATATTATCTGGAACAAGACCAATCCAATGCCGAACTTCAAAGGTACTCGCTTTACCAATGCACACGAAACCCTCATCTGGGCTACGAAAAATCCTAAGGCTAAATATACCTTTAATTATGAGGCGATGAAAGCGATGAACGATGATGTGCAGATGCGCTCAACTTGGGAAATCCCTCTTTGTACCGGTAAAGAAAGACTTAAAAATAATGAAACCGGCGAAAAACTTCATCCGACACAAAAACCCGAAGCACTCCTTTATCGTGTGATTATGGCGTCTTCTAATGTCGGGGATACTATTTTGGACCCGTTCTTCGGAACAGGTACAACCGGCGCGGTCGCTAAACGTCTCGGGCGCAATTTTATCGGTATCGAAAAAGACGTTACCTATATTCAGGGGGCTCGTGAACGCTTGGCTCAGGTGCACCTCAGCCCAGACAGCGCGGCTCTTGAATATACTTGTAAACGCAAACTGCCTCGCGTGCCGTTTGGTGCAGTGATAGAAAGGGGCTTGATTTCTCCGGGAGATGTGTTATACGATGAGAAAAAGAGACATAAAGCCGTTGTACGCTCAGACGGTACCGTTAAGTTTAAAAATGAAACCGGCTCTATCCACCAGATGGGGGCTATGGCGCAGGACTCTACCACTTGTAACGGTTGGGCGTATTGGTATTATGTTGATGAGAAGAAACATAAACTGATTTGTATTGATGAATTAAGACAAATCGTACGCGCGGAGATGTACGGCGAATAAGCCTTGAACTCCGTTGCGATGAAATGTCGCGGCAGGTGCTTGGAGTATAAATGATTAAATTTAACGGACGACCGGGAAACGATAATAAAAATAATGCCGGTAAACCGAAAAAACGTCGGTTTAACGATAAAGCTACTAAAAATACCGACGGACGCAGCGGTGCTGATGAAAGAGCCGTATATCAATTTGCCGAAAACGCTTTTTTGAAAAATCCCAACGTGGTGCCGGTGGTGTTGCCTCAGGTGAAAACGCACGATAAATCTCGAGGGGAAATTCGTAAAGGCGATAGAAATCCAACTCTAACGCAAAATAATTATGCCGCTATTGACTTGGGGACGAACTCTTGTCGATTGGTGGTGGCAACGCCGACGACGACTTCTTTTCGTGTGGTGGAAACTTTTTCTAAAGTCGTGCGCTTGGGCGAGGGGATTATTCAGGATAACGAACTTTCCTTAAAAGCAATGAGACGTACTATCCAAGCACTTAAAGTGTGTCGAGGCGTGATTGATGAATATATGCCGATTGCCGCTAGCCGTTTTGTGGCGACTGCTGCTTGTCGCAGAGCAAAAAACGTGGCGCAGTTTGTGGAAATGGCTAAGCGTGAAGCCGGTATTGATTTGGAGGTTATTTCTTCTAAAGAAGAAGCCAGACTTTCCGTTGTCGGGTGTTTGCCGCTCTTAAATCGTAATATCAAACGGGTGTTGGTGTTTGATATCGGTGGGGGCTCGACGCAAATCTCTCTGGCGCGCGTGACCGATAACGGCAAGACGTTTATTGAAGGTTTTGTTTCGCTTCCTTATGGCGTGGTTACTATTTCCGAGGCGTTTGCCGGACACGAAATGAGTACGCTTGAGTATTCTACCGTGGTGGAACGCACGCAGGCGATTTTGCAGGAATTTGAAGAAAAACATCAAATCTATCAGGCTATTGCTAATCAGGAAATTCAAGTTATCGGTACTTCCGGCACGGTTACCGTTATCGGGGCGGTGCATTTGAAACTGCCGCGCTATAACCGTTCTGCCGTGGACGGGATTGCTATTTCCGCTCCGGATATTGAATTTACCATTAACAAAATCAAAACCATGGGCGTTGAAGGGCGCTGTAAGCATCCTTGTATCGGACAATCTAAATCCGATTTGACCGTTGCCGGTTGCGCTATTATTGAAGCGCTGATGACGTTTTGGCCGATTTCCGAAATTACCGTGGCGGATCGTGGTATTCGCGAGGGTATCTTGTTGGACCTGATGCATGCGCAAAAATCCAACGCTTCGCATCATCATAAAAAGAATCGCAGAGGCGGGCGGTTTCCTTTTGATCGACGGACGCATAAAAACAATGCGTTTCGTTCGCCAAAAACGGTGATGCAATAGTTTATTAAAACTGTGATAGCTTATTAAATCTGTGGCGGAGAAGGATTAAAAAGTCGCAAACTCATACTTGGTTGAGGGTGGTATTAAGGCTCGGCAAGGGGGAGTTTGTGGCATGATGAGGCTTAAAGCCGTGGGCTTGGTCTTGGTTGAGGCGATATTAAAGGCTCGGCAAGGGGAGTTTGTGGCATGATGAGGCTAAAAGCCGTGAGCACGGTTTTGGTTGAGGGCTTTATTAAAGCTTGGCAAGGGGGGTTTGGAGAGGTGTGTGGCAAGATGTGGTTAAAAGCCGTGGGCTTGGTCTTGGTTGAGGGCTTTTTTAAGGCTAGGCAAGGGGGTGTTTGTGTGCTTTATGGTAGGAGCTTAAAGCCGTGAGCACAGTCTTGATTGAGGGCTTTTTTAAGGCTTGGCAAGGAGGGTGTTTGTGGCGAGGTATGGGGTAAACCTAGCGGTGTATAAGAGAAAAGTTGAGATTGTTATATAAAATTTGATGGTATAGGATTGTAAAAACTTGGTTTTTAGTTTGTCGGGGGACTTATGGCTGATTTGGAAGAAGAAAAAATGGATGGAAAAACTTATTTCGCAGCGATGGATTTGGGCACAAATTCTAATCGCTTGCTGATTGTTGATGATAAGGGCGAACCTGTCTATCGTGATGTCAGACATGTGGCTTTGGGCGAAAAATTGGCCGAAAATCATTGCTTCTGCCCGCAGGCGATGGAACGCGCTATCTGCTCATTTATGGATTTTTCCGAAATGATGAAACTCTATAATGTGAAAAAATACCGCGCTATCGCTACCGCCGCTTGCCGTATGAGCTCTAATACCAAAGATTTTGTTCACGATGTTAAACAGGCTTCCGGTATCGATATTGATGTTATCAGCGAATTTGAAGAGGCGCGCTTAACCCTCTTGGGCGCAAAATTAAATGCTCCTCATGATAAAAAATATTTGCTCGTTTATGATTTAGGCGGAGGGTCTACGGAAGTGACACTTGCTACAAACTCTGATAATCCCGAAATCTTGGCGACGGTTTCCGTTCCTTTGGGCGCTCGTAACTCTTCTGAAATGTTTAACCTGTTCGAATATAATGAAACAAGGGCTTTGGCGTTGGAAGAAAAAGTTTTGCATTATCTGAAACCGTTTTTGCAGAAAATTCAGGCGTTTGATTATCTTGATAATGCGGCGCTTATCGCTACTTCTTCCATGCCGCTGCGTTTGGTTTCTTGGATTAAACAACATCCGAAATATGATAAATTCGCTGCAGATGGTGTTACCGTTTCTTTAGATGTGGTAGATGAAACCATTAGCAAGATTTTGACACTTGACTTAAAAGGACGTTCCGAATCGCCTTATATCGGACCGAACCGCGCACCTATCTTTGTGGCGGCGTGCATCATTTTCAGAACAATCTATCGTGCTCTCGGGCAAAAGTATATGACAGCTTCGCTTAAAAGCGCTCAGGAGGCTATTGTGGCAGAATTGGCTGCGTAATTGCTTGCGGCGCGCGGATAATGTGTGTCTTGTCGTGGATATGTTTTTATAAAATAAAAAAGTGGAGCAAATAAATGGCTAAATTAACGAAATCGGCTAAGGAAGTCAGAGGACGCAAAATGCTTGCCGTTAAACTTAAAGAGGCAAAATATCATACCTCTTCTTCCAATCGCTGGTTGGAGCGTCAACTCAATGACCCTTATGTGGCGGAAGCTAAACGGCAGGGCTATCGTTCTCGCGCGGCGTTCAAACTTATTCAGCTGGATGAAAAATATAAATTCTTGGGTAAAAATAAGGTGATTGTTGACTTGGGGTGTGCTCCGGGGGGATGGTCGCAGATTGCCGCCCTTAAACTTAAAGGTACCGGTAAACTCGTCGGTTTGGATATTTTGCCGACCGAACCTCTTGACGGGGCGACCTTTATTTGTCAGGATTTTACAGAACCTGATGCAGATGCGAAATTATTGCAACTTTTGGATGGTGCTCGCGCTGATATTGTGATGAGCGATATGGCGGCAAACACAACCGGTCATCAACAAACCGACCACTTGCGAACTATCGCTCTGGTTGAGGGGGCTTATGAATTTGCCAAAACCGTCTTGAACGAAGGCGGTATCTTTATTGCTAAGGTTTTTCAAGGCGGGGCTGAGGGCGAACTTCTGGCGGATATGAAAAAATGTTTTGCCAAGGTTTCTCATTATAAACCTGATGCCAGTCGTGAAAAATCGCCGGAAACTTATGTGGTTGCTCAGGGCTTTCGCTCTGCCGATGTTTAGATTGCGGCGAATGGTAAATGTTTGATTTGCTTTTGTTCCGCTAAATTGCTGTCGTAAAGGTTGTTTTTATTTTTTATTGCATATTTTATTTTTTTACCGTATGATGTCGACGAATCTAATGGGGAATTTTGGTGATGACGAAGGTAACCAGAAGAAAAAAATTTTTTAGAGTTGTAAAACGGAAATTGCTTAAACCGGTTCTGTATGCTGTCGGGTTGAGCTTCTTTCTTTATTTGGTTATCGGTAATGTGGTGTTGCAACGGAAAGTTATGCAAGAACAGACTCCCAGATTTCTTATTACCAGAATTTCTAAAACATTTGATGAAACCGAATTTATGCACCTCCTTTTAACGGCGCAGGAGCTTTTGAAATTGCCTAAGGCTTCTTCCCAGTTGATTGATTTTGTGAACGGACCGTTTCCGGGGAAATGTCCTCCTTATCTTAAGCAACAACTTAATCGTATGAATTGGGATCCGTTGGCGTTTTTGGTCAGAACGCAGAAACTCTTTGAAATGTATGATGTTTATGACAGAATTGTTCGCTTGGACGAAACAATTGCTTTCTTAAGCGCGGAGGTTGATGAGGGACGTTTGCCGTATACAATCCACGGACAGGTTGATATTCTTAAAAATGAACGTGATGCGATTATCGGAAAAGATATTACTCAGGAGGAATTTGATTTCGTATCGGAGTATAATGGTTTGATTTTGCGCCTGAAACGCTTGTAAAAGAAAAATATTAATGTTTGCGGGTGTGACGGGGAGGTGAAAAGAGGTGTTCTTGTTTGGTCACTGTGCGAATGGGGCTGTTCGGGGCGGAGTGAAATGAGAATTTTCTGCTGATGTTGGTCGGCGGAATTTAGGCGGGCGGAGTCAGAAGAAAAAGCAATCTTTTCTCTGTTTGGTGAGTGCCGACGGGGAGATGAAGTTCGCTGAGAGATACTCGGGGGTGGCTCGGGTATCTTTTTTTTTACGGCAAAGGGCTTTCCGATTGTGCGGGGGCGGAGTGAAATGAGAATTTTCTGCTGTGCGAGCGGGTTGTTCGGGGCGGAGTGAAATGAGAATTTTCTGCTGTGCGAGCGGGTTGTTCGGGGCGGCGTATTGGACTTTCACTCTTTTTGAAGTTGTAGCGGGGCGGGCGGGCGTGAAAAAAAATATTTTTTTAACCGTTGCCAAATCTATTGACATCTTGTCGGGGGTGTGTTATCTCTTCTCTATAATGGCGGTTTTGTTTGTCAAAGCCGCTTTTGTTTTGCCTGTGTCTTCGCGATTACAGGCTATTTTTGTATCGCAGAGAAACGTTTGTTGGTTTCTTTTATTTGGAATTTAATCGGACACCTTGATTGGGTGTCTTTTTTTTGTTGGGAGATTTGTTATGAAGGGGTTGACTAATGCCACTTATTCTTCAAATGATGCGGGTGATACTGTTTTTGCCCTCAATAATACAGGTGCTGATATTGTTGCCAATCAAAAGGTTTGGCTCAATAAACATAATCTTGATGAGAACGTTGCTTATGAATATGCAGGTTATAATTCTTCTAGTTCGGCGTGCGCTTTCTTTAACGAGGATAATAATATTGTCGTAATGACAAGTTCATCTCAGAAGCCACTTTATATTTATAATTCTGATACTAAAACTTGGTCATATCAGTACTTATCAAATAGTTTTTCAAATACAAAGTATCTTAAACATATTGAAGGTAAAGTGATTGCTTCAAATACAGTTGCTGTATCAACTCTTAATAAAACATATAATTGTATTACAGATGATACTTTAAGTGTACCTGTTGTTGGAATATACGTCTATACTAATCTTGTTATTTATAAAGATGCTGACGGAATCATAAGATCGGCAACGATAGATGCCAATACTGGTGATATTGTAAATAATGCTCTAGAATTTACAAAAATTTCAAATAACATATCCGGAGCTTTTTCTAATGGATTAAAATACTTTTACACTTTATCTAATGGGGATTATGGGTACTATTCTGGTATAAGTATAGGAGACGGTAATGCCACTCGTATAAAATCAGGTACAAGTGAAGTATATCAAAATTATATAAAATATGTTACAGGTGTAGGGCCTGGCGAATATTTAATAACAACCAACTCTTCGAATTTGTTACAGATTTACAAATTTAATGAAGATATGTTACCGATTGAGGATGCTTCTTTACAACCAGATTTGAAAGCATTGATAAATACTGAAAAGGTTTTTATAGATTACAACAATGATACAGGTGTCTTAACCATTGGGGGAATGACAAATGTGTATGCGTTTAAGTATAATAAAAACACAAAGACTTTTGAAAACCTTAATATAACAATACAATTACCGACGGAGGCAGTTCCTACAACTGACCCATATAGATTCTTTTTATCAGATGATATGACAACTGCTTTCATAGTTCCTGATAATACACACAATGCTCGTTACAAACTAGCCACAACTTCTAACGATTGGTATGCAGATACTTACCCGCAATTTAACGCTTTTACCTTAACGGGAGTGGCTACCGGAAATATTGATGTACAGGGACGATATGAGGTCAGAACAATTTTGGAGTGATTATGTGGGGCGGTGGGGTTTAGATATATGTTTCTTTGTAAATAATTGGAATGGAAGAATATTCTCTTTTTAATACTAAAAGAACCGACACGGCGAAGGGATTTCTCTTATTCTTTCTCCTAGACCTTCGTTTTGTCGGTTCTTTCCTATTCTGGTGCCGTTTAAGGGATTTGAACCCCCGACCCACGCATTACGAATGCGTTGCTCTACCAACTGAGCTAAAACGGCAATGATTTACTCTTTAACAGTTTAATCTTTAAAACGCAAGCCTTTTTTCTTTTCATGCATAAAAAAATCCTCTGCTCTTTTTTATAACCTTAACGGCTATACAGAGCAGGGGATTGTTTTGATTTGATGCTGATTTTCTTATTCAAACAGCTTATGCCAATTTTTAACTCATTCTCATGACGTGAGGAGGGCTGTGTTATGGCTTCTTTTCGAACTTTCGGTGCATAGGGGCTATTTAGAAATATCCGCAAATTTTGCTTTCGGCCTATGGAATATGACGAATCGGCATAAAATATTTAAAAACGATATTCTCGCTTTGCTCATACGCGGGCGGAGAGCGCAAATCGGCTATCTTTATTGATATATGCTGCTTATTACCATTGAATTAATAAAGGGGCGTAGGCGGTGATGTGCTTTTAGGCTAAGCCGATATGCGGAATATAACTGCCTAGGTTTAATCCGCTGGCTAATTTGGCTTGCTCCCATCTATCTTCAAATTTGGTATCGAAAATCAATTTGCTGTTGCCTTCCACAATTAACCACCGATTGTTGAATATTTCCCACTCCAATTCGCCACGGTTCCATACACAGTGACCCATCGCAATTATCTTTTTTTCCGGGCCTTCTCCGTCTAAAATGTCTTGCAATACGCCAAACGAACTTGATATCGCTATCTCGCCGTGTATCTCCGCGTGCGGATCATTGTAAAAACTGCCTTGGCTCGGAAATAATACAAAACCATTTGCAGGATTGACCGGCCCGCCTTGGTATAAATCTTCATACACACCGCGCGTTTCTTTTTCCACTCCGTCCTCTTTGCTGTGACACTCAACCACCGCACTCCCAAACAATAACTTGTTTATCATAATTCCTTTTACTCGTTCCGGTGAGCAGTCGGTTATGTATATCACTGCTTGATTGTAGGTGTCGTTTCCGTCTTGACCGATATATACAAGGCATTTTCCGACTAATGTGTTGGTATCTTCTTTTTCTTGCATATCTGAACGGTTCCTCTTCGGCTGAACGTTCTTTTTACGACGCGGTTGCGGTAACTTCTCGCTGAATAGCTCATCGTATTCAAACATATCGGCTTTTTTTCTCATTTTTATATGTGTCTTTCCTTAAAAAGTTTGTTGCTTTTTGTCTGACCTGATATTATTATCTTAGGCATATCTTAATTTTATCTTTAAATCAACCTAAAATTTTATGAAGAGTTTTATTTGTTATATAGGATGCGCTTTTTTGCTTTTCAACCTCTTTGTTTCTACATCGAGGGCGCAAACCGTAACGAATGCTGATAAGGTTGTTGCGGGAATATCTGACCGTGAGGTGCTTGAACCAAAAATAAACAATCTTGTTCGTAATGCTCAAGACGGGATTGTTGATAAAATTGTTGATACAGTTCTGGCGCAGGAAGACACAGCTCTGGCGCAGGAAGACACAGCTCTGGCGCAGGAAGATACAGCTCTGGCGCAGGAAGACACAGCTCTGGCGCAGGAAGACACAGCTCTGGCGCAGGAAGATACAGCTCTGGCGCAAACCGACACAGCTCT
>CASFTO010000059.1 GCA_949297665.1 uncultured Alphaproteobacteria bacterium | reverse complement strand
TTTATCTTGCGCAACTTCTGCTATATCCTCCATTTTTTCCAACATTTTCAGACGGCTTTGCGCCTGGCGTGCCTTACTGGCCTTATAACGGAATCTGTCTACATACGATTGTAAGTGCGCTTTTCGCTCATTTTGCTTTTTTATCAATTTATCTACTAATTCAATCTTTTGCGTATATTGACGAGCAAACGTATCATAATTGCCGCCGTATTGTACCAACTTCTTTCCCTCAAAATGCAAAATACCTTCGCATATATTATTCAAGAAATCTCGGTCGTGACTGATGAGTAGCACCGTTCCTTTATATTTTTGCAGATAACTTTCCAACCAAACAATCGCTTCTAAATCCAAATGGTTGGTAGGCTCATCCAAAAACAGAATATCCGAACGCTGAAATAGGGCTCCGGCTAAATTCAATCGCATTTGCCAACCACCCGAAAAATCTTTTACCGGTTTTGTTAAATCTTCTTGATTAAAACCTAATCCCACGAGAATTTCTGCGGTTCTGGCTTCTGCCGAATCGGACTCCATTATCCATAATTGTTCCATAATTTCCGGTAAATCTTCCGGTGCGGCTGTTTTTTCTTTTTCTCTTAACTCTATCAACTTTTTATCTTTGCTTAGAACATATTCCAGTATCGGCTTATGTAAATCGCTTTCTTTTATCTCTTGCTCAACAAAGGCTTTTAGTTGATTTTTGCCACATTGAACTTCACCGCTGTTTACTTCCAATTCACCTTTCAATACCCTAAATAATGTTGTTTTTCCGCAACCGTTTTTGCCGACTATACCTATCTTTTGCCCATCCGATATTTGGGCGCTCGCATCTTCCAATAAAAATTTTGAAGCGACTTGTACGGTTATATTTTCCAGTTTTATCATCTTTTTCCTTTTTATCTTTTTATATATGTCGGATGTTGATTTTCATTATACGCTTGTTCTATTTCATAAAAACTCATCGGCTCCGCAACTTTTCGATTTAGTATTTGACCGGCTTCTTCGGGGGTGAAGTAATAATCGGCAAAAGTTTCCGGCAGTTCTTCACTTTGCGGCACTTCGACATCTTCCAAAGGACTGTTGTCCATGCGCTCTTTAAGTTTCGGCAAAAAACGCCGCATACTCGTATCATTTTTTACATCATTTTCATTATGGAAGAAATAATATTTGTAATCTATCGCAGTTCCCTCCGGATGTCCCCTTTGCTTTTTATTTATAAATTCGCCAAACGATTTGGTCACATAGTGATTGACTCTTGCTTTATCCCCCGAGATATTAAAACTCAACATATAACTGACCGGCTTGTGATATTCATTTACACTTCGACCCTTTACCGGTACATAATGATTTGAACCAAAGGCCTTAAAATCAATAACCGAATCCGGACGAACAATTGACTTTACCGTATGATTCAATTTCGCACCATGCGCCGTAAAAGCCTCGGTCACCAAACCGCTTTCACGCTTAAATAATCCATTATCTCCGTAATTCATCCAGTGCAGACTTACTTCATCCACATCAGTAAATTCTTGCAAGAAATCTACCATATTATCTGCTTGAAGCGGAACCAAAAATTCATCTAAATCAATAAACGCCATCCATCGGCTCTCATTTCCATATTCTTTGACAACTTTATCATAGCATACCAACTGCTGATTTTTTCCTGACATCGGAATATAAGTTATCAATCCTGTTTCTATATAGAGCTGCAGATATTCTTTACTCCCATCCGTACTGTCATTGTCACATAAATAAAAATGCTCTGTTCCTTGTAAAATATGATATTCCAACCACTCTTTCAGATATGGCTTTTCATTTTTCATTATCGCTGTAATGCTCAATTTATATTTATAGGGATATAGTTCTTTATAGCCGGCGTATCCTACTATTCCGACCAATAACATTATTCCTATATATAAACTCAGCTTTTTCATACTTTACACAAAATTTTCCATGATGTTATGTTGGTGACAAGCATCTTTTACCAACAAAGTTGTTACCGGAGCCTCAGAATATTTTTGAAACAAAATTCCATGCCCCAGGCACAGACCGAAATTAATATTGAAATCTGTTTTTTCTTTATTCAAATATTGCGCCTGAGCTTTGGGATCACAGGACGCTCCGGATAATTCCGGTGATAATTCCGAGGCCTCCAATCCAGACTCTTTACAATTTACAATAACCGCATTTATTTTCTCTTGTTCCAAACATTTCTTCAGTTTTTCGGCAAAATCCTTGACCGAAAAACACGAGGCTATACCTATCTTTTTGTATCCGTTCAGCTTTATATAATTTACCAATTCTTTTATCCGAGACGGATTGCGCGATTGATTGGTTAAACACATGAACTCTTTATCTTCTTGTGTGTAAATACCTTTTTCCATAGTCCTTACCTTAAAATTATATTAACCTTATTCGTATACTATAACAACTATTCTATAACACAAGACAAATAAGCACATTTATTCCATATTATTTCCGTTTTATGCGGCGGAAAATGTGGAAAAGGCTTTTTGATAGAGAGAAAGTAAAGTTTGATGAGTAAATATCTGTCCTTTGTTCCCTTAAGTATGTATAACGTCGCGGCTTTTTTGCGTTCACAATTATTTTTGTTACCGGTTTTATTATTCTTTTATCAAGAAAACGGACTTACCGTCGGCGATTTCTATCTTATTCAAGGCTTGATTGTCTTTTTTGCTTTTTTGTTCGAAATTCCTGCCGGCTACCTTGGCGATATTTTTCCCAGAAAATATATTCTCATTACTGCTTACTCTCTCTTTCTCGGACGTTTGTTCTTGTGGATTTTCTTCCGCGGATTTGAAATTATTCTTATCGGTGAATTCTTATATGCTTGTTCCAAAGCCTGTTTTGATTCGGTTTCTTCCTCTTTTATCTATGATATTTTGAAAAAAAATAAAGAAGAAGCTAAAATGGTTAAAGCCTATTCTAATTTTAACGCGGCCATGTACATCGGTACGGGAATCGCAGCGCTTCTCGGTGCGGGACTTTATGAAAAACTCGGTTCTCACCTTTTATTGATTGCTGAATTTGTTATCTATTCGACTGCGATTTTACTGCTTTCCCTGCTTCCTAACGCGCATCAGCCGACTGCTAATTTGGTGATTTCACTCAAGGACAGACTCAAGAGATTTTGGGTGGCCGTACGCTATATCCTTAAATCGCGCAAATATTGCTATTTGGTATTGTTTTCCGGTTTTATGGTCGGAGTGTCGCACTTCTTTTTCTGGAGCTTTCAACCTTTAATGAAAAGTTCCGGCATTAACCCTTCCGTTTCCCTCACCGATTTGGCGGACGCAATCGGTTGGGATGCTCGTGTTTTTGGTGAAGTTGTTTGGAATTATCTCATCAGCTTAAATTGGCTCGATTACATCAAAGTTATGGGCGTGGTTATTTTTATCAATAACCTCATCCGCTCTTCTTTTAGCTATTTTGCCGCGGCTATGGCTAAACGTATTTCTTTATTCAACCTCGGTAATATCTCTTTTGTTATGGAAATCATCGGTTGCGCACTCTCTTTCATCCTTATGAAGATGGGGCATATTTCTCCGCTGAATTGCTTGCTTTTTATTATCTTTTTATGCGTTTGTATCGGTTTGCAACTTATGTTTACCATTACACATATCAGCCGCTTACACCGCCTTATTAATCCGAAAATCCGTTCGCTTTCTTCTTCGGTTAATATGATGACGGGAAGACTTATGACGTCCATTATGCTCATGGCTCCAAAATTTTTGCTTGAACACGAAGGCGAAGCTACCGGTATTCGAGTTATTGATATCTTCTGGATTTACGCCATTATCTTTATTCCTATCGGGCTATATTTTATTTATAAAATTTTCAAATTTAATGTACATGCCCAACATTCGCTTATGCATGTTAGTGATGAAAAGGCTTAAGAATGTCTGTAAAGAATCGATTATTGATATCTTTGTTTTCTTTGTCTTTTGCAATATCTGCAAATGCCGCAGATATCGGACTTAAAATTTCTGCCGGACAGAATTGGCTCTCTTGGGGAGATTATATTTTAGGACAAGACTTAAAAAACGGTTTTGAAACTATCGGCTATTCTGTTCAACCGGCTTATCTGGAAGATTTTTATCCCCAAAACAGTTTTGATACAAAAATTGATGTCTATATGCATGGGTTTGTTCCTTTTAATCCACCACCTCACAATGATAAAATCAATGTGATGTATCTTTATTATCCCTTGGAAACAGCTAATATGCAGAAGTTTACCAATCTTAAAAATGTTTCCGAACCCGATTGGATGTCTTTGCAAACCGAATTATGGGATTTCCAGCTTGTTGCAGTTGCCTCGCCTTCTTATCAGAAAGAAATTGAAAAACTTGGGATTAAAACTATCTTTGTTCCACAGTTTACTAATCCACGCAAGTTCTTTTATGAATATGACCAAAACGCTGCTTATGATATTTTATTCGTCGGGCGCCCCGGATATGAACGTGTTAGTGCCAAATGGGCAATAGAATCCGGCTTTGATGTGGCGTTGTTTGGCGAAGGGTGGGAAAATCAAGCCCCAAAAGAAATGGTTAAGGGGACGTATATTGATAATGACGAGCTCCATAAATATTATGCTTCCGCGAAAATTGTCTTAAATGATACGCGTG
>CASFTO010000058.1 GCA_949297665.1 uncultured Alphaproteobacteria bacterium | reverse complement strand
GTCCGCTTATCGACAGCGGCAGCCTCATTGACCCGGTTCTTTTTATTCTCCGATGAGAGCAGGACGCTGTTGACCGGCAGGAAGGTACTGCCATCTGACCATCCCAGTGTGAGCATACGGAAACCGAAACGGTATCTGTGGTTTGCGTGGTCATAAGCTTTTGCCAGCAATTCCACCTTTTTGGAACGGTTCCGTTCAAACATGGAATCATCGATGATCAGAACATTTTTACGTTCCCCGGAATCCAAAGGTACAATGGCGTCCCGGATAATCCGGGATGCCAGCAGGGTAGTAAAACGGAGCCAGTTGATCTGGAGCATCTTCATAAAGCGGTAAACGGTGTCTTTCGCGAAACCGGGGGTGTTACGCCCGGTAATCAGGCTCATATACATGCTCCTGTTAGAGAAAATCAGCAGGAAAAGGTACTGGAAGACCTCAACAACAGGAATTCCTTTTTTCTTATAGGCATTGGCTGCCTTTAATGCGGAAGAGATATGGAACCTCGTAAAAAATCTTTTAATAGATTTTGAAATCTGCTTATCATTTTGGTTCGCTTGTGTTATACTGTTATTCATAGCATGAGCCTCCGGTTGTAATTGTTTTTGGTCAATTCAATTATACCAAACCAGACGGTTTCATGCTATTTTATTGCCAGAACTTATTGAATTTTCAAAGTGCACAGGCACTTATTCCAGTGCGAAGTTTGAGTTAGTAAATTTTTTGATTAAATCAAATATATACTAAATAGAGAATAAATAACTCCATATAGTAATTATTATGTTAACAGAAGGAGGTTTTTTAATGTTACTCGACCCCATTAAAAGGGTGCTTCGAAAGCGTAAAGCAGCATCAAAAATAATTGACACGACTGTAACAATCAAAACAAAATATCTCGTTGAAAATGTAGCAAATTATGCTAATTTTAACAAAAAACTTGCTATTTTAGCATTCGCAACATCGTTTTTGACATGTATACCAGTTTTTAGGGATTCCATTCCGCTTATTCAGGAAGCAATTAGAACAAAAAAAGAAAATAACGAAGGTATTGTTGAATTCTTTATGCATTTACCATTTATGGATATTTTGCTAGTTATAATTTCTTTTGTAACATTATGCTTGACAATTTATGCTCTTTTACGCTTATTTGCATTATATAATCCCGTAAAGTTTGTCAACAAAATTGTTTCAGATCAATATGATTCCCAAGAATATACAGCAATTTTTATTATTAAAAGAATGATTGACAATACACCAAAAGTTTTAGTATATAAATCACAAAGCTGGAATTCCTTTTTTCTTCCATACTGCCATTATAATCCAGACGATCTAATCAATAAAAAGGCAGACGATTTTTTAAAAGATATTACATTTGCAATTGCCGACCAGTTGGAAATAAATCCATCCGAAATAGTAGTGCATGATTCATTTACAAAAAATGATTATGTGGCAATTAAAGCTAAACCCAATCACATAGGAATGCTAAGAATTAATTATAGATTTTACTATATTACTTTTGCAGCACCTTATGTTGCAAATAAATTTTTAACCAAAAATAGCTCTCATTTTACATGGAAAAGTAAATATGAACTTGGCAAAGATGTTGATACACAACTAAATAATGGAGATGTCTTACAAATAATGGATTCATTATCTCTTATTACACAAAGCAAATCAGCCTTTTTCGAAATGTATCCAAAAGGATTCGATATCGGAACATCTTATCGCGTTATATGGAACATAACAAATAGATGCGACTATAATTGCCCAATTTGTGCAACTAATAGCGGAAAAAATAATAAAGATAAGCTTGATAAAGAAACCAAATTAAAAATTTTAAGAAATCTAGCAACCATTAATGGGCATTTAGATACATTGGATATTTCGGGGGGAGATCCTCTATATTCTTCAGAAGACCGAGAAGTCATAAGAGAAGCTAATAATATATTGGCTTTTACGCGTGTATCAGTTACAACTACAGGTCGTGCTCTTCAAAAGGTACCTTTTGACGAAATTGTTCGAACTGTCAAAAACTGCGAAGTAACTTATGATACACCATATAATATCTGTAATGAAAAATTGCAAGATTTTCGTGAATATGAATATAACAGAGATAACTATAAAGCATTGGAGCGTTTTGTTTCAAGTGGAATAAAAATCGATCTTCGAGTAAATGTTCCACTTCTTCCAGCTCTTGCAGAAGATAAAAGACTAATTCAGGATTTACTTAAACAAATATATGCTATTAATCCAACAAGTGTCAAGTTTATACGATTGATGCCCGTCGGACGGTGTACATTAATGTCTGAGAATTCAATAGAAAACGACAAAAATTATTTGACACTAATCGAAGAAATAGTCGATCAACAGGCGTATAAATTTGAAACAACGCCTAATTGTTCACTAGGTGTTAGAATCAAAAAATCTACCAGTGAAAAAAATTAC
>CASFTO010000057.1 GCA_949297665.1 uncultured Alphaproteobacteria bacterium | reverse complement strand
TCCAACGAAGTCAGGTGTTCCTCAACGGTGGTACCTTGAGCGAGGTTGCCCTGGTGCTGGTCGCCCAATTTGTCGGCAAGACCGTGGATGGTGCCCAGTGACTGGTCTATGTTGTTGATGGCTTCAACAATCGTTTTCGGCGCATCCTCTGAACCGTTAGAAAGGTTTTTGTTGCCGGTGCCGAGCTGGCTCAAATCGCCGACAGTTGAGTTGACGGCATTTTCCACCCGGTCGCCGATGGTGCTGTCAACCGAGGTTTGAACTTTTTCGTCAAGCCCTTCGTTGGTAACGTATTTTTCATCGGCTTTGGCAAAGATGCCTTCTTCAACCGTTGATAATTGGGAATCGGTATAGTCTTTGCTCTCCTGCAGGCTGTCTGCAATATTGCCTTCAAGTTCGGTCTTTGCGGTGTCTATGTTGCCTTGCAGTTCGGTTTTGGTATCGGAAATCGTGCCGTTTAATTCTTCTTTGGCCGTGTTTACCGCCGTGTCTATTGCACCGCCTTCTTTGGTGATGTCGTTAATCTGGCCGGACAGGTCGGTTTTGGCCTGCTCAAGCTCGGTTTTATCTGCTTTGCCGCTATCCAAATCGCCAATGGCTTCCGTATTGGCGGTGATGGCGGCCGTGTTGCCGGCGACGGCGGTGTTGGTTTTTTCCAGTTCCCCGTCTAAGGCCGAAACTTTTTCGTCGGTTTTATCCAATTCGCTTTCAAGATTGGCCACATTTTGGTCGGTGGTTTCCAGCTTGCCGCTTAAATCGGAAACGCTTTGGTTGGTTTCTGCCAGGCTGTTTTCCAGTTTCGTTACGTCGGAAGCGTCGGCTTTATCGTTTAAGCTTTCTTCCAAACCGCTGACCTTTTCGTTAGTGGAGGATAAGGAACTTTCCAAACCGCTGACTTTTTCGTTGGTAGCGCTTAAGTCGCCGGAAACTTTATCAATGTTGCCCTGTAGCGAATCGGCGGCGTTCTTGAGTTCTTTGTCGGTGGCATAGGTGCTGTCCAGATTGTTAACCGTGTCTGTTAAATTGCCTAAATTATCTTTAACCGTAGTCATATCCCCTTTGATTGTGGAGATATCTCCCTTAACGGCGGTCATATCCGATTGCAGGCCGTCAATCTCTTTTTCGGTTGTATCCAAGGCGTTTGACAAGTCGGTAATATTTCCTTCGGCGGCTGTCAGTCGGTCGCCTTGGTTTTTGACATCAGTTTGCAGGCCGGCAATATCTTCTTTGGCTGCGCTCATATCCGTCTGCAAACCGCTGATGTTCTCTTCAGCCGTATCAAGACGTCCGGACAGCCCGTCAACTTTTTCGGAAACACCGTCAATATTGCCCTGCAAACTCTCTGTGGCTTCGCTGACGGCGGTGTCAATCGCGCCGCCTTCCTGAGTGATGGTGTCTATTTTGCCGGAAAGGCCGTTTGTCGCAGAGGTTATCTGTTCAGAAAGTTCCTCTTTAGCCGCGCCTAATTCCGCGTCGGTGGCGAAAGTTTCGTTCAGGCTGCCTTTGACATTTTCGGTTACGGTTTGCTCCAGTTGTTCGGTTTGCTTATTGATTTCATTGCTGACGGCGCCGCTGACCGTATCGTCGAGCTGCTCGGTAATGGTGTCCTGAACGGTTGAGGTCAGTTCGTCTTGCGAAACGTATTGCCCGTCCAGCTCCGTGGATATTTCATTCTTAATCGTATCCAGATTGTCCTTGCTGACATAGCTGTTGGCGGCGTCTTCTTTGCTTAAGAAAGTACTGTCGGCGTCCTCTTTGCTGTAAACATCAGCAGCGTTGGCTTTATCGCCCAGCGAAGTTTCCAAACCGCTTACTTTGTCGCTCAGGTCAGTTACGGTTGAAACGTCGGCCTTGTTGCCAAGTGATGTTTGCAGATTGTCAATCTCCGTTTCGGCCGTATCCAAACGTCCATCCAGTCCGTTTACGCTTTCCTGTAAACCCGTGATATTGGTGTTGGCGGACTGGAGTTCGCCTTTGGTGGCATACAGGCCGTCAGCGTCAGTTTTGTCAAGCAAACCGGAGGTGGCGCTTTCAATCGCGTTGTCAACGTAGCTTTCATTGGCAAGGCCGGAAGTGGCTTCCGTAATGGCGGTATTCATATCTTCTTTGGAGACCTTGTCGGCAATTTGCGTTTCCAGGGCACCGGTGGCCGCAGCGATGGCGCCGGTTACTTCTTCATCGGTGGCATAGCCGTCCAGCGATGCGGATATTTCGTCTTTGGCGGTACTTACGGCGTTGTTGACATATTCTTCAGAGGCAAGGCCGGAGGTCGCGCCGGTAACAGCGTCGCTAATGGCGCTGTCAATAGCGCCGCCATCCTGCAAGCCTGAACCAATCGCATCGCTGATGGCGCTTTGCATTTCATCGCTGGAGGCAAGGCCGGAGGTTGCATTTTCAACGGCGTTGTTAATGGCCGTATTTAATTCTCCGTCCGATTGGGTAAGATTTTCTTTTATGGCGGTGTTAACGGTTTCTTTTATTCCGTCGCCGGTTACCAAACCTTCCAGATCACCTTTAGTGGCGTATAAGCCGTCGGCGGTCGCCTGGTCAAGCAAACCGTCGGTAGCGTCGGCGATTGCCTGGTTGATTTTTCCGCCGCTGTTCAAAGAGCTGTTTATGGCACTGTCGGCGCCGGAAGATATGGCTTCATTTATGCTGCCGCTTTCGCCCAGCTCGGTGCTGATTGTGTCATCAATGGCCTCTTTGATGATGCCGCGGTCTCCAACTTCGGCTTCTAACGTATCGTATGTAAAATTGTATATAGCGCCGTTGCGCCCTACGGCATTTGTAATTTGCTGGTTGGTGAAATTATAGATTCTGCCGCCGGAGGCAATAGCCGTGTCAAGCGATGTGTCAAATACGGAAGTTGCCGTGTTTCTGACATTGGTTTCCAGCCCGGTGCCGGAGTATGTGGTGCCGGAGGTTATTTTATTTATTTTTGTATCCTGTTCGTCTTGTTCGGCTTCTAATGCGTTAATGTCGTTTTCGGCTGTCTTAACCCGGGTATCAAGCGCGGTAACGGTGGAGTTGTCGGCTTTCAATTTTAAATTTTCTTCTGTGGTGCCAACACGGGTTTCAAGTGCTGTTAAATCGGCATCGTCTGCTTTTGTTTTGAGTGTTGATTCTATTTCGGTTACTTTTCCTTTGACTTCGCTGACACCGGCGCTGGTTGCATTAACGGAATTTTGCATATCTCTCATTTGGTCGGTATTGATTTTGAGTTGATTGGTTAATATGGCAACGTTAGAGGATATAACCTGTCCTTCTTGTTTTGTTGTGAATGAAATCATGGTGTCATTTTCACCGTTCGGCGTGGAGGAAACGTAACCGCTGCCACCTACGATGTTTGTATCTTCTATATTATCTATATCGGCTGCACGGGAAGATGCCGTGCCGATAAATAAGCAGATTGCCGTGCCGGTTAAGAGTATGTATTTATTCATGGTTGTGTCCTTTTTTTGACGCTAAATCAGTGTGTTGCTCTCTTTGTTCCGGCACATCAGACGACCGTTAGATTTGCCGGAATATGTTCTGTTGCTTTTTATAATAGAATCAATCCGTTAAAAAAACGTAAATGCAACAATAAAATATGCAAATCTAACGGTCGTCTGATGTGCCGGTTTTTTGGTAAAAAAAGCCGCAGGTTTGGAGCCTGCGGCTTTGAGGTTGGGACATTGGTTATTTGACTTCTTCAAAGTCAGCGTCAACAACGTTGTCGTCTTTTTTCGGTTCAGCTTCCGGAGCGCCTTGTTCCGCGCCCTGGGCATTGCCGGCACCGGCCGCGGCGCCCTGCGCTTTATACATTGCTTCGCCCAGCTTGAGGGAAGCCTGCATTAAAGCGTCGGATTTTTCTTTAATCGCTGCAACATCGTCACTTTCCATTACGCCTTTTAATGCGGTAATAGCTGTTTCAATTGCATCTTTATCAGCAGAAGAAATCTTGTCTGAATTTTCTTTCAAGGTTTTTTCTGTGGTGTGAATTAATCCTTCAGCTTGGTTTTTAGCTTCAATCAATTCCTTCTTCTTCTTGTCTGCTTCGGCGTTTGCTTCTGCATCTTTTACCATCTTTTCAATGTCGGCATCAGATAATCCGCCAGACGCTTGAATGCGAATGGCTTGTTCTTTATTGGTTGCTTTATCTTTTGCAGAAACATTTACGATACCGTTTGCATCAATATCGAATGTTACTTCAATTTGTGGCATACCACGTGGTGCAGGAGGAATGCCTACCAAATCAAATTGACCAAGTAATTTGTTATCGGCAGCCATTTCACGTTCACCCTGGAATACTCGAATTGTAACAGCTGTTTGTCCATCTTCCGCAGTGGAGAATACTTGGGATTTGCGTGTCGGAATGGTTGTGTTTCTATCAATCAAGCGTGTAAATACGCCACCTAAAGTTTCAATACCCAAAGACAACGGTGTTACATCCAACAACAATACGTCTTTGACATCACCCATCAATACACCACCTTGAATTGATGCACCAACGGCAACAACTTCATCCGGATTAACGCCTTTGTGCGGTTCTTTGCCAAAGATTTCTTTTACTTTTTCCTGAACTTTCGGCATACGGGTCATACCGCCGACGAGGATAACTTCGCTGATGTCGGAAGGTTTAATGCCGGCATCGGCCATCGCTTTTTTGCACGGCTCAACCGTCTTTTCAATCAAATCTTCAACAATTGATTCCAATTTGGCACGAGTCAATTTCATATTTAAGTGCTTCGGAATTGGTGTGCCGGTACTCATGTCTGCTGTGATAAACGGTAAATTAATTTCGGTTTGAGTTGTTGATGATAATTCAATTTTAGCCTTTTCTGCGGCTTCTTTCAAACGTTGTAATGCCAAACGGTCTGATTTCAAATCAATGTTATTTTCTTTTTTGAATTCATCAGCCAAGTAGTTTACCAAGCGTTGGTCAAAGTCTTCACCACCTAAGAAAGTATCACCGTTTGTAGATTTAACTTCAAATACACCATCGCCGATTTCCAAAATTGAAATATCAAATGTACCACCACCAAGGTCGTATACAGCGATTGTGCCAGAAGCCTTTTTATCCATACCATAAGCCAATGCAGCGGCTGTCGGTTCGTTGATGATACGCAATACATCAAGTCCGGCAATCTTACCGGCGTCTTTTGTTGCTTGACGTTGAGAGTCATTAAAGTATGCCGGTACAGTAATAACGGCTTTTTCAATCTTTTCACCAAGATAACTTTCCGCATATTCTTTAATCTTTTGCAAAACAATGGCAGAAATTTGTGATGGAGCGTATTTTTTGCCCTTAACTTCTACCCAAGCGTCACCATTGTCGCCTTCAATAATCTTGAACGGAACAAGTTGCTTGTCTTTTGCAACTTCCGGAGAATCATAACGACGACCAATCAAACGCTTAATCGCGAACAGAGTGTTCTCCGGATTGGTTACTGCTTGACGTTTTGCAGGATAACCTACCAAAGTTTCCGTATCTGTAAAAGCAACCATTGACGGGGTTGTTCTTGCTCCTTCGGAATTCTCCAGTACCTTCGGCTCCCCGCCTTCCATAATCGCAAAGCAGGAGTTGGTTGTACCTAAGTCAATACCTAATACTTTATTGCTCATTTCTTAAATCCTTTAATTACGTTTATAAAATCTTTCTGTTACCTTATATAGGGAGTGCTTTTTTGCTAAGCAATAGGGTAAGGCTAAAAAAATGCAAATTTTTTAAAATTTTTAAATGACTTAGATGAAAAGAGCCCGTAATTGCGCTTACTATTCTCTGTTATATGAAAAAATAAAACCCTTTGACAAAATGCTTGACAAAGTAATTTTTGTTTTGTATATCTGTTGCCGACAAATAAAATTATTGTTTCACTAAATTAAATTTAAATTTTTATGAATGAGTTTATGACTTATTTACCGTGGATTGGCATAGCCATTGCGGTAGTGATTGTGTTGTTCATCATCAAATGGATTTTGTCTTTAAGACGTGTGGTAAAACCTTCCGAAGTTCATGTTGTAAGGCGTACGAAATCAACGGATATCTATGGACAGCCTAATGCTGATCTCAGCAAAGATGAAACGGCCGGTAATGTCTATTACAAAATTCCGATTTGGATGCCGATTTGGGGTGTTGAAGTGCAGGTTCTTCCTCTTTCTAACTTCTCGGTTAAACTGGAAGATTATGAGGCGTATGACAAGGATAAGCTTCCGTTTGTGGTGGATGTGACTGCCTTTTTCCGTATTGCTGATTATCGTCAAGCAGCTTCTCGTATTGAAGATCTTGATACTCTTCAAGAGCATTTGACCAATATTGTGCAAAGTGCTGTGCGTTCTATCTTGGCAAATGATAATTTGGATCAAATTATGGTGCAACGTTCTGTTTATGGTGAGAAGTTTACCGATGAGGTAAAAGAAAACCTTAAAGAATGGGGTATTGTACCGGTTAAGAGTATTGAGCTTATGGATGTTCGAGATAAAGGTGGCGAAAAAGTTATCTCCAATGTCATGGAAAAGAAGAAATCTTTTATTGATATGGAATCTCGTAAGGAAGTGGCTAAGAATAATCAGGCTGCGCGTGAAGCTGAGATTGCTGCTGAAAAGGCTATTGCTATTAAGGAACAGGAAAAAGCTGAAGAGGTTGGTAAGCGTACTGCTGATCAAGAAAAAGCTGTCGGTATTGCTCAGGAAAAATCTAAGCAAGAGATTGCAGAGCAAAAGAAACTTACACAGGAAAAAGACATGGATGTTATCCAGGTTAAGACTGTGCGTCAGGCTGAAATTGATAAGCAAGAAGTTGTTATCAAGGCTAATGCCGGCAAAGATAAACAACGTATTGAAGCTGAAGCAGGCGTTATTGTTGCCGGACAACAAAAAGAAGCTCAAAAAATTGAAGCTGAAGCTAAAGTATTGGTGGCTGAACAGAATGAAAAGGCTGCAACCCACGATGCTCAGGCTGCTTATGTAAAGAAAACTAAAGAGGCAGAAGCTACTTTGGTTGCGACTAAAAAAGAAGCAGAAGGTATTGAAGCGAAGGGTGCGGCTGAAGCTACAGCTAAAGAAAAACTGGGTAACGCGGAAGTGGCTCCTCAAATTGAATTGGCTAAGGAAATCGGTAATAACCCGGGTTATCAGAAGTATTTGATTGAAATCAGACAAGTTGATGCTCTCAAAGAAGTCGGTGTTGAACAGGCTAAGAACTTGGGTAATGCAGATATCAAGATTATTGCCAATGCCGGTGGAAATTTGAATGAAGGAGTTAATTCTGTAATGGAACTCTTCTCTGCTAAAGGTGGACAGAGCTTAGGAGCTATGCTTGAAGCATTGGCCGGTTCTGAATTGGGACAGCAGATTCTTAATAAGGTAATTAAGAAAAAAGATGCTGATGATGTAAACACAGGTAAGACTTCTAAGAAATAGGAGTTAAGTCTAAACTAAAGGAAAGGAGCGATTTTATCGCTCCTTTTTTTGTTGTAATTGTAATTTTGTACGGATTATTCTCGTCTATATGGTTAAAATGTCGGGTTTCCTTGGTTATCAAAATAACTCATTAAACCTTTTTGACATAGTTCTTTATATATCGGGCGGGATAGTTTTAATTCTTCAATGACTGCTTTCGGTTCACAATTCGGACAGATATCCGCAATCTTGACTTTTCCAGCCTTTATTGTTTTGATGACAGCACTCGGAAGTTGCGACTTCCCGATGCACGAAGATAAATAAGCATAGCATGCGTCATTGTCTTCAAGATATTTTATTGCCAATTTACGAGCATATAAATTTAAGGTTAAATCTGCCTTACTTGGATCTTTCGTCCACGGAGAACCGCCACCGATGGGGCAGGCTGTGGAGTAGAAATCGCAAGCTAATTTTCTGCCGGTTATACCGCAATCAGCAATAGATGAATGACACTTATAGCACCCTGTGCCGTTGATGATTAAATTTTGTGGTTTTTGTTCTAATACATTTATGATAAATGTACTCAAATCCTCAGGCTCAAGCATTGGAATAGCGGCAATAGCGGTTATAATTTTGCCTTGTTCATCAATGGTTATTTGTGTTTTTATGTCTAAGCCTAAATTTTCAGAAGTTTGAGCTTTTTCATAAAGGGCATGATTTAGTTTTTGGGCCAGATAAAGTTCTTGATTTATTAATCCTTGGCTCTTTTCTGCATAGCCCACAAATACGCCTTGATCCCCCCAACCGTTTGCGTCAATGCCTTGACCTATTTCTTCTGATTGAGCACTGATGAGGTTGGTTACTTTTATCTGATTGATGTCAATAGCGTTTGTTTGCCAAATTTGGCTGTATTCTTCATCATAGCCGATTTCACGCAGAGCCTGTTTGGCTATATCGGTTAAATTTCCGATTTTAACTTTACCGCTTACTTCTCCGCCGAAGATGATGTTGTTATTCTTGACCATTACTTCTACGGCGTAACGCACTTTTTTATCTTGCTTGATACATTCATCTAAAAGATAGCTTGAGAGATAATCGGCAATCTTATCAGGGTGTCCAAGGGACACATATTCCGCAGTCCTGTTCATTTTAGTTCTCCTTGTTTAGTCCTATCAGGTGTCGGACAAGTTAGGTTAAATCCACACAAAGCGATATCTTGTTATCACTTTCAGCGTGATTAAAAACCTATTGCGGGTGTTTGTCAAGGGCTTTACGCTTGAAATTTTCCTTTTCTTCTTCCGGAACAACTATACCGCAAGATACTACATATTTTAATGCATCTTCTACACTCATATTTAGTTTTATGACGTCTTCTGCAGGTACGATAATTAAAAAGCCAGAAGTCGGGTTTGGTGTTGTGGGAACAAAGATGCTTAACATTTTTTTGTTGTGTAATTTATGAGCCAATTCTCCGGTGGTGTCTCCGGCGAGGAAGCCGATTATCCAGATACCTTTGCGAGGATATTCCAACAATACGGCTTCTTTGAAAGATTTTGATTTTTGGGAGAAAATGGTTTCGAAGAGTTGTTTTAATAGTGAGTAAATGCTTGAAATTAAAGGCATCTTTGAAACAATGTAATCACCTAAGCGTACGAAGAATCCGCCAATAAACCCAGTGGTAAACATGCCGATTACTATTAAAACGGCAATTAAAATGATTACACCAACTCCTGGGATGTATGGAATTAACTCATGCGCAACAACTTGCGGCGGAATTAATGCACGCGTCCATTTATCCATCCAGATAAATAATTCATATGCCATGTAAAAAGTGATAGTTACAGGGGCGGTTACTAAAATACCCGTGAATAAATAAGTCTTTAGTTTGGATATTACATAGCCGAAAAAACTCGGCTTATTTTGTTTTTCTTCAATGGTCTTGCGTAGTTTTTTGATTTGAGATTTTTTCATCTTGCCCTCTTAATGTCTGTCATCATAAATTGCAGTGTGGTGCGATTGTTCCAATGATTGAAGCGTAAATTGCCGACTACATCATAACAATCGTGGCGTTTGCTTAAAATTTCTTTGCCCATTTCCGTATCGGCAATCTTAAAAGCTATGGCGCTTAAATGTTCTTTGGTTATAGTACTTAATTCGCACTTGATATGTCCGCTGCCGATAATGTATGGCTTTTCAAAATATACATTGCGGATTAAAATTAATGGTTCCGGATTGCCGGTGCCGAATGGTTTAAGTTGTTCTAATTCTTCGCATAAGTTGTTATTTGCGGCGGTTAAATTTAGGCTTAAGTCTATATTTAATATCGGATGCGGTTTGGTATTGTTTAGACTTTTGGCAATATATTCTCCCGCGAATTGTTCAAATAGGGGAATTTGCTCTTCTGTTAAGGAGAAACCTGCTGCCATGGTGTGGCCGCCGCCTTTGGTTATGACGCCTTTTTCTTTGGCTGCGATGATTAACGCCCCTAAATCAATGCCCGGAATCGATCGCGCTGAGCCTTTGACTTCATCTTCTTCAATGCTCATTACAAAAGCTGGCAAATTGTAGCGCTCCTTTAATTTTCCGGCGACAATGCCGATAACCCCTTGATGCCAACCTTTGTTATAGACAAAGGCCATAGGCCAGTTTTGCGGAGTTCCCTCTAATATCTCAATGGATTGTTCTAATACGAAACATTCTATATCTTTGCGCTCTTGATTGAAGGTATTGAGTTCTTCTGCAAGTTTTTGCGCTTCTATCGGATTAGTTGTACAAAGTAATCTGCTGCCGACACTCGCTTTTCCGACACGTCCGCCCGCATTTATTCTCGGGCCTAGTACAAAACCCAAATGATATGCATCCGGTTTTTCATTTATTCCTGATATATCAGCTAAGGTTTTTAAACCTAAATTTTGACGGTTGGACATTATTTTTAATCCTTGCGTAACATACGCGCGATTTATTCCTAATAAGGTTACAACATCACAAACCGTGCCTAAAGCTACTAAATCCAACCATTGCATTAAGTTTGGTTCCGGGTGCTCTGCGGTGTAAAAGTTCTTTTCTCTTAATAAACGATTGACGGCAACAATCGTCATAAAAACAACGCCTACGGCTGCCATATAGCCTAAGTCTGGGTGCTCGTCGCTTTGGTCTAGGCGTTTAGGGTTGACTACAGCATATACTTTGGGGAGTTTGGTTTCTGCTTCATGGTGGTCGAGGACGATTATTTCAAACTTCTCTGCGCCGCGTTCCAATACTTCAAAAGCGGTTGTTCCACAGTCTACGGTAATGACTAAGTCCGCGTCGAAATCAGAAAATTCTTGAAAAGCTAAATCACTCGGACCGTAGCCTTCTTCTCGTTCCGGTATGTGCACGGTGGTTTCAACATTGTTGTATGTTAGAAATAATCTTAATACGGAAGTTGATGTGGCTCCGTCGACATCATAGTCGCCGATAATCCCGATTTTTTCATGTTTTATGATAGCTTCGGCGATGCGTTCTGCCGCTTTATCCATGTCTTTCATTACACTCGGGTTGGGCATGGAGGTAGAGAGTTTCGGATTTAGAAAATATGGCGCAGTATCGGTATTTATTCCTCGCAAAAGTAATAATTTACTTAAATTCGGCGATAAACCCAGTTTCCGGCACATGAGCTCGGTTTCTCGCTCGTCTGTGTCGGCTATCTGCCAAATGTTGCCTCCTATTGAGAGTTCTTGATTTTCTGTTTCTGTCATTTCTTGTCCCTTATAGGGCGAATTTTATGCGAGCTTATCCTCATTGACAATAAAATTCTTTGTCGTGAGGATAATTTTATTTTAATTGTGGATGCGGAGATTTTTGTATTTGCTTGTTTATCCAGTCTTGCCCACGTATCTTGCCGTCATAACTTAGCGTGATGATGATGATTTCGGGGGAAGCATAAACGCTGTTTGATGATGGCCAGGGGCGAGCTTGCCGGTTTAGGTATTTTATCAGGGTTGGGGTTAGAGAAATTTGATTTTCATCTATATAGCTCCAATACACGTCAAAATCTGCGGAAACAAATTCTTGCGGATAATAAAATTGATAGGCTTTTGACGGTAGATGCCACGGAATATATGGAGCACTCAGAGTGTAGCCGTCTTTTTTATTTTTATCGTTTTGATGATAAAAACGACTACGAAAATCGGTCGTGCCGCTTTGTATAAAAGTGTATTTTTCGTTTGGATTAAAGTGAGGCTGTTGTTCTATGTCTTTTATAATTCTTTCCATTAATTTCATTTCTGATTGATAACCAAGTTGCCAAACTTTGGCGGCAAAGGCTTGTGTGTTAATATTATTGAAGATTAAGAAAAATCCTGCAAGATAACATAGGTTGCGAATGAAGTTGTTGGGAATAGAACAAAGGATGCTTATAGAAAAAATGTAGATATACATTAAACCGAAAAATTCAATGCGCGGTTCGTATAAAACGTGGGCTGTATTGGGGGTTAAAAATACGGTCAGTACACTTGAAAAGAGTAATCCTAATATCCCAATAATAAAAAAACTTATGCTTGATGGCTTTTTCGGGAGATTTTGCCATAAGGTTATTGTACTCAGTAAAAATAAACAGAACCCGCAATATTTATAAAATTTTCCGATAAAACTGGTGGTTATGAAAAATTGTTTTATCATTACTTGGAGGCAAAAGGAAATTTTTATCGGGATTTGGCTTATTGTTACTTCATCTGTATTGTAGGTTGTGTGTTGGAAATCGTAGTGTCTTAAAATTTGCTGGATTATAATAAACAAAATTCCACTGATTGCAATGATGCCTATGTGCCAGATGTATTTGCGGATTATACTTGTAGCTGTTGCCTTTTTTAAGCATAAATCTTTGAGGATTAGTGAGAATAAAAGTACTCCGATAAGGTTAATGACTGGGGGATAACCTCCTAAAGCCAGCGTGAACAGTATTATTGAACTTATGAGTTTAACGGGATGTTTTTTTTCCAGCAGGTAATATGCTAATATAACAATGCAACTCCAAGATAGACAGCTTAAAGTTATAAAGGCAAAATATAACCATGATAATGTATATGGGGCGGTAATGGTTAGGGTGCCAATGAGCAGGTATAATTTATTTTGGGGCGGTATATCCCATAGGCGGAGGAGTAAAATTGTGCCAAAACAGAAAAAAGCTAATCCGGTTAATATTGTTAAAAGTGGTAGAATGTGTCCATTGAATAGTATATTTTGCAATATGAATTGAGAGAATCTTCCTTCAAATAAACCGCTGTCTATGGGGGTTCCGGTTTTTATCCATTCCCAGTCGTGGTTGCCCCAGATGAAATTGAACAGAAAAGGAAGGTAGGTCATTATACCTATCAGATAAAGCGTCAGCGCGTTATTTATATAAAATGACGAGGGGGCTTTGGTGGGAGATGTCTGGTTCACGCGCGCCATTTTTAATCCAACTTTTTCTCTATGATATAGGTCGGGCGGTTTTTGACTTCAACGAAAATACTTGCAACGTATTCCCCGATTATACCCATGAATAAAATGGTGATACCGCTGAAAAAGGTTATGGCGGACATTAATGAAGCCCAGCCGATAATTGTTGAACCGGTACAGTATCCATATACGGTCCATATCATTAAAAGGAAACTTAATGTAGATATTAGTGCTCCGCTTAGCGTGATTAAATGTAGAGGCATTGCCGAAAAACTTGAAATTCCTCTTAAGGCAAATAAAATCATCTTTTTTAGCGGATATTTGGTGTAACCTGCTTCTCTCTTTTTGCGTTCATAATAAACACAGTCGGATTTGAAACCAACCAGCGGAACAATGGCGCGTAAAAAGAGATTTTTTTCTTTGAAAGAGGACATCGCTTCTACGGCTCGACGACTTAATAAACGAAAATCGGCATGGTTCGCGACTAATTCCACCCCAAGTAATTTCATTAATTTATAAAATAATATGGCTGAGCTGCGCTTAAATATACTGTCAGTATCGCGTTTGTTGCGGACGCCATATACAATCTCACAGCCCTCGTGATATTTTTTTATCATCGGCTTGACGGCGTTTATATCATCTTGGAGGTCGGCGTCAATGGTGATGTATATTTCGGCATCGGTGTTGTATAATCCGGCAAGCAGGGCTTCTTGATGCCCGAAGTTACGCGATAAACAAATCCCTTTAATGTATGATGCTTTTTTGTGTGCATTTTCAATTATCTGCCACGTCTTATCTTTAGAGCCGTCATTTATAAAGACAATTTCACTATTGGCGGTGATGATGTCGTGCTTTTGCAAATCTGTGTATAGTTTGGACAGCTTCTTTATACTTGAGGGAAGAACTTCTTCTTCATTGTAGCAAGGAATTATTATGGCGAGTTTTACGGCTTTTTTCATAGGTTTTACCCACTAACGTTGTTATAACAATTTGGCTCTTTTATAGCATAAAACCGTAAGTTTTTTATTAACAAACTGATTTATTCTTTAGGGGCGGAGGGTGCGCAAAATGTTCTTAAACTCATCTAATCCGCTTTGGTTATATACTATAATGATGATGTCTTGATTCATATATACAGAATTGGGATGCGGCCATGGTTTGGCTTTTTTCATAAAGAATTCATAAACTTCCGGCGTGATATCTTCGGGTAATAACGGAAGTTTATGATTGATGTAGTTGGTGGGAGTATAAAACTCTAACAGATTGCTTCCTTGCCAGATTGCTAAATATGGAATTGTTAATAAGAAAACATCATTGAATTCAAAAGAACCATTATAGTAATTGGGACGCAACGATAGGTCGCCTACTTGATAAAAACGATATTGGTGATTGGCGTTAAATTGCGGATGATTTTCTATTCTTTCAACGATGTTATCTAAAATTTGAAATTCCGCATCATGTCCTTGTTTCCATATTTTTAATGCCTGGTAATCGTTTAATATGTTTAAACTAAGCAAAACGGTTAAAATGAAAATACCAAAACTTTGATAAATTTTGGGCGTTAATGTTAGTAAAATTCCGCCCATCAACGTATATAAAAAGCCAAAACCGTAAAAATCTATGCGTGAAACATATTCCGTGTGCGGAACGACAAGAAATGTTGTTAAACTTGTTGTCCAGATTGTGCCTAACCATAAAAGCATTAGGAAAAGTTTTTTTGTGTTTGCGATGGGATAAAAAAGCGTTCCGGTAATGGCAATAAATGACATAACGGCTAAGCTCGCTTTATAGCCCCTTTCCATAAACGGAACAGTTATGAAAAATTGTTTAACGGCTATCAATAAGGTTTGTAGAAATTTGTTAGGGAGATTGTTTAGGCTTTCTGTTTCGAGATTATACACATTGTTTGGATTTAGTGCGAGCAGGCTTATTTTGAATAAAACGGCGGCGATTATAATATTTAGAATCGTGTACTTGTGGATTTGAAATAATTGCTTTAGACTCTTTTGTTCAAAAACGTAGCTGATAATGAGTTTTCCTCCTAAGCATACAAAAAACATATTAATTATAGGAGGATACCCGCCCAGTGTTATATAAAAGCAAAGTATTGCAAAAATGCTTAAACTGAATTTGTGTGAACTTTCGTTTATGCGCTCCGATATATATAATCCTAATGCTGCCAATAAAGTCCAAAACAGACAACTGAGGGTGATAAATGTAAAGTACATCCATGACAGAGTGTAGGGTTGAGTGGCCGCAAATGAAATAAATAAAACGTAGCCGATTACAGATTTATTGATGTTCCAATATTTGGCGAGAATCCATAAGCCTACGGTAAAAAAGGCAAAGCCTAATAAATTGTTTAATATGGGGAGAATTTGGCCGGAGGTTAAAAGACGATGCGGGATAAATTGGGTGAATCTTCCTTCGAAAAGTCCCGAGGAAAGTAATAATTCTTTTTTGATGAACTCTACATCGTGATTGCCCCACATGAAATTTAGGCTGTGGTATAAAAACGCAAAATTAATAATGCAGAAACTAATTAACCAGATTTTTAAATCGGTCTTGTCGGGGAGAAGATTTAACTTTTCGAGAATTCTTTTCATGTTATCTCCATGATTGTGGGCTTATATGCAATAGCTTAAATTGATTGTTTAAGAGTTTTTTTCCTTCCGGGGTTAAAGCAATAATTGCGTAATTTGTGTCAACATAGATTGAATATGGGTGCGGCCATGTGCTCATTTGTGTTGATAAAAAGTTGCTCATTTCGTGTGTAATGTCTTTCGGGTGTATGGATGTTCCTTCTTTGACAAAATCTTGGGGCGCGTAAAAATTGTAATACTCAAAGGCAATCCAATGACGTGAATAGGGGGTGTTTAATGTGTAATAACCATATTTCTCATTTGCGCTTTTTTGATGAAATTTAGTACGTAGCGATATTTCTCCCGCTTGAATAACGGTATATAAATTATTGATTTTGTATTTCGGATTGGATTGAAGGCGATTTATGATGCGCTCTTGTAATTTATTTTCTGCCGTAAAGCCAAAAAGATGTGTCTTGCTAAACTCTAGGTCGGTGTTGATGTTGGTCAGTAATAACATTGCAGCACAAACGAAACTTATGTTTTTGAGAATTTGTGATTTTTGCTCGTATATAAAAAATAAGCAGAATAAAATCAGAATCGGATAACTGTAAAAATCCGTTCGAACCATCGATGTCGGAGGATCTAGCGTGGCAAATGCATTGTCGGTGTTGTTTGATGTAAGCCATGCGGAAAATTTTAAACTAATCAATAAAACTAATATTAGTATACTCGTTATACTGAGGTCTTTTGTCGTGTGTTTTTGAGAAGTTTGAATTATACTTAAAATGAAAGTTGCGAAAATTGCTGTTATTATGCTCTTAAAGATTGTTCCTAAAAAAGGTTGAATTTCTGTGAAACCTAAAATACCGGCTTGAAGGATTGAGGGGATTTTTTGTATCAATTCAAGTGGTGTGGCTGCTTGACTATTGTACATACTCATCATCAGATGTTTTTGTTGTAAGTAATCAAAGGTTATTTTTAACAGCCCGAGTGCTAGAATTAAGTTTATTGTGTAAGGTACGGCTTGTTTGCATAGTCTGCGAAAAGTTAATTGGTGAGTTAGATGTAATTGAATTAAACGGCAACATATTGCGGTTACATACATGTTTATACATCCGGGGTATCCTCCGATAGCGATAAATAATAGCGCAAATCCGCATAATAACCATAGAATCGAGTGATGTTTGGCGGCTTTTTGCGTGGCTATTAAGGATAGAGCGATTATTAATGTCCATGATAACAGACTGAGGGTTATGAAATGAAAATATAAAATTTCTATGATGTAGGGCATACTGACAGCCGTACTGATAAATAAAGAGGAAGGTAGTTTGGCTGTCTTGTAGTTGAAATAGTAGCGGCTTAAACAATATAATGCTATACTATAAAGCATAAATCCGATAATGAGGTTTAAAATAGGAAGTATTTTGCCCCTCAATAAAAGTTTTAATAACAGATATTGCGAAAAACGTCCTTCAATTAAGCCTGAGGTTAAACGGCTGTCCTGAATGAGCGGCAGCCAGTCGTGATTGCCCCAAATAAAATTGAATGTTAATGGCGAAAAACTTAAGCATAAAATTAAAAAAGATGTTACCCAAATGTAACTCTCCGATTTGGTTGTATTTATGTTTTGTTGGTGTTTTGCCATTAACTGTCCAGTTGCTCAAATGTTTCGTTGTTGACAGCTTAATCTCTAAATGTATAATTTATGGTAAATTTCGGAGGGCTTTTTATGCGGTATGTTTTGCTACTTTTTTTGTCGCTTTATGCTTTGTGCGGGGAAGCGCATACCTTGAAAATTGCCGATAAGGCGGTTTTTGATGTTGATGTTGCTCAAACTTCCGCAGAATTGAAAAGAGGATTGATGTTTGTTAAAAAATTGCCCGAGAATCGGGGGATGTTTTTTGATTTACGAGCTTATTCCGGGGCAAGTATGTGGATGAAAAATACTTATCTTTCTTTGGATATGCTTTTTGTGGATTGTGCGTTTTATATTGTGGATATTTATCCAAATGCAAAGCCGCTTTCTTTGGATAAAATTTCGTCTTCATCCGATTTTTGTTTTGTGATTGAAGTCTTGGGCGGAAGTGCTCGAAAATATAATCTTTCGGTGGGTGATAAGGTCTTTCTTAATCCTTCGATTTAGTTGAAATCGTCTTTCTTGTTCATATATTGAGCTGGTTGTCATTTATTGGAGGTCAAGATGAAGAAAATTTCGTTTTTATTAGCGTTGTTGATGCTTTTCGCAGGTAATGTTTATGCGAAACACGATTGCGATTGTGAAAAATATTGTGCGAAAAAAGAACATAAAATGTTGAAAACTCACGGGGGCTTTGTTGATTCTGCCGTTAAACCGATGAGCGTGGCTGATGTACAAAAACTTTCTGATGATGCTTATGCTACTCTGACCGGTTATATTACGAAAAGACTTAGCGATGACGAATATAATTTTACCGATGGGGTGAATAATTTGATTGTGGAAATTGATGATAAAGTTTGGATGGGGCAGACCATTACTCCTAAGGATAAAATCTTAATTACCGGTAAAGTGGATAAGGAATTGACAGGACTTAAGTTTGATGTGAAGTCGTTGATGTTGGATGATTAAATTTTATTTTACTAAAGACGAAAAAGGACATATACAAATATGTCCTTTTTTGTGCATGTATAGATTAATTGTTTTTTTAATCTTTATGGCGGAAAGTTATGCGCCCTTTGGTTAAATCGTATGGCGTCATTTCTATATCAACTTTATCGCCTACCATTACGCGAATGCGAAATTTACGCATCTTGCCTGCAGTGTGCGCTAAAATTTCTACCCCGTTTTCCAATCTTACTCTAAACATGGCATTCGGGAGTTTTTCTATAACATCTCCCGTGAATTCTAGCAGTTCTTCTTTACTCATTTTATGTCCTTATCAATTCTTTTTTTCTGCTATATATACTTTATTATCTTATTTTACAAGTTTTTTTTGTGGTTTGTGTCTGGGGATTGTAATTTCAAAGCAAGTACCGATGTTTTCTTGACTGCTTACATTTATTTGTGCATTTAATTTTACTATCAAATCTTTAACGATTGCTAAGCCTAAACCGGTGCCTCTCTTTTCATTTGTTGATGATATGGAGAAAAATGGTTCGAATATGTGTTTTATTGCTGCTTGGGGGATGCCGCAGCCGCTGTCTTTTATGCTTATGAGTATGTTTTCTTTATTCGTGTTTGTCTTGATTTCTAAATTGCCGCCATTGGGCATCGCGTGTATCGCATTTTGTACAAGATTTAAAATTATCATCTTAAAATCGGTTTCGTTACCATAAATTTTTTCTTTGGTGTTTGAGAAGTTTTTGGTTAATACTATGCCCTTGCTCTTAATTTCATAATCCAGTAGAGAGAGTATGTCGCTTATTTCTGTCGTGATGTTAAATGTGGTGTTGACTTGTTCCGTGTTGCGCGAAAGTTTTAATAAGCGTTCGGGGACCTTAATGCAATCTTTTATTTGGCCGGATATCATTTCCAGATATTGTTTTTCTTCGTTGTTATGAGTGTTCGTGTAGTACTTTTGCAAAATACCATCTAATATTAGATTTATTGCGCCGAGATTGTTTTTCATTTCATGCGCCAATGATGTTGCCAGAAAACCTAATGATGAAATTTTTTGTTGATGTGAGTAGTTGATGTTGTCGCTTAGGTCGCGGATTGATTCGACGATTCCATATTCCCCGTTTAGTTGGATGCGGGCAGAATTGATAGATAAAGGGCGGTTATTTACACTATGTATTATTTTTAAATTGTTTTGTTTTTTTTCTTTTAATTCTTTTAAAGGGCAGATGTATTGTGTTGTATTACATGGACAGTGGTTTTCTTTTGAGTAGGCGCTATAGCATTTTTCGGAATTGTGCAGATATTGCTTTTTGGTGTATTCCGCATAGGCTTTGTTGTATAGGATGATATTGTAATTTTCATCTATTACACGAATTGCATCCGGTAATGTGTCGATTAAACTTTGTAAGAAAACTTCTTTCTCTTTGATTTCGTTAATGTTGTTTTCTATGTTGTTTAACATAAAGTTGATGGTTTGCATTAATGTATTGAATTCGTCGGTATAATGACCTTTGCTTATCTTTAGTCGTTTGCTGAAATTCCCGTTTGCTACATCAATTGATAGTTCAGTTAGCTTGTCTACCGGCGTAATTACCCAGCGTTTTAATAAAAACCATAAAATGATTAAAGATAATAAGGTTAAAAAGGCACTTACGCCTAGTATGCGCAGACTTTCTTGTATTGTGGCATAGCTCTCATTGTAATTTAATGTCAGTTCTTCGTTCAGTTTTTTTTCGCGACTTAATTCTTCTTTCTTTTGGGTGAGCGCGACATCATTTAGGGATTGTAATTTTCCAAGTCTTTGACGTAGTGAGATGTTTTCATTTAGTAATTCTATAACATATTGATTTCGTGTAATTAAATTGCTCTGCTCGTTGCGGATTTTTTTGCCGACGGCATTGTCAAAAAATATTATAAATAAAATTGCACCGAGCCCTAAAAAGGCTAAAATGGTTAAGAGGATTTTTTTGCTTAAACTAAAAAACATTATAAAATTTCCTATTACATCAATTCCGTTAGCGTGTCTGCTTTTAGGTAGGGGTTAAATGCTTTTTCTTCTTCAAGAGTGGCCGGGGCGAGGTGACCTTGCTCTCTTTTCAACATCTTTTTTATGTAGAGTTCTGTTTGCGGTATGCTCGTAAATCTTTCCGGCAGGCAGGAACGAGTGTATTCGTGACCAGGGAATATTTCGGTGTTGTTTGGGAGGGATTTTATTTTTTGTAGGCTGTGGAACATTTGTTCGGCTGTTCCTTCAAATAATCCTCCAATGCATAAATTAAATAAGGTATCGCCCGTAAATAATTTTTGCTCATCCGGTAAATAATATAAAATGTGTCCTAAAGTATGTCCCGGGGCTTCAAGTATTTGTATCTTGATATCGCAGATGTTTATGATATCTCCTTCTTGAACAGCTATGGTGGCTCCCGGAATTTGGTTAAATTCTTTTTGCGGGGCGATTATTTCACAGTTATATTTTTCTTTTATGGTTAAATTTCCTTCAACATGGTCAAAGTGGTGATGGGTGGTTAGTATATGGGTGGGGTGTAGGTGATGTTTTTCTAATTCTTGTATAATCGGATTGGCCTCCGCAGCATCTATGATGATTGTTTGTGATGTTTTCGGCGTTGTAATTAAATAGGCGTAGTTTGCCATCTTTTTTTCATTGCATAGAATCGGAATTATTTCGTGTGTCATTTTTTTATTCCCCTTTTTAAATGACCTAAATCAATTGCCAATAAATCATAGTATGCTGTTGTATAGTCCAGTATTCCTGCAAAATTCGGCAGATTGGATGATTGTGACAGTGCATATGCTATACTTTCTCCGATGACTACTCCATGACGGTCGGCATATCCTTCTCGGGCTTGCCAAACATGTTCGTAGTTGATGTTGGAGTTGAACGTTAAGGCAAAACTTCGCATGCTCTCCAATAAACTGTCAAATATCTTAAATCTATATCCGTCTTCTTTATTTTCAAGCGGTTCTAGGCCTTCTGTCGTAAACCAAACTTTTTCTTTATACAAAGAATTTGCTTCTTTTGCTACTCGTGAAAAGCCCCAGTTGCTTTCCATGGCGGCAGCAGCAATTAGTATAGAAGGCGGCACAGTGTCTATGCGTTTTTTTAAATTGTGAATTTGTGTTTCAATGCGTTGTTTGTTTTTTTGGCGTGTGAAGTAATCATATTTGAGTGCTAGTTTTTCTAATTTTTCAATCTCTTCAGGGGGTAAACTTTTGTTTTGTTGATAATGGCGCTCTAATCTCAGTAATGTGTTACGCTCATTCGTAATTTCTTCGTTCACTTTTAATGTGAGCGGGGCAAGCATACGAATAAATAATTCATTTCGATATTTTTGTGATTTTATATCTTGATAATCAATCGGGAGTGTTTTTATGAAAATGGCTGGATATTCGTCATTATCTAAAGCGCGAGCTCTTTGATATTTGTTTTTTTTGTAGAGAGCTTCTAATTCAGAAACAGTGGCATTTTCCACGTATAATGTACCACCAAAATCTTGAACCTTCATTTGCGCATAGCTGTTGGTTATGTGGCAGCAGAATAAGACAATAATTAGAAAAATGCTGTTTCTTAGCGTCATTGTAAGATAACCTCTCTTACTTCCGGTAAATAGTAAATAAGATTTTTTTCAACTCGTTCTTTTAATGTTTTTTGAGCGTATGGGCAACCTTGGCATTTTCCTAAAAAGTGTACGATGGCTGTGCCGTTGTTGTAAGATACTAATTCAATATCTCCTCCATCTCTTTGCAAAAAAGGAGCAACAATGATTTTTAGGATTAATGTTATTTTGGCTGCAGTATGTTCTTGATGAGGCATAGAGATTTCTGGGGCATCAAAATCGTATTCGGCGATTTCGGCCATGGTTAGCGCTTCTATATCTTCTAAATGAGTACTGTCAGTGCTTTGTAAATATATGAAGTTTTCTGTTAAAAGAAGGCTTTCAACTTCTCCGCAACTTAAAATATTATCCAGTAAATCTATGGAGGTTGCTAATGGAGCTTGTTCTTTATTGTAGTAAATTACTCCGCTTATTGGGAAACGTTTGGGGAAAAATAAGGTTGTTTCAAGTGGGGTTAATCTTTTTTGTTCAATTATCATAATTATTTCCGTGCATAATCTTCTATGTTGTTGTGAATTGTTTTTAGATAATTTTGTGCTCGGGCTAAATAATATCCCAGATAAAGTAAGTGGTTTGCTTCATAGGTATCTTGCGGAGAAGCGTTCTTTATGGATAAAGGATTTAGCTTTGATGCTGTTTCTAAAAAGCTTAGTGCAGATGTCAGATTTTCATATTGTCCGGTTTCTACAATAATGTCTTGATAGTCTTTCGCAATGCCTTGAAGCATGTAATGAATTGTGTAGATATATCCTTCTGTTTGGTAAAAAACATTGTCAGCCTTAAAATCTAATAATTCAGAATTATGTTCCAAGGCATGTTGGTTTAGAGTGTTTAGCTGGCGCTCAATGAGATTTTCCAAACCGGTCATTATGTATAAAAGTTCATGAATGCCTGTTGCTTTGTTATTGTTTTCAGAAGATGCAAAGTCTGTTAGTTTAGCAAGGGCTTTACGATATTGTTTGGCAGAACCGGGAGCTAATTTATCATCCGCAGTTTGTGAAAATAGCCAAATGTTAGCTGGGTAATCCAGCAGTTCTCCGGCTTCTTTTAAATTATCATCGGTATGGTAGCAGGATAGACGCTTAATCAGATATTTAGCGCTATCTTTGGCTCCAATTTGGAAGTTGGGGAGATTATCTAATACTGCGGCAGGGAAAATTATAGGGAGCGCTGGTGTCCACGGAGTATCGTCAATTTGTGATTTTAATACATGGCTGAGAGCTTCGGTTGTGTATCGTGGGGATTTTTGGCTGACAATTATCGGTGTAGCCAGGTTGTTGTTAATTGTAGAGCTTACTGTTGCTCCTATGCCGTAGTAAATGATTAGAAATCCTACTGCTCCGAAAGTGAGGATGCGCCATTTTTCACTGAATACGGCAATATAATTCAGAAGATTGTTTTTATGTCTGCGTTTATTCTTTTCTTGAGGATTTTTTGATTTTTTATGTATGGCGATGAGAGAGTTTTTTATATATACATAAAAGTAAACGCATTTGCCTATCAATCGTTTTATTTGTATTCTTGTTTTGGTCAAAAGCGTTTTTATCATGCTTTTTTTCTCCTTAAAATCAGATTTTGGATAATCGCACTAATATCCAAGATGCCTCTTATTTTAGCGCCTACTAAAAAAGTTGCAAGTCCTATTATGCCAATAATTCCCAGTTTCAGCATTAATAACCAGATATTGTGTTCCGGATAAATGGTGTTTAATAAGTATTGGGTGGCATAAACAAATATCCCCATTATAGTTGTGCAGAGGACAATATCCCATATTTTTTTCTTGAGTTCCGCGGAAAATGACCAGAAGCCTCTTTTTTTCAAGCCATGTATGTATTGGAATAAAGATACAAAAGCAGCTGCGGAGGTGGCGGTTGCGATACCAATGTGACCAAAAGGTTTCATTAGCGCTAAATTCAGCACAAGATTTGTGATGAATACTACGGCACTGTATTTAACGGGAGTTATGGTATCACCTCTGGCGAAAAAGTTTGGCATTAAGGCTTTGACCATTACATAACACGGTAATCCTACTGCGTAGGCTTTTAGTGCCAGTGCCGTTTTGTATGTATCCGATGCGGTGAAACGCCCGTGTTCAAATAATAACTCTATTATCGAATCGGCTAAGCAAACGAATAATACAGCGGCTGGCAAAGACATTAGTAATCCGTAAATAATGGCTTTGTCTTGAACGTTTGATGCTTCTTTGATTTCTCCTGCTTTTAGTTTTTTTGAAAGCAGAGGTAACAACGCAACACTGATGGCTGCACCAATAACTCCTAAGGGTAATTGTTGCAGGCGGTTTGCGTAATATAACCATGATACGGCTCCTCCTGATACTAATGATACGAGAATCGTATCCACAACCATGTTGATTTGATATATTCCCGCACCAACAATACCGGGGGTGATACGTTTGAAAAGAGTACGAATTTCGCTGTCTTTTAATAGAGTGATGATGTGTAAATCAGGTTTGATTTTGATGCTGTCTTTGTTTAGAAAATATTTGAGCCAGATAACTTCAATCATTCCCGTAATGGTGATGCTCCAGGCCATCCCGTAAACCGGCATATCTAAAAATGCGATAGATGCTAGTCCGGCAATAATCATACCGACATTTAAAATTATCGGCGCGGCGGCAGGTGCTGCAAAGCGATCAAACGAATTTAAAATTCCGGCTTGGAAAGAAACGATGGAGATAAATAATAAAAAAGGAAAAGTTATACGGCATAAGTCTATGGTTAAAGCGACTTTTTCCGGATTTTCCATAAAACCAGGTGCCAGAATCTTGACAACAAAAGGCATGCACAACTCAAAAATGATTGTGAAAAAAATTAAGAAAAAAGTCAGCAAAGATATGGCTTTGGCGGCAAATTCAACGGATTTGTCTCGGCCGGACGCGACAAGTTTTGAGGAAAATAATGGAACAAACGCAGATGTAAATGCTCCTTCAGCAAAAAGACTCCTAAATAAATTCGGTAATTTGAACGCGACTAAAAATGCGTCGGAAACCATACCTGCACCTAGAAAACTTGCGATGACCATATCTCGCAAAAAACCGGTTATGCGGCTTATCATTGTGAAACCGCCGAAGGTTGCTATTGATTTGATAAATGACATTTGCTGTAGTTCCTGTTAAAAAAGTTTTATTTCTTAAGGAGAGTTTAACTTTAAATCTGTTAATAAAGGGCAAAGAAAAGTTAGATTATCAAGTGATTTTTTTCTTGAAGATGAAAAAGATTGTCTTGTTTTTAGTAAAAACAGGTGTTTGTCTGGGTGATAATGGAGTTGAAAAATGAATAAGGTTCTCGCCAAAACTGTTGAAAAACCGGATATATCAATTATTGTTTCTGTTTATAATGAAGAGGATAGTTTGGATGTTTTTTTTAAAACTATTCGTCAGACTATGGAACAAAAAAAAGATTGTCGTTATGAAATAGTTTGTGTTGATGATGGTTCAACTGACGGAACTTTTCAATTGCTCCAAAAATATGCTCAAGATGATTTTAGAATTAAAGTCTTAAAATTTTCACGCAACTTCGGTAAAGAGTACGGACTTATGGCAGGGCTTAAATATTGTTCCGGTCGGGCCGCTATTCCGATAGATGTTGATTTGCAGGATCCGCCAGAGCTTATTCTTCAGTTTATCGAAAAATGGGAAGAAGGTTATGATATGGTTTATGGAATCCGTAACGATCGTGCCAGTGATACTTGGCTTAAGCGATGGACGGCGAAACTTTTTTATAAAACATATAATCTGATGACACGTTCGCCTATTCCTTATAATGCCGGAGATTATCGTCTGATTGATCGTAAAATTATTGATACTATTTTAGAACTTCCTGAACGTAATATTTTTATGAAAGGGATTTTCGGATGGACCGGTTTTAAATCTTGCGGGATTAAATATGTTCGGCAGAAAAGAATTTCCGGTGTTAGTAAATGGAATTATTGGAAATTATGGAATTTTGCTCTTGACGGTATTACCGCTTCAACTACTTTACCGCTTCGTATCTGGACTTATTTGGGTTCTATGCTGTCATTTTTGGGATTGCTTTATGCGTTGTATATCATTATTCGAACCATAACGTATGGGGCTGATGTACCAGGGTATGCTTCACTTTTAGTTTTTATTTTGTTAGTGGGTGGTGTGCAGATGATTATTTTAGGTATTCTCGGTGAGTATATCGGTAGAATCTTTATTGAGGTTAAACGTCGGCCGCTTTATATTGTGGAGAAAAAGGTAAATTTTGGTAATGACAAAGAGTAAATTTAAATCATATTTTTCGCGGCAAATGATGATAACCATTGCATTTGGTTTATCCAGCGGGTTGCCGTTGGCATTGGTGTTCGGAACTCTTTCATTGTGGCTTAAAGATTACCATATCGCTTATCGTACAATTGGGGCTTTTTCTTTGTTACGCTTGCCGTATTCGTTTAAATGGTTATGGGCTCCGTTGGTGGAAACTGTTAAAATTCCGTTCCTTTCTCGTTTGGGAAAACGTAGAAGTTGGGCTATTTTTTCTCAGTCCGGGCTGTTTTTATCTATTTTATGGTTGTCTTGTCTTTCTCCCGATAGTTGTATTTTGTGGATGGCGGCGGCGGCTTTTTGCGTCAGTCTGTTTTCTGCTACCCAAGATATTGTTTTGGATGCGTTTCGTGTTGAACTGTTTCAGCATAATCAAGAAAAAGAAATTGATGGCGCAACAATGTATGTTTTAGGATATCGAATCGGTAGCGTGATTTCCGGTGCCGGTGCTATTGGTTTAGCTGCTATTTTGACTTGGAATGAGGTCTATTTTATCAATGCTGTAATCTTACTTGTCGGTATGGGGGCCGTGTTGTTGGCTCAAGAACCCTTACATGTTGCCGCAGAAGAGAAAAAAAGAGAAAAAAATGTTCTTAAATATGCGGTGATTGAGCCGTTTCGTTTGTTTATGGAAAGGCAATATTGGTTGGCTGCTTTGATTGTCGTGTTTTGCTATCGTTTGAGTGATGCTTATTTTGCTCCGATGGCTTATCCCTTTTATGATGATTTGGGATTTACGAAAACCGAAATTGCATATATTTCTAAATTGTATGGTATGGCGGCAACGATTATCGGCGGATTGTTGGGGGGATACTTCTTAACAAAAGTTGGACTTTTGAAAGGGCTGTTGATTTTTGCTTTTGTGCAAGGTGTGACTACCGCTCTTTATATTCCGCTTTATTATATTGGACATGATATATGGTTTTTGATGTTTACGATTTCTCTTGAAAATCTTTCTTCCGGTATGGCAACGACCGCTATTATCGCTTTTATGTCGGTCTTGTGTCATAAAGGGCATACGGCAACACAATATGCTCTGTTGTCTTCGCTTCCGGGGTTTGCTCGTGATATTTTTGCGGCTACTTCCGGTTGGGCTTTGGATCAGACTTCGTGGCCGGTGTTTTTTATGATTAGCGCTCTTTTAACTCTTCCAGGAGCGGTTTTTTGTTGGTTTTTATATCGGAAAAAACCGACTTATTTAATTGATGCTTGAGTTTTTGCAGAAAGTGGTGTACTATATTCTCAGCTTTTGATTGAGGATGAAATTTTATGGGGCTTTCTGACGATATGGATACTAAGAATTTTAACGGGGTTCGTCCCGGGAGTGTGGCAAATCTTCCCGATGATAATGTTGAGGTTAATGAGGAAACGAAAACTGTTTCTGAAACCGTTTCAGATACCCAAAATGTCGAATTTCACCCGGTTGTTTCGGTTGCTAAGGAAAAGCCTGTTTCTCCCCGTATGGAAAAGTTGCGCGCGTATTATGCTCAATTAGGGCAAGTGCGTGAAATGATGGAGCAAGAGTTGGAGGCAACTCTTTCCGGTCATGTGGTAGAGGGTGAAGTTGAGGCAAAACTTTATGAATTCAGTCACTCTTGGCACTCAATCGCAGATGAAATCAGTAAATATGACGACTTAAATGGTCGGCGGAAAAATTTAGCCGATGGCGAATATCATGTTGGGCAAAACATGGTTGGGATGGATTTTTCCGGTCAAGATTTATCTCATGCTGATTTTTCTGCTGCAAATTTGCAAGATGCTAACTTTAAAGGGGCGAAGTTATCCGGTACAGATTTTACCGGAGCAGACTTATCTGGTGCAGATTTATCCGATGCGGATTTAAGCGACTCTATTTTTGCCGGTGCGAAATTAAAAGGTACTAACTTTACCGGCGCTAACATGGAAGGCGTTATTCTTCGCGATGCCGATATCGAAGATGCTATCTTGATTGATATCCGAATGGATGAATTGGCTATTGAGGAATTGCAGGCGTTGGTTGAGTATTTAGCTGTTTACTATCCTCATAAATTAAATTTGCGGAGAATTAATCTTTCTTTGTTGGATTTAACCAGAATTGATTTGCGTCAAGTTAATTTGCGAGGGGTTGATTTTACCGGACTTGATTTTACCGGTGTGAATATTATGGAGCTTGATTTAAGCGAATGTATCATTACGCCCCAACAGATTGCACAGGCTTTGGGACGAGTTCCGAGTGCTGATGAATTAAAGAAAATTTTAGCTCCGAAAAATAGAAAAAAAGCGAAACGTTTTTATATTGATTTTTCTGAATTCTTAAGTAATGGCCACTTTACGGGATGGATTGATTTAACTAAAAACAGTATTAGTACGGATCAATTGGTAAAGGCTTTTTTGAAGGTTAAAAATGTTATTGCTAAGAAACCTGAAGAAAAGGATGAAGTTATTTTTGAAAAAGCCAAAGAATTTCATGCTCAGCGTATTGAAGAAGAACGTAAAGCTTATAATGAAGAGCAGCGTAAAAATATTGAAGAACGTAAGCAGAAAATGTTGGAAGAACAGCAACAAGGGCGTGAAAGACCATCTTTAGACGAAAAATATGTTCCGCTGAACATTAATTTAGGGCGTGGCAGCCGCGAGTGAAACATTTGTTTATTTTAACGGAATTTAAATTATCGTATGCCTATAAATAACTATGTGTTGTTTATGGGAGATGTGCCATGTGGCGTAAGTTGTTTTTGATGTTGTTTTCAGTTGGCGCACCATTAAGTGTGCAAGCGGAAGAAATTATGCAATTACCACAGCCGGATAAAAGTTCGGAATTGATGCAGTTGATTGATAATCGTCATTCTTCACGGGAATATTCAAATAAAGATATTAGTGAGCAGACTTTAAGTGATTTATTGTGGGCTTCATTCGGTATTAATAAAAAAGGCACAAGAACAGTACCGACTGCTATGAATAAGCAAAATTTGAAGGTCTTTGTAGTTTATCAAAATTCTATTTGGTCGTATGATGCCGCTGCTAATTCTTTGGTTAAAGTCAGTGATGAAGAAATCAGTACATATATTGCTAAACAGGATTTTGTTAAAAATGCTCCGCTGAATTTGATTTATACCGGTAGTGATAAGGATTATTCTTCTTTTCATGCCGGAGCAGCGGCGCAAAATGTTTATTTGTATGCAACAAGCAAGGGCTTAAATACCATTGTGCGCGCATATCTTGATAAAGATGAACTGAAAGATAAATTGCATCTTGATAGAGATGAATTTGTTATTATGAATCAGGTTATCGGTTATCCTGAAAGCTAAGATGTTTTTGACGGGAAGATTTGTTTTGGATAAAAATGAAAAAAAGTTCTTGCATTATCCTAAAAAACGTTATACATATCCCGTCACGGACAGATGACCGAGAGGCCGAAGGTGCACGATTGGAAATCGTGTGTACCCCCAAAGGGTACCGTGGGTTCGAATCCCACTCTGTCCGCCATTTAAATTTAAAGGACGCTTTATAACAGCGTCTTTTTTTGTATCTGGCGGTATTGCAGGGGGGAGGCTTAATTCCATTTTTTGAAGACGAAGAAAACAGCTAATAATATTAACGCAAACCCTAGTATGTAATTCCATTTTAATTCTTCTTTTAAATACAGCATTGAAAAAATGCAGAAAACGACAATCGTAATGGCTTCTTGCATAATTTTTAATTGCGCGGCGCTGAAATAGTCGTGTCCGATGCGATTGGCCGGAACTTGAAAACAATATTCGAAAAGGCAATTCCCCAACCGGCAAGGATGACAACCCATAGTGCCGTTGATTTGAATTTTAAATGCCCATACCATGCAAAAGTCATGAAAATGTTTGATATGGTTAGTAGTATTATCGGATATAGTTGCCTCATTGTTTTTGCTCCAATAAGAGAATTTTCTTTTGTTATGCTTATCGGAGAGTTAATTTTTGGTCAATGTTTTTTTCTAACATTCACTGCGATGGGTGAACATTTCGGTTAGGGTTTCTTGTTGGGGGCGTTCAAAGAAAAAGTTTTGTTTCCACCCTAATGGACATGAGGTTAAACTGTCATTCTTCTGGTTTAAAATGTCTATGATACGCAAGGCTTCTTCCGGGTTACGCCATATTTTATTGTCGTTTATGCTGATGTGACGTATGATGTGTTTTGTGTCAATGATGACTGTCGCACGCATCGCCGTTTGCTTCTTATTTAGTACGCCATAGCTGTAACTTATCCTTTTATCAAAATCGGAAATGAGGGGAAACATTATGTCAGATATTCCATCCTTTTCGGGGGGAAGTGCTTTCCATGTATAATGTGAATCGATGGAATCCGTTGAAATACCAATTATGGCTGCGTTGCGTTGGTTGAATGCATTTATTTCTTTGTTGAGTGTCAGTAATTCCGAAGGACAAGTGAAACTAAAGTCTTCCGGATAGAAAAATAAAACAATATTTTTTTCTCGGGTTTCATTGTATAAATTGAATTCTTCTTGGAGAGTGTTATCGGATAATATGGCAGGGGCCGTGAAATTAGGAGCTTTTTCTCCAATTTTGGCTATGGAATTTATTGTTTCCGAAGATGTTTCTTCTGCACTGAAGTTGTGTGCCATATTGTTGGGATATGTGCAACCGCAATTGTCATCATCGGCGCAATCACATTTGTTTTTATAGTTGTATCGGTATTGGGGTTGATGAGGGGCTGTTTTCATTTCTTTCTCCTTATATTAAAAAAACCGGAAATGTTTCCGGTTTTTTATATAAGCCTTATTGAGGGACTTTTTTAGATATACGAAACTTCTAATACTTCAAAAGTTTTTTTACCGCCGGGAGCCATATATACAACTTCGTCGCCAACTTCTTTGCCAATTAAGGCTTTGGCAAGCGGTGAAGATAAAGATATCTTATTTTCGTTTATATCTGCCTCATAATCTCCGACGATTTGATAGCAATTTTCTGCATCGGTGTCTACATCAACTACGGAAACCGTCGCTCCAAAACGTATGACGTTTCCTCCCATTTCCGTAGGATCTATTACTTGGGCACGGCTGATTACAGCTTCTAATTCTTGTATCCTGCCTTCTATAAAGCCTTGTTTTTCTTTTGCGGCAGAATATTCCGCGTTTTCTGATAAATCGCCATGCGAACGTGCCTCAGCGATGGCGGCTATTACATTCGGCCGCTCAACACCTTTTAAGGTTTTGAGTTCTTGCTCTAACCGTAAAAATCCTTTTTTGGTCAGTGGAAATTTATCCATCTTGATTCTCCTAAAAATATTCTCTCCGCCTTTGGCGGGCGGATGAGTTTGTTAATCGAAAAGTTTGAAAAAATTTGACTGTCACCTTTATGGTGCCAGCCGATATTCTTTGCTTTTATGTTTTTTATTTATAGCATGAAATAAATAAAAAATCAAGCGAATTTTTCGGGTTGGTGGATGAAAATGTAATAATACTTTTGTTCAATGTCTTGTTTTTATTGCATAAATGCTCGTTTCTTGTATTGCTTCGGAGATTGAATGAGGAATTTTTAGATGTTGATTAGTTGAACTTTGTGCTATACAACCGCTTTGGGCGTGTTACACTCCTTTTGTATTATTCAATTAGGAGAATGTTGATGAAAAAAAATTTGTTATTGAGCGCGGTTTTTGCGGCTGCATTGTTTGCGGTTTCTCCGGCTAAAGCTATTGACTCTACCGGCGGTTGCGGTTTGGGCTCTATGGCGTGGAGAGGGCAATCCGGTATTATTCCTCAAGTTTTGGCGATGACTACAAACGGTATTTTCTTGAATACTATCGGCGTTACTTTGGGGACTTCCGGTTGTGATCCTAACGGGCGTGTTACAGGTGGTACGGGTAAATTGGTTTTGGCCGTTATTGAAAATAATATGGAACAGTTTGCTATGGATGCTTCCGCAGGTAAAGGGGAAACTATTGATACTATTGCCGGTTTGCTTGAAGTTGATAGTGCGGAATTAGGTGCTAAAGCGCAACAGAATTTTGCTTATCTCTTTACAGATGAAAATGTTGAAGCTGTTGATTTGACCCTTAAAATTATGGAATTGGCACAGGCTTAATTCGTGTTTTGTAGGCGCGGAGGAAAAGTCTTTCGCGCCTTTTTTGTATCTTTTATTCGGTTTTTAGTTGGTTCTTTTGTAAATGCGTTCGGGTGCTTTTTTCTTATTGGCTGTCGGTATTGTGTTTGGTTCTGCTTTTGAGGGGCGAGCGGATGTTTCCACTGTTGCGCAAGATACGGCAGCTTTTGAGGCGGGGTGGCTAAATCTGTTGCACTATCAAAAAAAAGGAAAAGATTATCTGTCTTTTGTGGAGAATGAAGAATTCTTTTTAAGTTCAGATGGTCGTGAAAACCCAAAAGATGAGTTTGTGTCAGCTGTGCGCATTTTTAATCAGCAGGGAAATCAGGAAAAATGTGCATTTCCGGCGCGCTTTTTATATTTGCAAAGAAAAGGTTTGGTCAACGGCTCTTTGAACGATTGTAAAGATTATCAGAAATTTTTGGCAGATGTTCAACCTAAAGCCGTTACAATGTTATTTACAAATGCTTATATGAGTAATCCGTCTTCTTTGTTTGGCCATACCTTGTTTCGTATTGATACAAAACGTAAAGGAACGCAACTTTTGGCGCACGGGGCAAATTTTGGGGCGGATACCGGTGATGAAACCGGCGTCCTCTATGCGCTTAAAGGACTTTGGGGAGGATATTACGGAACTTTTGGTATTAAACCTTATTACGACGTGATTAATCTCTATAATAATATTGAGAATCGTGATATTTGGGAATATGAACTTAATCTTTCCGATGATGAATTGGAATTATTTACGGCGCATATGTGGGAAATGCAACGCGCAAAAATCAGATATTACTTTTTATCTCGTAATTGTTCTTATGTGTTGTTGCTTATGTTAGACGCAGTTCGCCCTGATTTGCAAATCAGTCAAAAATTCGGTGGCTATACTGTCCCGTTGGCAACGCTTAAAGCGGTTAATGAAATTCCTGATTTTGTGAAAAATGTTAATTATCGTCCTTCGCGTCAGTCAAAATTGAAATATCGGGCTCAGCAAATGAATGCTCGGCAGTATGATACTTTTATTGATATTATTCATGATAATAGAATTGATTTGACAAATCTTAATGAAGAAGAGCAAGCAGATGTTTTAGAAACGGCGTATCAATATGTGCAATATAAATATGTGGATGGTGATTTGGAATTAGCCGACTATCGCAAAAAAAGCCTGAAACTTCTTATGGCGAGGAGTAAAATTGCTAATCAACGACAATATTTTGATGAATTAAAAGAGGGCGAAAATCCGGTTGATGCACATAAAGCGAAACAAGTAGCAATGGCTGTTGGAAGTAGAAATGGTGAAAATTTTCAGGAAATTAGTTTCAAACCGGTTTATAATTCGTTGTTGGATGATAGTTATGGTTTATTGTTTGGGGCGGAGATTAATTTGTTGGATGGAAAAATTCGCCATTATGATTCTCGCAATAAATGGGTGTTAAACGAACTTAATCTCTTGAGTATTAAATCTCTTGCCGGAGCGGATGCGATGTTTGCACCTTTATCCTATGATATTAAATTTGGTTATCGGGAATTGTTTGATGCCAGAACCGGAGAAGACAGCGGGGCGATGGTTTTGGAAACAGGAGTGGGGCAAAGTTATGCTCTGACTAAAAATACTTTGTTATATGCGATGAGTGTGCCTAATGTGGCGTATGGTGGCGGTTTACATGATAATGGCTATTTGGGAATTGGTCTTAAAGGCGGTGTTTATTATAACGCGGGTAAAATACGTCTTAATCTCAATGCAATGCAGAATTTTACAACCAGCGATACGGCGCGTGGGCAGACCTATCAGGCCGAAGGAGCTTATGGCTTAACGCGCGATGTGATGCTTTATGCCGGATATAAAATGTTTAATTCTGATTATCACGATGATGAGGAATTTAGCTTTGGCGTAAGAGTTAATTTTTAAGATTTTACTCTTTTTTAAGAAACTCCCGTTTATCATTTTTGTAGCAGATTTTATCTGTCAGCACCAGAGGTGGTGCGGGCTTTCATCGGCTTTTTATCTAGTTCGGTGTTAGGATATAACATCGTCATATTGATATCTGTTGTTTACGGATTCAATAAATATATCCCCGACTGTAAAAGGTCGGGGAGCCTTTTTCGTATGTTCAGAAGTCTTTGGGCTTTAAAGGTTAAAGGAATCATTTAACTAGATGTGATTGATGAACTCTCCGACCGCCTTAATCAGGTGGTTTTTTTGTTCTTTTTTGCAATGGAATGTTTGTTGCGGGAATTTGATTAGGGGAGTTTTTTTATGTATAAATCAGATATAAACAGTTGGGGACGCTCAATGATTGAAATGCTTGGCGTGTTGGCTATTGTAGGGGTTTTGTCGGTGGGCGGTATTGTCGGTTTTAGTAAAGCGATGAGAACTTACCAAATGACAAATGCGGCAACCGAATATGCCGGATTTATTCGGGATTTAATACAATTTCGTGAGGCTTTGCTTAAAGCTGTTAGAGAAAAAGGGCAGAGTGGGATAAATGTTGGGTTAACTGATGTGATAGCTAAAATCGGAATTATGCCAAAAAATTGGGCATATCGTAGTGGGAGAATTGTCGATAGTACTTTGCATACTACAACGGTTACTGCAAATGGTGCTACGTTTGGTGTTAATTATGAACTTAAAAATAAAAATGCGGTTGCTTGGAAAGGTGATGTCGGAGAGTATTGCCGATTGTTGTTTACTTATGTGATTATTCCTTATCAGGATGTACTCAAAACTGTTTGGGTGCATCGATATGGCGATGGAGAAGAAACCGGTACCGCGGGGCGCTTTTATGGTACGAATTATTGCTCAAACAATCGGAAGTGTCTTAGACGTGCAACGGTTCCTGATATACAGCAATTTTGTCAGACTTGTTTGGATTATGAAAATTGTACTTTGGTTTTAGGTTTTGAGTGAAAGTTAAGGTGCTTTTTTAAACTTGCTTTTTTATTTTGACGTTGATATAAAAAATTAAGAGGCGGTCTATTGTGGGAGCAACCGCCTCTTAATCCTTTTTATTGAAATTATTTATGTTCGTCAGGGTCTTTTAATATATAACCTCTGCCCCAAACAGTTTCAATATAGTTCTTGCCGCCGGATGCTTTTTCCAGCTTCTTACGCAACTTGCAAATGAATACATCGATAATCTTTAATTCAGGTTCATCAATCCCGCCGTATAAATGGTTTAAGAATTGCTCCTTGTTTAATGTTGAACCTTTACGCAAAGATAATAATTCCATAATCCCATATTCTTTTCCGGTTAAATGTAAATCTTTGCCGGCAACGCTTACGGTTTGGGTATCTAGGTTTACTTCAACCAGGCCGGTTTGGATGATGGAGTTCGAATGTCCTTTGGAACGACGTACAATCGCTTGAATACGCGCTAATAACTCATTTTTATCAAACGGTTTGGTTAAATAGTCATCAGCACCGTAGCCTAAACCTTTTACTTTTTTATCCGGCTCATATAAACCTGATAAAATTAATACCGGAGTGGTTACTTTGGCATTGCGTAGGCTCTTTAATACTTCATAGCCGTTCATTCCCGGTAAATTTAAATCCAATATGATGATGTCGTAATCGTATAATTTGCCGCAATCTAATCCGTCTTCGCCGTCATCTGTTGTGTCTACGACCATGCCTTCTTTTTTGAGGATTGTTTCAACACTTTGAGAAACCGCATAGTCGTCTTCTATTAGTAAAACTCTCATTTTTCCTCTCCGTTTTGTTTATTGTTTGAGTTCATCATAATACATAAATTTTATTTGTGAATCTTTGTTTATACCCTGTTAATAATTATTAACAAAATTAAAACACCTATTTAAAATAAATATTTAGATGATATTATAAAAGAGATAGATATGTTTTTTGGAGGAAAATATGTTTGAATTGATGAAATTGCCTTTTAAAGATGGTGCTCTTGCTCCGATTATTTCTGCTGAAACAATCAGTTTTCATTACGCAAAGCATCATCAGGCTTATGTCGATAAAGTTAATGAGTTGATTTCGGGTACCGAATTTCAAGATATGTCTTTGGAGGAAATTATCGAGCGCACTTTTGATAAACCCGAGTTTCAATCTCTCTATAATAATGCCGGTCAGGTGTTTAATCATAATGTTTATTGGAATTCAGTCGGTTTTGGTGAACGTATTGATGCAGAGTTGGAAACTAAAATTATAGAGCATTTTGAAACAAAAGAAGCGCTGCGGCAGAAAATTATTGATGAGGCAGTTAAATTTTTTGGAAGCGGTTGGATTTGGTTGGTGGAAAATTCTGCCGGAAAATTGGCGGTCTTGACTACTCGTAATGGCGATACTCCATTGGTCTTAGGGTATAAACCTCTTCTTAATCTTGATGTGTGGGAACATGCGTATTATCTGGATTATCAAAACCGCAGAAAGGATTATGTGGAGGCTTTTGTTACGCAATTGCTTAAAATCTAAAATTTACTTTGAGTGAGGTTTGTAAAATATTTACTTGAAAAACAATTCATTATAACTTATAAGCATTCTTATGTTTGTGATTTATGGAGATTAATTATGAAAAAAACAGGTCTGTGCTTGTTGCTGTTTTTATTGTCCGCTTGTTCCGCTTCTCAAAATGTTTATCCGTATGGATTGACCGAACAAGAATGGAATTCTCTTTCTATTCGTGATCAGACGCGCTTAAGACGTGATTTCTATTTCTATGAAAAAGGTTCTACGGCGTATGTTAATCCCCATTTGGAAGTCGAAGGTAAAGATGCCGCCGCAACAAATGCTTATCAGACACAAAGTAATCGCAGAGAAAATATCGATTATTCGTATTAATCTGTTCATGTTGATGTCTTTCTGTTAAAAAAGGTTTCTGTTTGGTATGGAAACCTTTTTTGTTATATTACGCTTGTATTGATAATTAGTTATAATTTTGCGGAAATATACGCTTTATTAATAAAGTTTCTTGTAGAATCGTCTTAAAGCAATTGTTTTTTATGGTCTATATGATGAAATTTGGCGCCTCTGTTTTTTCGTTTGCGGTTGTTTTAACTGCTCTTTTTGTGTCCGATAGTGCGTATGCTATCGGTGGGCGCTTGTCTCCTTATGATTTTAATAAAATGTACTATTTGGCCAGTAAAGGTAAAGTGGGTATTTTGCGAGAGGCTGTTAATCGAGGACTTAATATTGATGCCGTTAATGTTAACGGAGATACGGGACTTTGTATCGCTATTAAACGTAAAGATCATGTCGCCTATAATTCTTTTCGGATGAGCGGGGCTAATCCTCGTCATGGCTGTACTTATGAAATTAGTCAGCAATATCGTGAGTTTCTTCAAGACGGTCAAGCCGCTCGGACTGATAAAATTGTCGGAAATGAAGAATCTTTGTATTATAATGAAGAAGAACGTAGTTGGTGGCCGTGGATACTCGGAGGGGCTGCTTTGGGCGGTGGTATCTTGGCGTTTAGCGGTGGCGGTAGCAGCGGTAGCAGCGGTGGTGGCTCTTCGTCAGATGATGATACAATTGCTCCGATTGTTCCTAATGACGGATTGGCTACTAAAATCACTAATTATAAGCAGAAAATTAATAGTGGAGGATTAGAAAATAATATCGACCGTATTATACAAAATCTTTATGCCTCGGATTATTTAGATAAAATTCAATTGCTCCCGAATGTGTTGGCTAATTCGGATTATTTGCTTTCTTATGTTTCTGTTTCCGATGGCGCTTATTTTAATAATTTGTTTGGTGGGACATTGTCGCTTAGCGATGCTACGATTGGTGCTTCTGTTTATGGCGAAGGCTCTAAAGCGCTTAATAACGGTTATATTAAAATTGATGCAACAAACGGAGCTATTGGGTTGGCCGCTAGTAATGGGGGGCAGATTATTAATTCTCCAGAAGGCGAGAGCGATGGTGTAAACGGAAAAATTGATATTTCATTTAAAGGTAATAGTGATAAACATACAGTTATCGGAATGTATGGGGATACCGGTGCTAAAATTGTTAATTACGGAGATATTACCGGAACAACCGTGATTGATAATACGGGATCTTCTCAGGCAGGTGATACTCAGGCTGGTTCCGGTAGTGGGGATATTGATATCTTTGATCCTGAGGCGGGAACGGGTGAAAGTGGTGAAACAGAGGGGGAAGAAGAGAATTTAAAAAATAATTCCGGTACAATGTTAGGTATGGTTTTATTTGATCTTTATACCGGTACGAATTTGAGCGGTAGTACGGTTTCTGCGGATAATTATGGTAATATACAGCTAGGGGCTGGTTATAATAGTGCAACGGATGTAGCTGTTAGTCTTATCGGTATGGGTAGTTATATTGACGATAAGTTTTTGGAGGGAAATAGTAATCCTGCTTTAGCTGAGCAGATGAAACTGAATAACTATGGAAACATTAGTTTGTCTTATCAGGGGAGTTATCAGCTTGCCGGTGATGCCTTAAAATTAGGAAAAGGTGGTTTGATTGGTATTCGTGCAGATGCGGCTACAGAAGCTCTTAACCGTGGGAATATTAAGATTGATTTGACGTCAACTTCTATGGATGCGGGTGTTGATGTTGCTGCTGGTATGCTTTCTGTGCACGGAGCTGAATTGACGAATGGTAATGCTGAGGCTATTTATGATGGAAATGGTGGCGATACCGGTGGTACAATTCGTATTGTTAATGAAGCAAATTCCGGTGGTGTTTCATATGGAATGTTGGCGGCTAAAGGTGAAGGTTCGCAAACAAGAGTCTATGATTGGAAAGATCCTAAATTATCTAATTATGGTTTGATTGATATGCAGACTAGTAATGGCTATGCTATGGCTTCATTTGCCGGAGGAGATGTGGTTAATTACGGGGTTATCAATCTTGGTGTTGAAAATGGTCAATCTCGCTATAACAATAATTATGGACTTTATGCTGCCGGTGAAGATAAAACAGATGAAGTATTGCTACAAAATAAGGGGATTATTAATGTTTATTCCGAAGAGTCAACGGCAATTTATAATGCGTTTGCCGGTTCGGTTGAGATGATTAATGATGGTACTATCTATATTTCTAATAAAGCTACAAATTCTAAGGTTTTTGGCGGTAATTTCTCTTCTGCGTATAATAACGGTTCTATAGTTTATAAAGTGGGTAATAGCGATTCTTTTGCTATTCCGGACAGTGCCGCTTCTACTGTCGGAATAAATGTTTCTGTAGACGTGGCAGCTTCCAGTGTGGCAGTGTCCGGTGATGATTCTACTACTAAGCAATTATTTGTGAACGACGGAGAAATGATTGTCGGCGCTCAGTTTGATAAAAATGTTGATTATGGGGGAACTTACGGAACTGCAGCTGTTCAGGTTTCTAAGCAAGGTGCTGCCGTTAATAATCAAAATATTATTCTTGAAATGTTTGATAGAGATTTTTCGCAGTTTAATGTCGGTATGTGGTTGGATTCAACGGCTACAGCAGAGGCTTATGCTAATAATTACGGTAATATTGTCGTTAATGCGACGAATTCAATCGGAATGAGAAATGATTCTAACAGCGGGGCGGCGGTAACTAATTTGGGAAGCATTTATGCTAACGGTTTGTATAGCTATGGTATGGCTGTTGCAACTGAGGGAGGGGTTATTTTTAACGGACGCTATGATGCTCCTTCAGATAGTGTTAATTCTATTTATGTGACCGGTGATAATTCAACGGGAATGTTCCTTACAAATGGTTCCGGTTATAATTATGGCACAATTTATTTACAGGCAAATGGCGCTACGGCTGTTTTTATGAAGGGTAGTGATGTGGATTTTGTTTCAAAGGGAAATATCTATCATGATGCTCAATATGATGATATTACTTATTTTTGGGTTAGTGACGGTGCTAGCTATATGATGGAATATCCCGATGGTTTGGATGTTGAAAAGTTTACTCTCGGAAAAGCTACTGACGGTGGAAATATATCTTTATCTAAGGATTCTACCGTGTATGTGAAAGGCGAAAACTCTTATCTGATGACCGCTGAGGGGGATGATTCTGTTGCTTTGAATAACGGAACCGTTTATGCTTCTGTTGGGGCAAAACCTATTATTGCTTATAAGAATGCTTCTGCATTAAATTCCGGTACAATTTATGTACAAAATGGTAATGGAACTGCTCTTATGGCATCGGGAGATAATACGTCTATTCAAAATAATACTTTCGGAACAATTGTTGTAGATGGGGGAAATTCTTTACAACAATTAGGTTCTGTTTGGGTTAATTCAGGTATTGGTATGTATACGAGAAGTCCTTCTACATCTTATAATTATGGCACTATCTCTGTCAAATCCGGGGTCGGTATGTATTTTGCTGATCGAACTAGTGAGGGAATTAGTCAAGGCTCTAATAGTGGTAGTATTGTGGTTGATGGAAGCAATAATTTAGGTGTTTATACTGCTAATACTGCTAACTTTAGCAATATAGGTACTATTTCCGTGTCTTGCAGTGATTGTGATGATGAAAGCGGTTATGCGTATGGAATTTATAATGACGGTCAGGTGGGTGATGTTGTGAATTCAGGTACTGTTAATGTCGGTAATCATAGTATTGGAATTGTAAATGGGACTAATTCTGGAAATATAAAAGTTAGCGGTGTTGATTCGTTTGGTATGCAAGGCGGTAGAAATTCCGGAGATATTAATGTAGGTAATGACGGGGTGGGGATACTTAATGGAACAAATTCCGGAGAAATAATGATAAGTGGTGCTAATGCATATGGTATGCAAGGCGGAGAAAATGATGGAGATATTTATGTTTCGAATGATACGTCTTTTGGTATGAATGGAGGTACTAATAATAGCACTATTAGTGGTTATGAGGGAACGGGCGGTAAAAATATTACTAATGAAGGAAGTATAGAAATCGTTTATGGTACAGGTATTTATGGAGGGGGAACGAATAATGGTAGTATAACTATTGCTTATGGTGATGGTGCGGTTGTAACTGATGGCGGTTCCTTTGTTAATCGTGGCAGTATTACAGTTGATTCGGGTAATGGCGTTTATATTGTAAATGGTTCTGGAAGTAATTCCAGCTCCGGAACTATTACTGTTACCGGTAATGGATATGGTGTTAAAATTGATAATGGTACTTTTATTAATGGAGGAACGATTTCTTATAATAGCTCATTAGGTGGTGCTTGTTCTAATGGTGAAATTGGTGGTGAATGTATAGATACTGCTAAGGAAGTTTCGACGGCTTCCAGTAATTTGGTTTATGTCGGGGAAAATGGTTCGTTTATTAATTCCGGTACAGTTGATATGGTCGGAAATGATATTAATTTTGATGATATGAAAGCAGATGAAACCGGAGCGTATGTTGTTGCTAAGGGGGGAACTTATACGGCAGATAGCTTTAAAGGGGATGTTGTTGCCGATAGTGATATTGTTATGGGCGGATTTGAAGACGCTTATGTCAATAAAAATTCGTTTATTGGTAAAAATGATGGTCTTAATGTCAGCTCCGGTTCGTATATGTTTGAGGCCTCGACCACAACTAAAGATGATGTGACGAATGTTGAACTTAATCGTAAAGAATTTGAAGAAATTATGGATGATAAAGAATTGGCAACTTTCTTTGAAACAAATTATGGTTTGCAAAATAATGAAAAGTTATTTGATGCGATTAAAGGGGCCGGCGATAAGAGTACTTTTGACGAAACCGTTGAAATTGAAACAGGTAAACAATTTTATGCTAATTTGCCAAGAGAAAATATGGCTGTCTTGCGTGGCTTGAATGAACAGGAACAAAATCGAATTTTAGAGGATGGTTTGGACGGTTCTTATTTTGGTATGGACTTTTATCGGACAGGTAAAGATGCTCAGGACGGATTGAGCGGTTATGCTGATAATGTGTATAGTCCTTATATCGGTTTTGGAGAGAAATTAAATCATAATTGGCGTTTGGGGGCAACCTTGAGAGCTGCTTATGCCGATGCAGATTATGATGAGGCTTCTTCTTCAAGAGATAATAAAATTCTAATGGCCTTTTTACCGATTTTATATCAAAATAACGGTTTTCAGTTTTTAACGATGCCGAGTATCGGTGCTGGATATGGTACTTATAAGCGTCATGCAATTTCTGGAACTTATGAGGCGGATACTTGGGATTTCTATTATGGATTATATAATCATGCCGAATATAGTATTGATATGAAGGTGGCAGAGTTGGTTACTGAGGCGGAACTTAATCTGCAAGGAAGTTCTATGAGTGAAGCTGAAGAAGATGACGGTTTTAATTTGCAATCCAATAATTCCGTTTCTTTAGAGGCGGGTGTCGGTCTTAAATTGCGTAAACGCATTCAATTGGCTAAAGAACGCTCGCTGATGTTGGCTATCGGAACAAAATATTATCATGAATTCTTAGATCCGTATAAAAATTTGAAAGTGGGAATGGATGGTTCTCCAGTTGATTTTGGTGTTGAGGCTTATGATGAAGATAAAAATCGTTTGAAGACAACCGCAGAGGCTATTTATAAAGATGGTGATATTGCTGTTGCTGCGCAGATTTCTCATAACGCGGAGAAAGAAAGCAGTGTGGAAGGCGGTGTGGGGGTTCGTTATAATTTTTAATTTTTGTCTTGTCTGATGTTTCTGCTTATGCTATACTGGTATTTGTGGAAATTTTAGGGAGAATTAAAATGTCAGAACAGGTAAAAAATCATGTTGATGAGCATGGTAATTTAATAAAAATTGATGAACAAAATAAATATATGGAGCAGCCAATTAGTTTTGTTGATGAATATGGTAATCGGATTAGATTTGATTTGCAGAGTCAACAATGGGCAATTGGCGAGCCCGGAATAAATTCCGGAGGGAAATTTGACGGATATACAGTCTACCCAATTAATAACGGTCCCGATGTCGATGTTCATGATGGAGCCAGCGCTCGCAAAAGAGATAAAATTTATGATGATATATATAAATCGGCTGAAAAATATTTTAATTCTCATCCTGAAGAAAGACCTAATGATGGTTATGGCCGTGAAAATTCGTATACAACTTCATATGTCAATATTCAGGCTTACAAAGAGATGAAAAGAAGAGAGGCAGAAGGTCGTGCCAGTACTTTGGAAAAAGCCTATGTTTATCAACACGAACATCCTCATCAGACAATGAACTTTAGTTGGGATCAACTTATGGGGAAAACACCCTTGGATGCTCCTGAAGAAGTTATTCGTGATGAAATTAACAGAGATGAATTAACTGATGTTATGAAAAAACAAGAAGAAGAATATAAACGTAGTGTCGAACGCGGTACCAACTCTATTAAAAACAGAGTGGCTGAGGCTCAAAGTTTGCGCTATGATATTCATACACGGAATCGCGAAGTTCCTCAGGCTGAGGAGGCTTTGCGTAAGCAGAAAGCTCAAGACAAAACAATGTCTTTAGATGAAGTTAATGCGGTTATTCATAATGTTGTTCAGAAAAAAAGTCGCGGCGAGCGTTGATATTCATATCTGAATTTGTAGAAAAGGCTGCTTGTAATCGGCAGCCTTTTTAATATGAAATGTTATTTCTTGCTTAGTTCATATAATGTAATGGCTGCAGCGGTTGAAACGTTTAGGCTCTCGACGTTTGGAGAAATCGGTAGCTTAACTGAAGAATCGCAGTTTTCTTGAACTAAACGGCGCATGCCTTTTCCTTCTGAACCCATGACAATGGCTATTTTTCCTTCTTTGTTGATTTTATCAATAGTTGTTTCGGCATATCCGTCCATGCCCATTACCCAGAAACCGTTTTCTTTTAATGTTTCAATGGCGCGGCTTAGATTGGTTACACGAGCAATCGGTACAAATTCTATCGTGCCGGCGGCGGCTTTATCCATTGCTCCGGATTCAAGCGGTGAGTTTTTATCTTGGACGACTAAACCTAATGTGTTGAATGCAGCGCATGAACGAATAATTGCACCGATATTTTGTGGGTCGGTTACTTGGTCTAAAATTAAAATACAGCAACGCTTTTTATCTTTCGCCATTTCAATTAAGTCGGCAATGTCATAGCTTTCTAATCGAGCGCAATATAATGCAAATCCTTGATGAACGGCATCCTCGGAGAGTATTTTATTGAACTCTTTTTTATCTATGATTGAGAAAGGTAATGAGGGGGAAATCTTTTCAATTTCGGTTTTGTTTTCTGCTGTGATTAATAGTTTTTGTATTCTTCTTTTCGGATTTTTTAGTGCGCTTAATACAGCGTGGCGTCCGTAAATAATCAATTGTTGGGATTTATTATCCGGTGCGGATGTATTGGCTTTATGGAATTTTTTCATCTCAAATGACCTTTCGTAAAATTCCGTTGTGTTGCATTAATAGGTGTTCCGCTTCTTCTTTACTGCATTGCTTTTTATACATTACACAAGCGGTTTTGACGTTATTGTTTGCTTTTATACGATATTCTTCGGCTTTGGCAATAGAAATTTTGCATATGCTCGAAATAATACGATTGCTGCGGTCTATTAATTTGTTACATGTCGGCGTGACGTCTATCATAAAATTTCCATAGGTCTTGCCGATTTTTATCATGGCAGTGGTCGAGAGCATGTTTAATATCATCTTTTGTGCCGTGCCCGCTTTCATACGACTTGAGCCGGTGATGACTTCCGGTCCGACAACGACTGTGATGCAAATATCGCAATATTCTCTTAATTTTGCTTGCGGGTTGCAGGTTATACCGATTGTTTGACATCCTCGCTTTTGTGCTTCTTGCAGAATTGTTAAAATGTATGCGGGGTTGCCGTTGGCGGATATTCCGATAACAACATCTTGTGATGTGGGATTAAATGAATTTAGGTCATTTAAGGCAAATTTTTTGTTATCTTCGGCGTGTTCGGCGGCGTGTCTTAAAGCACTGTCTCCTCCGGCAATGTATCCTTGGATGATATGCGGGGGTAGTGAGTAAGTCGGTAGCAATTCCGATGCATCCAGTACTCCTAAGCGACCACTTGTTCCGGCTCCGAAATAAGCGACTCTTCCTCCTTTTAAAATGCTTTGAGTGATGCAGTCTGCTGCTTGAGCTATTTCTGTTTTGGCTTTGGCTACGGCGCGCGCAACTTTTCTGTCTTCTTGGTTGATGCATTCAATTATTTCTGTGGTCGTCATCAAATCTATATTGCGCGTGCGGGGATTACTGCACTCTGTTAATATATTTTTTCGCATGGTATCTTCCTATTTTTACTTAATAAATCCAGACTATCAACAAAACTTTAAGATTTAATGAAAAAAATTATTGACTTTATTGTAAAAATACGTTCTTATTCTCGTTGTTAGGTTAAAAGACCTTGTTCTTTTTCCCTCGCAAAGCGATTTTAGCGGAGGGGTGGCAGAGCGGTCAAATGCAACGGACTGTAAATCCGTCGACTTTCGTCTACGATGGTTCGAATCCATCCCCCTCCACCAGTTAATTTCGTTTTTACTATAGGTTTTTGTTTCAGGTTTTTTGGTTTGAGCGGGTGTAGCTCAATGGTAGAGCAGAAGCCTTCCAAGCTTATGACGAGGGTTCGATTCCCTTCACCCGCTCCATTCAATTTCCTTTAATAATTAGCCTCGTCATAACACAGTATTTTAGGGTATAGATTCATGGCAAAAGAGAAGTTTGAACGCAGTAAGCCACACTGCAATATTGGTACCATCGGCCACGTTGACCATGGTAAAACAACATTGACCGCCGCTATTACAAAAGTATTGGCAGAAAAGGGAG
>CASFTO010000056.1 GCA_949297665.1 uncultured Alphaproteobacteria bacterium | reverse complement strand
GACGGTATCGGTTACGCCTTGCGCATGGTCAATCAAGCCGCCAAAGAATTTTTTAGCCAACGCTTTTACGCCTTCATCAAATTTATTCGATACAATTCCCATTTTTACGCCTTTTTGTTGCAAGGTCTTCAGTAACGGAATTATCCCTTCGTATGGTGCGGTATAGTCATTTAAATGTTCGGAATAGTAGCTTTTAAATGTTGCAAAAATCTCAGGAAATTCCTCATTGCTCTTGCCGTTTGGAATAGCGCCGGCGACCAACATGTCTATTCCGTTGCCCAGTAATGCTAACGTTTCTGTTTCACTCTTTTGCGGCAAATTATGAGTTCTCAATGCGTGGTTTAAGGCTATTTCCAAATCTTTTGCGGTGTTTAATAAGGTGCCGTCTAAATCAAAAATTATCATTTTTTCCTCTTTGTTTTTTAGGTTTCGTTTTTGCTTTAATGAGCTTCGCCCCAATTGTTGCCGATACCGACTTCCGCAATTAAGGGGACTCTTAGATCTATGCCGCTGATGTTTTCCATTTCCTCTTTGATGAGTGCGGCGGCTTTTTCCACTTCGTTTTCGGGAGCTTCAAAGACCAATTCATCGTGAACTTGTAGCAGCATTTTGGTTTGTAAGCCGGATTGTTTTAATTTGGCATATATGCGGTTCATTGCCAGTTTGATTATATCGGCGGCTCCTCCTTGTATCGGAGCATTTATCGCGGCACGTTCCGCAAATGAGGATACTCGCTTGTTGCTGTCTTGAATCCCGTATATGCTGATTTTGCGATTGAACGGCGTGGTAACATAGCCGTTTTGGCGGGCAAAATTTATGGCTTTTTCCATGTAGATTTTTACTTCCGGCATATTCGCAAAGTATGCATCAATATAACGTTGGGCTTCGGCCGGCGTGCTTTCTATCTCTTTTGATAATCCAAAGGCGGATATACCGTATACAATACCGAAATTGATGGCTTTGGCACGGCGACGATGGTTCGCGTCTACCTCATCATAGGGAATACCGAAAACTTGGGCGGCGGTCTTGCGGTGAATGTCTACGTTTTCTCGGAATGATTCTTGTAAAAATTTGACATCGGCAATGGTCGCCAATAGTCTTAATTCTACTTGCGAATAATCCGCTGCAATTAATTTGCATCCCGATTTGGCGATGAAACATTCTCTGATTTCTCGTCCTATCGGTGTGCGTATCGGAATGTTTTGTAAATTCGGATTTAAGGATGATAAGCGGCCCGTATTGACCGATATTTGACTATATGTGGTGTGAACCCGGTTTTGTTTATCTATTAAAGATAAAAGAGCCGTAGTGTATGTCGATTTTAGTTTTTGATATTGTCGCCATTCCAAAATCTTACGCGGTAGTTCGTGTTCTTCCGCCATTTGTTCTAATACTTCCGCGCTGGTATTTAACGAACCGGAGGTGTGTTTTTTGCCTTTTAATCCTAATTTGGTATAGAGAATTTCTCCGATTTGTTTGGGTGAGCTTAGGTTAAACTCTTCTCCGACCATATTATAAATTTCTGACGATAATTTATTCATTTCTGCGTCAAAACGGGTGTCCAATTGTTTGAGCTTTATCGTATCCAACATGACGCCTTCTCTTTCCATTTCATGCAGTACGGCAGAGAGCGGACGGTCGATTTGTTCATATACATACAGCTTTTTTTCAGGCAGTAGTTGAGAACGGAAATGTTTGTATAAACGATAAATGAAATCAGCTTCTTCGGCGAAGAATGTTATTACCTCTTCAGGTGGTAATGTCTTAAAATCCGTCTTTTTATACTCGGGAGCGGAACTTTTGGGGAGAAGATTTAGGATGCTTTCAGCTAGGTTCGATAGTGTGTGAGTTACTGATGAGCTGTTTATATCATACGACATTATCGCAATATCATCATATGGAAAGGCGTTTAGATTTGTGTTTAATCCTTTTTTCAATAAATGCAAATTTTCTTTGATGTTTAGGGAAATTTTTAAGACTTCCGAATTGGTGAATAACGGAACTATAAATTGTTTTAATTCCGATATGTTTATGCCTTTTTGTGTACTTGTTATCGGAGCAAATAAATCTGTTGCGGGGGCACTCTCTTGTGTGATTGGCATATAGTACGCAACAGCGTTGTCCAGACCTACGGAAAGTCCTAATAGCGTATTATTCTCCATATGAACTTTGAACGAAAAGGTGTTGTTTTTGAGGATTTGATTTTGTAAATCTTTTAATTCGCTTGCGGTTTGAATGAGTTTGTAAACAGGTATCAGTTTCTTTTCTTCCGGTAAAGCGCAACATCTTTGTTTAAGCCAATTAGTGGCTTTGTTTTTTAGACTTTTGAATGCATGACGGTCTAATAAATTAATCAAAATATCTTCATGGGGTGCCATGCAACGTAGGTCTTGTAAAGTTAATTCAACCGGTACATCGGCTTTTAAGGTGACCAGTTTTTGAGAAATTAAAGCATCTTCTTTATGAGTTAAGACTAATTCTCTACGCTTGTTTTGTTTAATTTCTTCGGTGTGGTTCAGTACTCCTTCCAACGAACCGAACATATTTACCAATTCGGCGGCGGTCTTTAATCCAATACCCGGGATGCCGGGGATGTTATCGGTCGAATCTCCGGCTAAGGCCTGCACATCGGTTACTCTTTCCGGATATACGCCAAACTTCTCTTTGACATCTTCGGGGGTGAAAAATTTGTTTTTCATTCCGTCATAGAACTTCACTCCGGGGCGGATTAATTGCATTAGGTCTTTATCTGCCGATACGATGGTGACTTCTTTATTCTCTCTTAAAGCTAAATCGGTATAGGTGGCGATTAAGTCGTCGGCTTCATATCCTTCCATTTGTAACCAATGCAAATTTAACGCCTCAACCACTTCATGTATAAGTGCAAATTGTGGTTTCAACTCCGGTGGAAGTTCCGGTCGAGTGGCTTTATATTCAGGAAAAAATTCGTTGCGGAAATTTTGACGTTTCGCATCGAATAATACTAAGCAATAATCGCATTTGATGTTGGCGGTCAGACTCAAAAACATGTTCAAAAATCCATATACGGCATTTACCGGCAAACCTTCCGGATTGGTCATCATCGGGCTTGCAAAAAATGCTCGGAAAATATAGCCAGATCCGTCAATTAAACATACTTTTTCTTTGCTGCTTTCCGTTGTTGTTTCCGTCATTTTCTTATCCTCAAATTTGTTCTTTATGCAATATAATGGCTTTATTCTTTGTGGTAAAGGGAAAACTCGCGGTTTTACTATTTTTGTTTACTTGAGATTAATTTTGTGCTATTATAAGAGTAATTATTGAGATATGAAAGGGGGACGATGATGAACGATGGATTTAATAGTATAGAAATGAAGGAATTACTTCCGGAATTGTTTGCCAGAGAAAAGAATTTTTCTAAGCAGGATTATTATAATGAGGTTGTTCGTATCTGCCCTGAATTTAAGAAAAAATGGTATGAAACTATTCCGTCTGAAAAGCAAATTCAAGAGATGGTTATGGAGTATTGTGAGTATGGGGTAGTTGATGGTAAAACCAGTATTCCTGAAGCGGAAAAAGCTCTGGGTATACAAATTGGGGAAAGGTATAAATTTCCTCAGGGTATGACAGATTTGGAATATGCTAAGGATCATTTTTACAGATATGGGCTTTTTCCTAATTTTCAGACAGATAATGGACGTTCAGCTTGTTTTCAGGTGCTTGAAAATAGTGATGGTACTAAAATAAAAAAACTTGATAAAAAATTGGCTTATGTGCAGGCTTGGCGAAATTTGCATTATCCAGACAGAGAGACGGTACATCAGAGTTTGTTGAAAGATTGGGATGAGTTGTGTGAACTTAATCCTCAACTTAAAGAAGTTCAATTTGATAAATCTAAAATTTCTTCATTGATTATGGCAAAGGCTGGCGTTAAGTATGATTTTCCGCACAAAGATATTGAAATGTTTGTACAAGAAAATGAGAGAGGCGTTAAAAATATCGGTAGAAATCACAACGAACGCATTATGAGGGAATTAAAAGAAGCGGGAATTAATGATTTTAGACCGCATTGGGTGCCGAGCTCCGAAACAATTAAGATGATGGGGGAACGTTTAAGAGAAAAAGAAGCTCGTACCAAACAACAAGATATTGCCGCTTTTAAAGATGTGATGGATAAAAATGCAGAGAAATTTGAGCAAAAATTGGCGGCAAAAGGCGGTGTTCATACAGCGAAATTGACAGCTCAGCAAGTGGCTAAACAAAAAAGTATTATTGCTAAAGCGACCGCCGCAAATGCTAAATTTGATAAGGCTGTTGATAATGTTGTCGAACGCGGGGCGAAGGCGCTTAATAATACTAAAGTCGGTAAAGCCTATGAAAAGGCGGCTCAGGCGGTTAGCGAAACGACGGCGGCGAAAACAGTTTCTAAAACTGTTGAAAAAGTTACGCAAAAAGCTGCTCAAACCACAGTGGGTAAAGCGGTTACAAAAACCGTTGCCAAAACGGTCGGAAGTTCTGTCGGCAAATCGGTTTTGAAGAAAATTCCGCTGGTTAGTTTGGGCGCGGGTGCTTGGTTTGCTTGGGATAGAATTAAAGATGGCGATTGGAAAGGGGCTTGCGGTGAGTTGGCTTCCGGTGCGCTAGGTTGTTTCCCAGGGGTCGGAACGGCCGCAAGTACGGCAATTGATGTTGGTTTGGCGGCTAAGGATATTTCCGATGTTGTGGCTGAAAATAAACAGCCTCAGACCGCAGAACAAAATGAAACGAAAAAAATTGCGGCGGGTAGAGCTCCTAAAGATT
>CASFTO010000055.1 GCA_949297665.1 uncultured Alphaproteobacteria bacterium | reverse complement strand
TAGCTCGTCAGGCTCATAACCTGAAGGTCGTTGGTTCAAATCCAACCTCCGCAACCAAGATTTTCCGCAGTATTCTGCGGATTTTTTATTACTTTAGTTTTCCCTAACTTTATCACTTTTATTCTGGGGCTACCCCGGGGCTACTCCAAAAACTATTATTTTATTGAAAACACGTCCATATCAAATAAACTGAATAACAACAGAAACAAGGATTTTTAATATGAAACGAACATATTGTTCCATTCAGGAAGCCGTTGTATGGATTGCTTTTCGCGGTGAAAAACTTACAACAGAAGAATGGCTTAAAAGAAGTGATGAATTAGAGCCTGCTACAGAGACATTACTAGCAGCCATAAAAATTGGCGCTATACACGCTACTGGAATCAACAGCAGAAGCGGAAAACGTACATCAGTTACAATAGCTCCACCATCTATAATAGACTACAATACCAATTCGATAACCTATAAAGAAGATAGTTATTATGCTGGTGAACTTGGTATGCCGATTTTCACAGAAGTAGAAATATTAATAAAAGATTTAAAAGAGGGTTTTCCTCAAAAATATCCAACAAAAACAGAGACTGACGCATATACCACCCCATATCTTGAAATAGCTGAAAAAATTATAAAACAGGAACACATATCAGATACTAATCAAGGTAAAAAAGAGTTTTTAGTTGCAGAAATTGAAAAAGAAATGGAATTGCGAGGATTACCCAAATCCAAATCAATGGCAACCAAAATTGCTACCATGATTCGTAAACCAGAATCACAAAAAGGTGGTTGGAAAAAGGGTTAACCCCTATTTAAAACACAAATCTTTTTTATCCTTATTTTTCCCAGAAATTCAATCTTTTTTATGGGTTTACCCCAAGTGGGTTAAACCGCTTTATCCAAGACAAAATTCTTTTTCTCCCCTACATTGTGCTCAACCAAAGGAGGTTAAATATGAATAACTACCTAACAACGGTCGAGCTATCTAACTTACTGAAAATCAAACCGAACACATTGGCAACTTGGCGTATAAACGGAACTAGCCCATTTAAATGGGTAAAGGTCGGAAGACGTGTTTTATATGACACTACCGAAGTAATGAATTACCTGAAGCGCCAACAACACGATAACACTCATAACAAAGAGGTAGAATAATGGATTTTTTATATACAGCCCTAACAGAGAATAACATTCCCTACCCTCCATGTGTAAACTTTGACGGTTTTACCAGATGGGGAAAGAACAAACGTTATTGGCTTTTTCCAGTAGGCGAAGGATATATTTTTGGCGACTGGTCACAAAACACGCGTGCTTTTGCATTTCCTAAAAACGCCAAAACTGTCACTTCACAACAACTACAGGAAATCAAAGAAAAAATACATACCGAACAACAACACTTTAAAAACGCACAAAAAATCGAGCAAATTCACATTTCTGACAATGTAACAAAAAGAACACCCTCTCTTTTTGATGCACCTAAGGCACATGAATATTTGAAAAAGAAACATATTTTACCATTGTCTGCAAAATACGATGCACCAACGGATAATTTAGTAATACCTTTATATGATACTAACGGCAAGATATGGTCATGGCAAACTATATCTTCCTATGGTAAGAAATACTTTCTAAATGGCGGAAGAACCAAAGGTTGTTTTCACCCAATAGGAGATTTAACACCAACTATCATTGTTTGCGAGGGTTTTGCCACAGCCGCCACAATATATCAAGCAACTGGTTTATACACAATTGCTGCAATGAATGCTGGAAATATTGAACCTGTTGTAGATGCAATAAGTAAAAAATATCCCAGCGCAAATATCATTATAGCTGCTGATAACGACTGGGAAAAAGAAGTAAATATCGGGAAAGAATCAGCAAAATCTGCGGCAAAACAACACAGATTAAAAGTGATACTGCCACCGAACATAAGGGGGGTATCCGACTTTAATGACATTCACGTAAGATACGGTATTGACACTGTAAAAAATCAACTTCAAGGAGTACTATCATGAAAACAGAAGACATTATTGCACAACAGATTGACTACACACCTAACATTTTTTCAGCCGATACCCTACTAAAAATGGATATACCAGAGATAGAGTGGCTATTGTACCCACTAATACCACAAAAAGGGATTTCTCTTGTATCTGCTGCACGTGGTGTAGGTAAAAGTTATTTTGCAATGGCGGCAGCTATTGCAACCGCATCAGGATTTAATTTCCTCGGTTTTAAAGCTGATAAACCACGTAGAGTTCTATACATAGACGGAGAAATGAATGGAAAAACACTACAGGATAGAATGAATCAACTAATTGCAGGTTTTGAAAAAGAAGGAAAGAAAGTAAACAGAGATAATCTTTTTATTTTTGGATCAGATTTTCAAGGCGACAACCCTATGATAAACTTCTACAACGAAAATGATTGGGATGTATTAGAGCAAGCTATCACGAAACTTGGTCATGTAGATTTAATAATAGTGGATAATGTATTCACTCTATATGAGTGCCAAGACGAAAACTCTGCTGCAAGTTGGCAAAAGTTTAACAAATGGTCTTTAAAACAAAGACACAGAGACCGTTCTGTAATGTGGGTTCATCATACAGGTAAAGATATCGAACGTGGCGGCCGAGGATCGTCTGCAATAGAAACACTGCTAGATACATCTTTGCTATTAAAAACTCCACAAGGTCATAACCCCAAAAATGGCGCAGCAATAATTGCCAGATACACAAAAAGCAGAAGTGTAGCTGGTAAATCTGTTGCATCATTTGCGGCACGTCTTATTTCAGAACAAGATAATGACACAGGAAAAATAATTTCATCATCATGGGTTTTACAAGACACACCTATGGAAGAAACAGAAGAAAAGGTAAAACCTATAATGGACTTGCTATATGAAGGTAAAAGCGTAAAAGAAATATCTAAAATTATAGATATTTCGCCAGCAACAATATACAGAATTCTGAACGATGCAGGAATCAAGAAACCTGATAAAATCGCAAAAGAAGCTGCACAAGAAAAAGAAACCTACAAAGAAATTGAAATATAACACGACCAATTCTCATTTTCTCACAATATATAAAGGTGAGAAAATGAGAAAAACGTTTATAGACCGTTTATCAGAATAAAACTGTACTCATTCCACCAAAAAAACTTTGCAACCAAGAAGCACCTGAATATTCTGGAATATGATCATATCCAATAAAATTGTCTACATTTATGCCTTGATAACGTTCCGCAATCTGAGACGCTATTTTTTCTGGATCTGTAGAATCAGTTACGACATTAGTAACTTCTGGCAAGCATGGTTTGTCTATTTTATATTCAACAACTGGGTAAAAACGACTTTTGCTTTCTAAATAAAACCCATTTGCATCATCACCTACAGTACGAATATTTGCATTTACCCTTTCTCCAGGCAAACCTCCTTCAAACTGCTGCCATTCCCTTTGTGTGGAATCTATAACAACAGAATCAGGATGTCCAACAGGATCATTTAATTCAACAATTGGCTCAGATTTAGGCGCTTGTGTAGAATGGAACAGTGTTCCATCAGGAACATTTGATAAAACAGAAGACGCAAAAGCTTCATTACCAACTAACAAAAATAACAATAAAGAAAATCCTGACATAAAAACTCTACCTTTTGCTTTCATTAAACCCAGCGATGATATATTCAACGGTTTTTGCTGCTATAAAAGGCAAAACAAACGCTACCAAACATAGTGCTAAAACAAACTTATCTGCAACAAAAAGAACACAACAAACAGACAATATGGATATAACCAAACACAGCCTTTTAATACCAAGATTTTTGGGTATAAAAAATCTTATAGTTTTAATAATTGCTTTATACAACCAGCGCATTGGTACCTTTATAAGCGCCGGCCAGCACAATACTGCTAACAGCGCAATTACTATTAAACTCATAAAAAATAAATCATAAAATCTATCCATCTGTTTTTCCTATTTTCTTATCAGTATTATCTTTTTTTATTTCAAACCACTCCGGGTGTTTGAAGATAGCCAATATCAAAAGTATCAATGGCGTAATAACTACCCACCAAAGCAATAAAAAATTAGACGTTTTTGATGCAACTTCCATAGTGTTAGGAAGTATTATATTTATCCAGCCAAAAACATTTGCGAATAATACTAACGAAATAACAACGAACTTTTTCCAGGTAAACAGCTTGTAAAATATCAAATACGGCCAAAGAATCACAAGCATTCCTCCAAAAACACCACCAGTAATACCACTTGCTATAGCACCGTAAGAATCTCTTCCAACTATATTGAAACCCAACATGAAAAAATATGCCAATATAAAATTAACAAGAAATAATACCAATACAGTTATTAAAAATTTTCTCATATTTCCCCTTTTAACCTAAAAACGTAAACCGCCAAAGGAATGGCGGTCGGGGAGTTTGCAAATCATCTTGTTATTGATTCTGCTGTCTTCGGGTTACCCCTGTTGTATAACAAACAGCTCCCCGACTTGCATAAGAGTCAGGGATAAATAACGATGCAAAACTACAGGAAAGACATCACACTAACGATGCCCCTATTGTAGGTCACACCGAACAAGACGGACTTGCAACAGTCCCGAACCCAATTCCCATTGGATTCATAGAATGATTCTAACAAAAATTCAAAAAAATAAACAACAATAAATTTAATCGTCTATAGGATCAAGACCATATCGTTGTAAATATAAAACTATGCCCGCCATAATCTCTATTGCCCAATCCACAATTTCCTCATTCATTGTTTCAGCTATGACACCATTAGACATTATATTAACATGTTTAAAATCACAATATTTATCATACATAACTTCAAACTTACCATTATCTAACCTATCAAACGTTTTTGAAAATGCCCTTACATAACCCTGTGGGTCTGGACGAACATAATTAGAATTAATTAAAGATTTTTTATCTGCATTACTGCCGTCACGGTATTTTAACTTATCTAAAATATCACTATGGTTTTCCTTGTCAGTTTTCCCATTTTTCTGCTTCTTGATTATATACTCACCAACCGGGGCAAATAATTTTAATTCAGACTCATACGCCTTCCAAACAAGATCTTTACTTAAATTATCGGTCCAAGATAATATTCTTATCAGTTGTCCTGCTGATGACCTTGCCAAATATTTATTTAAATTTTCCAGCCGTTGTTTTTCTGTTTTCTTATCTTTTATATAACTCAGAACTGCACACACTTCTAAAACATTTCCCGCAACCAAAAACGCATCATAAAAACGTTTGTTATCGCATAATATATCAAAAGATTTCAGACCACTTGTTATTCTTTCGTAAAGATTCCATTTAACAAAATCAATCATAGGCTCTGTACCAACAAAACACGGTATTTTTTCTGGAACAAATGCTTTGATTATTATCAAATCCTTCAACGTATTCATATACCACATAAACCACACCTCAAAAAACACCAACCGATCTTTCGACCGGTTGATACTTCTTACTTTTCCTTTCTAACCCCTTTAAATGGAACATTATCAGATTTAACATCCATAAACCGCCCGTTATCGCTATTGCGCTTAACAAAACGATCTATTTTAGGGTTAAAAACCTGACTACGGTCTCTAACCGCACCAATACGTGCTCCATCACCATAAGGCTTATTTACTGCCATGAGTTACCTCCTTATAAACAACAGGTCCCTTTAGTACATTCACACTGGTTTCCAGCACGTTTAAGTGCTTTTTCCTTGGTTTCTTGGCTAAAAGGTTCTGGGCTTTTATGATTTGAATCACCGTAAGAGCTGGTGTTAGCATGACACTTTTGACAAAGCACCATTGCATTATCTAAACCATTACCACCGTCTACTCTTTTGTGATGGACTTCTAAGCCCCATGTTCTTTTACATCTTGACATATTAAAGCTCCTTTATTGTCAAGAGGCAACCATACCTATCACAAAGTGATTGCCATTTGTCTGGGACTTTGTTAAAATGATCTCGTAGAGATGAGAGACCATTTTAGGTATCCCGTTCATTTATTGAGAAATTGGTTGCTGACCCACAGCACCTTTTTCTCAATATATAGTAGTTAAAACCACTATATACATACAAGGTATAGTTTTATCAAAAAATATTCAACTAATAAAATAACCCTAACATATATTTTTTGTCCATTTTTAGCTTTACTTTTAAAAAAGCGGGTTTTCTGCCTAGTTGACAGGGGTCGATTCGGTAAAAAAACACAAAAAAATTACGCTGTTACATAATTTTTTGTACTTTTTTTCAAAAAAATGATTCGTTTTTAGAAATATCTTTTATACAAACACCGTCAACTAACGTATTTCTGAGGGGGGCTGCCACAACAAACTACATTATTTTTGCCCCATTAATTCCGTTACGGCCTTCGTCATACTGTCACGGACAGGGTCATTACTTAACCGTGCATATATCTGGGTTGCTTCTGTAGATTTATGCCCTAACGACTTACCTATTATCGGAAGACTTGCACCAGTCAAAGCTTGCCATGAACCCAGTGTACGTCTTATGTCATGAATTCTTAAATCTGTTATCCCAGCACGTTCAAGAATTCTTGCCCATGGCTTTTTAGGGTCTTCAAAATGTCCACTGGTCGACCGTGGATTAGGAAACACCCATTCAGAATCTTTTGGTATTCGCTTTAGCAATTCAACTGCTGCAGGTATTAGAGGTACAATAACAGGTTCGCCATTTTTTGTATCAGGAATACGCCATATAGCGTTTTTTAGATCTATTTGATCCCAGCGCATTTCAAGAACATTTGTCTTACGTGCCCCGGTAAACAATGCCATATAAAAATAATTTCTAGCAACCGTATTTTCTTCCGCATCCAAAGAAGCAAAGAAAGCTTTAGCCTCACTGGCCAATAAGAACCTGTCACGTTTTATCTCTTTATACTTTTTTATGCCATTAGTAGGGTTTAGTCCATCCCAACCCCACTCTATAGCTTTATTGTACATAGCACGCAAACGCTCTAAACATCTGTTGGCTTGGTATAAACCATGATTAGATCTTATATCTTCATGCCTTTTCTGTATCTGCTGTTTGGTAATACTTGATATCTTTCGATTAAACCAATCGCTATAAAACTTTACTATTTCACGTTCATCATATTTCCAAGATTTTTTCTCTTTCTTAGAATAACGTTCCATAAAATCTTTATACAATTCACCCAACGTCGCTTGCTCTCTGAAACGCCTTTTATCATCATTTGGATTTATTCCCTGTGAAATATATCTTGTGGCTTCCATGGCAGCATCCCGTGCTTGCGATATAGTCATAACTGGATACTTTCCCAAAGTTATACGAACAACTTTCATTGTTCCTGGCATTTTTTTCATGACAAAAAATGATTTACTACCGCTATCAGTGACACGCAAACCTAGTTGCGGACATATACTATCATAAACACTGTAACGTTTGCCCTTTTCTGCACTCTTTAAACCATCAAGGTAAGATATTGTAAATTTTTTCAAATCTGTCATCTATCATCCTTTTTATTGATTTATTCATACAGGGCTACCTTGGGGCTACCATAAAAATAAAAATCAATAAATCTGTATAAATACACAATATCTAAAAAATCGCAGAAATCAAGCACTTTATTCAATTAAATGAATATAAATCAAATTTAATCAACCTGGTAAAAAACTGGCTCATAACCTGAAGGTCAGTGGTTCAAATCCATTCCCCGCAACCAGTTAAACAAAAAACATCTCTATTTTAGAGGTGTTTTTTGTTTAATCGTTTGTTATCTAGGATATGTTTACCCTTTCTCAAAACATTAAAGACAAAAAACAAGTAAAAAAAC
>CASFTO010000054.1 GCA_949297665.1 uncultured Alphaproteobacteria bacterium | reverse complement strand
TGATCTTCTTCTTTAAGCCGTGCGAAATTATCAGATAGTCATTCCCATCTTGTAAATTGTATATTACCCAACTCTTATGCGGAACGTCCGTCATCACCGCCGGATAATTTTTACTCGATGGCGTGAAAAATGTCCAGAAATCTCCGTTATCTTCCCCATACGCTTCTCCTTGCGGCGTCTTACACACCATTGCGTTAAAGTCCGAATTCACACGCATTGACGTTTCTTCTCGTATGGCATATATGTGATTTCCGATAACCATCCCGCTTAGCATCCGTTTGTCCGGGCCTATCCATGAAAATGTTTGTCGTTCTCCGTATGGCGCTTTATACATAATTTCTTCTATCTCGGTTGCATTGAAATTATATATCTTCACTTCATACTTCGAACTTAGTATAACTCCATTGGGGATACAACTGATATGACATGGTGATAAGGGACCTAAGCGCATTTTGTTCTCGTATATGTACACATATTTATCTCGACTGTGTTGGCATATTAGTATTTCACCTCGGTCTTCTATGTCATCGAACTCCTCATAAAACAATGGCTCCCCATTCATTTTATATATCATTCCCTGCCCGTCCGGCGAGAAACAAATTATCAACTCCCCGTCGCTCAGTATTTCTTCCGCATACGCCGGTATCAGAATATCGCCTTTTTGATTTTTGATACCTTGTAGATTACTCTTTTCATCAGTAAAGCAATAGACACCTTCTCCGATTGCACCTCTTCTCGTTGCACAGGATAACATCATGATTACGCAGGCTATGACCGTTAGCATAGCTAAAGCTCTTCTTTTCATAATAATTACTGTTTAATTGTTCATAAAAATAAAATATCGTATCGAGTATAATCTTATAGACTTTTTTGTCAATATCTAATCCTGCCGTTTTCCATTTTTTCCTTTTCTTGCTTAAATCTATATTAATATTTTGCTTGTATGCTTCTTATAACGTTATGTTTGAGGAGAGATGCCTATGATTACTATCGGGGTGATGACCGGAAATTCATTAGACGGCGTTGATGCGGTTGTTACGGATTTTTCAGATAATGGAAATATTCGCGATATTGATGCTATTTCAATCCCTTACCCTCCGAAACTTAGGCAAAATATGCTTGAGTTGCGACATATTGTTACCGATTTACATTCCGATATGACTAAAGTCAACAAACTGCCGCTCTTTAAAACAACTTTGGCCGCATATACTGATTTGGTGGCTTTAACCGTTGAACAGTTGATTGAAAAATCCGGTGTAGATAAATCTAAAATCTCTGCCGTGGGACTGCACGGTCAGTCTTGCGGTGAACATAATCCACCTTCCCTTGCTCAGGGGGCGGAACCTTTTACAACGCAAATTTTTGACGCGCCGTCTTTAGCAAAAAAAATTGGCTTGCCGGTTATTTATGATTTTCGCTCCGATGATATTTTTAACGGCGGTGAAGCTGCTCCGTTGGCGCCTATGCATAATCTTCACCTCAGTTATACTCTGGCTAAACAAGGTATGTTTCCGATTTGCTTTATAAATGGCGGAAATACCGCCAATATTGCCGTTATTACAAGCGGCGATACTTTACATAAAAAAATTCTTGGCTTTGATTGCGGACCGTTTAACCATTATGCCGATTTTCTTGCTCACGCTTTCTTTGATAAAGATTTTGATGAAAACGGAAAACTTGCTCTTGAAGGGCATATCAACAGTATGTTGCTTAATGATTTATACAACGAAGCCGCTTTGACCGCTAACGGCGATGTTTATTTTGATATTTTACCGCCGAAATCTTCCGGGCCACACTTATATCGCATGGAAGAAAGACTTAAAAATTATCCGCTGGCCGAAGTCGATATTCTGCGTACCGTTGAGTACTTTGCGGCTTATACCGTCTTTTTGAGCTTGAGATTTATTCCTGAACATCTTGATTTTCCTCGCTATTTTTTAATGTTCGGCGGTGGGTGGAAAAATCCGCTTATCTATCGGGATTTTATCAGCTTACTCACGGGACGCGGTTTTGTATTGCCGCAGCACACTCAATTTGCCGAACGTATTCGGCACCGCCTGCGCGGTGAGAAATTTTATGCATCTCTTACCGACGATTATTCAATTAGCGGGCAATATATGGAAGCTAGGATTATGGCTGATATGGCCAGATGCTTTTTACTTAAAAAGAAATTTACGGCTCCTGAAATTACCGGCTGTAGAAAAGCCTCCGTTTGTGGCATTATCTGTCTGCCTAACGAAAACACACGACGTAAAGGTCGGGGATTTGTTTATTCCAGAGCTGCAAAGGGATGGTCTAAACTTAAAAAATAAGTTTTTTTTCTTAACTTGTGCCACAATATTAAAGCGAGAGCTTTGTTCCCTCGCTTTTTCTCGGTTTATTTCTTATCTTCTCTTATCAGCGGCATATATCCTCACATAACGCATTGTTGGTGGTTATTTTCACTGGATTTTGTGCCATATTGCGACTATATTCTTCGCGATTTTGATATACCTTATCTAACATCGGCAACAATATATCCGGATTCGAGATGTCTTCGTCTTTGATGATTTCCGCATAGCCTTTATCAACAAAACTCCGGGCATTCAGGCTTTGTTCCCCTCGTGATGATTTGGCGGGTAACGGCACCAGTATCATCGGTTTATGCAAACTCGCCAATTCAAAAATCGAATTTGATCCGGCGCGCGATACCACTATATCCGCCAATGCCATTAAGTCTTTTAACTCCGCATCCACATATTCATATTGCTGATATCCTTTATGATGCAATTTTGTATTGTAGCCGTTTTTACCCGCAATATGTATCAGTTGATATTTACTCAAAACGGCTTCAAAATTCTTCTCTACCGCGTCATTTAAACTCTTGGCGCCTAAACTCCCGCCTATCACCATAATTGTCGGCTTGGAAACGTCTAACTTCGCATACTCCGCGCCTCTTTCCCTACTGCCGTTAAATAACCTATCTGACAGCACGGGGCCGACACATCGTACTTTTTGTTTATTCTTTACATATTTTTCGGTTTCAGGAAATGTCGTGTAAAAAGTACTCACAAACGGTAAACTCATCTTATTCGCAAGCCCAGGAGTTATATCCGATTCATGCATAAATATCTTTTTACGATTGATATATCCCCCTATCACGACCGGAAATGATACAAATCCGCCTTTGGAAAAAATCATATCCGGATCCAGTTTATGCACCAACGCGATTGCTTGTATACATCCCAGCGGTATCTTTATCATATCTAAGAAATTTTGCCACGAAAAATAGCGGCGCAACTTACCGGTCAATATACCATAATATTTTACCTCCGGAAACTTTGCTACCAACTCCTGCTCCATCCCTCCTTTAGAACCGATATACGATACTGTCCAACCTTGTTCTATAAACCATGGTATCAGAGCTAAATTTAATGTGACATGACCGGCAGAACCTCCTCCGGTAAATATTATTTTTTTTGCACTGTTTGCTTCTGGCATTATTTTCTCCCGTTCATCCTCTAGAGTTTATCTTCCTTTAACTTCGGCTCTTTTTCAAGTACCGTGTTTTCTTCTTCCGCGGATATTTCTTCCGGTGCTTCCAGTAATAATTCATTATCTTTTAAGTTCAGGTTAATGCTTTTATTCGTTTTGGCTCCTAATTTCTTCATATTTTCCGCTTGTGTCAACGCCGAACCCTTACCATATAGTTTGGTCATCGCATTGCCGTAGGCATTATTGGTCTGATTGATACCGCGCTCAATGGCTTTCATATCTTCCATAAATGCCGCCAGCTTATCATATATCTTTCCGCCTAATTCGGCTATCTTTTGCACATTTTGATTTTGTTTATCTATTCGCCACAGATTTTCTATCGTTCTCAATATCGGCAACAGCGATAACGGTGTTGCCAACACTACATTGCGACGGTATGCATAATCATACAACGTGTTATCCGCTTCCAACGCCGCAACGTACGCACTCTCTATCGGTATAAACATTATCACATAGTTCAATGTCTTATCTTTCAGTAAATTCTGATATTCCTTAACCGATAACTCGTCAACGTGATTTTTGATGCAATTTAAGTTCTTTTGCAAACTCTTTTCTCGGGTTAGCGCATCTTCCGACTTTATCGCTTCCAGATAATCGTTTAATGATACTTTGGAGTCTACAATTATATCCCGCCCCTCCGGCAAATGTATAATCACATCGGGACGATATAACTTCTTATTTTCATCTTGATAACTCTCTTGCGTGTCATAATCTTGACCTTTGCGTAAACCCGATATCTCCAAAATCCTATCCAGCTGATATTCTCCCCAGTTGCCTTGCGCCTTTTTATTCCCCTTTAAGGCTTCCGTTAAATTTTGCGCATCCTTACTTAAATTCTGATTTAAATTCATCAAATTTTCTAATTGGTTATCTAATGTCGCTTTGCGCTTGATACTCTCTTCTCGCGCTGTGTTTACTTCGCTCTTGAACGCTTTTAATTGCTCGGAAAACGGATTTAAAATGTTGTTTAATGTATTCTTTTGCTCATTCGAGAAACTTTCATGCTGCGCTTTGATTATTTCGCTTGATATGTCCTTAAACTTCAAACTCAATTCTTCTTTCATCTTTTCTAGATACTTTATCCGCTCATTCAAACTTTCCTCTTTGGCTGATGCAGACGCTTTTTGCGCACTTAATTCGCGCTCTAACACCGTTATCGTATCCAGATATTTGATTTTCTCGCTTTCCGCTTTTGCAGCTGCGGATATCGTATCCGTAAATTTTGATTCCGTTATTGCATGTTTTAGCTGTAATTCATTGTATTTCTCGTATATATCATTGTACGCCGCGGATTTGTGCAACAATTTAATGCGGTATGTTATGCATGCGTATATTAATGCGACGATACTGATTCCTAAAACGCCTATTATGTACTCTGTCATGACTCTTTCCTGCTTGTTACTTATCGGCTTTACTATATTTTCTTTCTTTTCATTTGACAATTGTTTTCATTATTCCCTTACCCCTTGTTAATAATTCGGAGGGATTTTCTCTCTGTCTGGAAATCGCTTATATACAATTTTACTTAAAAAGCGTTGCCTTTTTAAACTTATGGTGTTTTTTTTAATTAAATACAATAATTGGTAAAATTTTGCTTGCTTTTATTTCTTATTTAACATAATATTTGTTTACAAACGGACTTTATACAACTTTACGTTGTTTTATCCACTCCGTCGGTTGTATATTCGGAACTAATTTTTTTTGAAGGGATTTGACTATGAAGGGCTTTTCTAATGAATGCGGCTCCAGAAACGCGTTTGGGTACTTTGATGCTTGTGCCGGTGAAATTGTACTGAAACGCCCATGTGTTAAAAAAAATGATTTGCAAGAGGCTTATTTTTGGCTCGATACTTGCGCTAACTTGAAGAAGTTTTCTTTGGGCATCGGCTCTTATGAGGCTTTTGTGGCCGATGGCAGAACTAACAGCTTATATTCTACGGCTAAGGGCTTGTTGAAAAATTCTATTATTAAGCATAAATATGCTGACGCCGAAATGCTTAGAAATATTTTCTTGAAACTTATTAAACATACTAAACTGCGTAGTTTGGCTATTAAATGTTTCCTTTTTGCTGATGATCAGATTTTATTTGAACGTTTGCTCGAGTTGATACACGAACTTTCCGATTTGGCTTATTTAGACTTGACCGGTTGCTATTTTTCTGATGAACAACTTATTGATTTGGCTAAAGTTGTTGCTAAAACTAAAATCGCTCATATGGTTTGGCCGGAGCCTCGCTTGGATAAATCTGTTTTAGATGAAATTACGGATGCCTTTAAATATAATAAATCCTTAGTGGCTATTACCGGTGCTCCGATTGATTTACTTAAATTAGCTAAAAGAAATCGCGAAAACTTGTTTTCCTTAGGGAAATATCCCAGTATGCTTGATGACGATGATATTAATATCATTAAGGAATATAAAAATTCCGTTATCGTTGCATTTGCTTATGAAAAAGAAAAATTGTGCGATTTGGAAAAAACTTTTATGGCGGTTTTGGCTGAGGCTAAGGATTTTTCGGCGCCTTTAGATGAACTTAGCGCTTAATATTCCTTTTTCTGTTTAACTTCCGCCGCTTAGCCGGCGGATTTTTTTGTTCAAAATACTATAACCTTTTGTTCCAAATATCATCACCTAATGGTGAAAATGTATTCCTTTTAACTTTTAGTTTTACCTATCTTAATCATCTTTTGCAACAATCCTCTAATTAAAATATTCTTCGCAGGAATATTTGTCAAAATATTCATAAACTTGAATAATTTATTTATCACTCTGTTTTAATTTCGTTTTTTGCTTTTATCTTTCTTATATAAACTCTCTTTATGCATATTATTCACCTCTTGGGACGGAACCTAAAATATGCATTTTATATTCATATATCCGCATAATGATTATACAAACAAAAACTCCCCGACTTAAATCGAGGAGTTAATCCTTACCCTATCTTATTTTTGCAGCAAGAGAACAAATTTCTCTATATCTCTACAATGCTGATTTTTTGTAATACTTTGCCGATTATCTCTATATCCTGTTCATCTGCATATTCCGTTTCATACCCCTTATTATCACACAAAAGCGCAATCTTTTCCCCATATAACGATTGTAAACGTCTTATTTGTTCTTTCCCTTTTCTATTTATCAAATATATGCCATCTTCTTTTTTGGTTCCCTGCGGCTGAATAACCGCAATTTCTCCCTTCTTAATTGTCGGCGCCATTGTATCATCGATTATTTTCATGGTTTGACTGCCAAGCGGTAAATTTAAATTCATAACCAACGGAGAGGTTTCCGATTTCTCCTTCCCCATTATTCTTTCTAAAGGGCATTGTAACACATCCGCTATCGTTTGCGCCGTTTCTAAGCGCAAATCAACCTGACCATTCTCAATTTTTGATAAGTTTCCTTGTGACATATCTAATTTTTGCGCCAGCTCAGTCACACTTATTCCTAAAGATTTACGAATTTGCTTAATATTATTTGTCATTCGTTCCACCTATCCATTTCTTTTCATGGAACAACCATTCACGACAATTGTATTATCCAGTACAACTTGATGTTTTCTTAACATATCTAAGGTGTTGGCATCTAATTCCTGTTTGTATCGCTTATCATCGTTTTCTTTCTTTTTATACATACAATATCCAGATACTAAACTATCATTCTCAAAAACCAACTCATAAACCATTTCTCCGTTTTTATCATACAAGCGATATTGCCCGTTTAACTTGTCTCCTATATATATTCCTTGTTCTTGCATATAACCGTTATCATAATAAAATTTCGCCACGCCCTCTTTCACCCCATTTTGGTACGGCGTCAATGATTCTATTTTATTGTTTTTATAGTATGTTTTTACCACGCCGTTCAATTTACCTTTGGTATAGGGCTTTTCTGACAGCACATCTCCGTTTATATAATAAGAAATAACGGTGCCGTTCAATATCCCTTTATTTAGCGTATATTGGCGAACCAACTCATTTTCTCGATATTTGCGCAATTCTCCGGTTATCGGCTTTCCTGCTAAATCCGTACAAAAAGTTATTCGGTCTTGTTTGCGGACATAACATTTTACTTCATCCGGAATGATGTAGACTTTAGTTTCCGTTTGTTCTTCCTGCGGCATTTCTTGAGCTATCAGAGAAACACCGGATAATAAAAGCGCTGTAACAACGGTACATGGGAGGATTTTTCGCATCAAACACCTCATCTTTATCTTAATCAATTTTGTTTGATTTTAGCGGCTGATAATTAAAATTTGTTTAACACCTATTACCATTTTTCCATAACAGAAACGCGGTACTTTATAGCACCGCGCTCTGTCAGATGTTCTCTGTATTTATCTTTATGCTTCGTTTTTATGCGGCATTTCAGCTTCTTTAACGAGTGATGCAATAGCTTCATCTAAGTTCATAACTTTTTGTTCTTCTGAACCTAAACGACGAATTGTCACTGTCTTATCTGCTTCTTCTTTTGCGCCGACAACCATGATTACCGGAATTTTCTCAACAGAGTGTTCACGAATCTTGTAGTTAATCTTTTCGTTACGTGTGTCTGTCTTTGCAGAAAGACCTGCTTGACGTAATGCTTTAGCAACTTCTTCAGCATAGTTGTCAAATGCAGATGTTACCGGCAATACAACAACTTGTTCCGGTGACAACCACAACGGCAATTTACCGGCATGGTGTTCAATTAAAATACCCAAAAATCTTTCAATTGAACCGAACAACGCGCGGTGCAACATTACCGGCTGGTGTTTCTCACCATCTTCGCCAATATAGCTGATATCAAATCTTTGTGGCAAGTTCATGTCTACTTGAATTGTACCGCATTGCCATTCACGGCCGATAGCATCACGCAAGATGAATTCCAATTTCGGGCCATAGAAAGCGCCTTCGCCTTCATTGATTTCATATTCATAACCATGTTTTTCCAAAGCGTGAGCCAATGATTTTTCGGAAATATCCCAAATTTCATCGGAGCCGATACGCTTTTCCGGACGAGTTGACAAGTAAATCTTGATTTTATCAAAACCGAAGTCTTTATAAATATCAAAAATCAACTTCATCGTTGTGATGCATTCTTCTTCCATCTGTTCCGGAGTGCAGAAAATGTGCGCATCGTCTTGAGTAAATTCACGAACACGCATTAAGCCCATCAATGCACCAGATGCTTCATAACGGTTTACTTTACCAAATTCAGCCATTCTTAACGGCAAATCACGGTAACTCTTAATACCTTGTTTGTATACCAACAATCCGCCCGGGCAGTTCATCGGTTTGATACAGAACCATTTACCGTCTTCAGTTTGACCAGAATAGTTATGCGCACCATATTTTTCCCAGTGACCAGAAGTTTCCCACAAGCATCTATCCATAATACGCGGTGTGCATACTTCTTCGTATCCATTGTGTTCTTGGCGGTTACGCATGTATTCAATCAACTTACGATAGATTTTGTACCCCTTATCATGCCAGAAAACAGCACCAGGCGCATATTCCGGTTCAAAATGAAACAGATCCATTTCTTTACCCAATTTTCTATGGTCGCGTTTTGCAGCTTCTTCCATACGGGTTAAATATTCTTGTAAATCTTTTTTATTTGCCCATGCGGTTGCATAAATTCTTTGCAACATTTCATTTTTAGAATCGCCACGCCAATATGCACCGGCAACTTTCATCAATTTGAACGCATCACCAATTTTTGATGTTGATGGAACATGGGGACCACGGCACAAATCAACATAATTACCTTGGCGATACAAAGAAATTTCTGCATCTTCCGGCAAGTCTTCAATGATTTCTACTTTATAGTGTTCACCCAATGACTTAAATAATGCTATTGCGTCTGCACGACTAACAACTTCACGTTCAATTTTTTCATCACGTTTAACGATTTCATGCATTTTTTCTTCAATTTTAGCGAAATCTTCCGTTGTGAACGGCTCTTTACGTGAAAAGTCATAGTAAAAGCCATCTTCAATGAACGGGCCAATTGTTACTTGAACATCAGGCCACAACTCTTTAACAGCTTCTGACATAACGTGTGAGCAAGAGTGACGCAAAATTTCAAGTCCATGTTTATCTTGGGTAGTGATTATTTTAACTTTAGAATCGGTAGTGAGCGGGGTAGTGAGATCTTTTAATGTGCCGTTGATTTCAACAGCGATTGCGGCTTTTGCCAAGTTATGACTTATTTGATTTGCAAGATCAAAGCCTGAAATTCCGGCTTCAACTTCTTTTATGCTGCCATCTGACAGTTCAATTTTTATCATTTTTTACCCCTTAATTTAATTGTTATCTAAAGTTTTCTTTTGCTTCTTTGTGGTTTATCTGCCCTTTTCCGTTGGTTTTCCCTTTAAGATTTAGGCCTAAACCCAAAGCAGCTATTGCTCATTGTCTACAAAGGATTGTTTCAGCAATTCTTCATAGACTCCGATAGTTTTACTACACATAATTTCTTTTGTAAAGTTTTCTTTTACAAAATTACGTGCTTGGGCGGCGATTTTTTTGCGTTCACTATCGCTTAAATTTAACGCCCATTCAAGTTTTTCACTCAAATCTTTTGCATCGCCTGAGATAAAGTGACGACCGGTTTCTCCGTCTTTTAGGTTATCTAAGGAACCACCGATATTTGACGCTAAAACAATTTTCCCCATCGCTTCACCTTCGGCGGCAATTCTGCCGAACGCTTCAGGCTCTATGGATGCTGAAACCACAATATCGCAGGCTTTCATTAATGCTGGAACATCATCTGTATGACGAATAAAGGTGAAATCGCCTTCCATATGATATGACTTAATCTGTTCAACCAGACTTTCGGTATATTTTACCCTACCCTGATCATCTCCGGTAAACACACAGTGAAAATCTCCTCGTTCTTTAATCTTTGCCAAGGCATCTATCAGCAAATGTTGCCCTTTCCAGTGAGTTAAGCGACCAATCAACAACACTATTTTCTTATCTGTCGGTAATTCGTATTGTTCAATAATCGTCTTTAATCTTTCTTCAGTTACCGCCTCTGGATTAAACTTTTCGGTATCAACGCAACGATGGATAAAAACTAATTTATCTTCCGGCGTATGATAATTTTGCAGCACATGATTTTTGATGTGAGAAGAAATCACTATCACCTTTTCTCCGAAAGTCATCACTTTATTATACGCCTTCTTAATCCCCCACGGTCCTAAACCATAAGTACCATGAAAAGTGGTTACAAAGTGAACACCGGCTTTTTTCGCTGCCAAATACGCACTCCAGGCCGGTGCTCTGGAACGTGCGTGAACGATATTAATACCGTTTTTCTTGATTATTTCCGCTAATTTATCGGCGTTTTTTAAAATCGTCAGCGGATTTTTACTCTTTAACGGCAAAGTAAAATGTTTTACTCCCATGCGTTCCAAACTATACTCCAAATGACCGCCTTGCGATGCTACATAATTTGTATATCCTTTAGCCGTCAGAGCTTCGGCGATTTGTATCGTGCCGACCTCTACACCGCCTTGCCCCAATTCTGGCAAAACCTGCAACACAACGGGGGCGTTGTTTTCCGTCGCTTGTTTTATGTTTTTTACTTTATCTTTACTCATTTGCAGTATATATCCTTCTTAAGTCAATCTTCTTTTAACGAGGTGTTTATGTCGGATGCTTTTTATTCTTTCAAATGCGGACACACTACCAAGTGTGAATACATTAAGCCGAGTACCTCTAAAACTCAAAGTTTTACGTTGGTTTATGCACATGGTTTTTGTTCTGACCCTTACGGGCGCAAGCCGGAGGAAATAAAAAAATGGTGTATTGAAAATGGTATGGGGTTCTTTCGCTATGAAATTGCCGGACATGGCGAGGATAGCGCAAGATTTGAAGAAACAACCATAAATACTTATAAAAGCCAAATTTTTGAGATTGTAAACGATTTGGTTCATGGCGATGTTATCACGGTCGGCTCTTCTTTGGGCGGATGGCTCGGCTTGTTGGCTGCGGTTCATTTTCCGGAGAAAGTTAAAGGTTTTCTCGGACTTGCTGCTGCGCCTGATTTCTTGAAAACGTATTTTGAAAACTACTTTAAGCCCGAACATTTGCAAATTCTTAATCGTGACGGCAAAATTACGTTTCCAACCAACGATTTTACTTACATTATTACAAAAGAAATGATTGAATCTGCGGAAGAAAATCTATTACTTAACAAAGAAGTCATTCCTTTTTATGGCAAAGTTCGCTTAATTCAGGGTATGAAAGACGCTTCTTTGGATTGGCGGACAGCGCCGTTGATTGCGCAAAAAATTGCCGGCGATGATGTTAAAGTAACGTTGCTCAAAAACAGCAATCACCGTTTAGGCGCAGATGAAGATTTGCTGGAAATTCGGCGCAACTTAGATGATTTTTTAGTTTAAATTTCTTATTTAAGAGGTTGTAATGTCTTACGATTTAATGTTTCAAAAGGCTGTTGAATTACAAAATAACGGAGCGCTTAACGAGGCGGAAAGCATCTATCTGAAACTTTTAGAAGTGATGCCGCAAAACTCTGATATATGGAATTTACTCGGACTTATCGCTCAGGCCAAAGGTAATAACGAACAAGCTCTTAACGCTTTTTTATCTGCCATTACTTACGCTCCTACCCCGTTTGCGCCGCACTTTTTTAACTTGGGTTTGACCTATCGGGCGCTCCGTAAATATCGTGAGGCTCTGGAAGCCTTGCAAAAAGCCGTCCATTTACAGCCGGATTTCAAAGAGGCTTGGAACTTTTTAGGCCTTACTCAAGAAGAATTAGATGAACACACTGACGCGGTTAAAAGTTTTTGTCGGGCTCTTGATATTGATAATGACTACAACGAAGCTCGCGCTAATTTATGTTTTTACACCAACGATAAAGACACTCTTCTTAAACTGGCCGATGAACAACCCGATGATTTGCAGGCAAACCTTTTGGCGGCGGCTTGCTGCGATACTCTTCCGGATAAAGAAAAATATTTACGACAAGCGGTTGCTTACTACCCTTTTCATACTTCCGCTTTGCTTAATTTAGCTAAAGTGTGCGAAGCCAACGAGAATTTTTCCGAGGCTTTACAATTATATCATAAGGTTTTGAATTTGGATGAAAATTCAGTTGAGGCCGTCTTGGGTGTTGCCGATATTTCTTTGCATACAGACGACCTTGATAAAGCCGAACTTTATTATAAAAAAAGTTTTAATCTCGCGCGTGATATTGCCGGAGCGCATCTTAATTACGGCATTTTACTCTATCGTCAAAAACGCTTGGCGGAAGCACTCGAACAATATCGCTCGGCAGTGCGACTTGAACCCGAAAAACCGGAAATAAGTTACAACCTTGCGCTTATTCTTAAAGAAGTCGGCGAATTTGAGGAAGCTCTCGGGTTAATGTTTAACGCTCATCAACGTTGTCCCGAAAAAAAGGAATTTTCCGTTAATATTATGGAAACACTCTCCGAACTTTATGCACAAAATGCCGAGTTGGCGCTCAAAATTGCCGATAATTGGCAGAAAATCGAACCCGACAATATTTTTTCCAAACGAATCTTTGCGGCTATTTCGGGGATTTCTTCTTCTTCTGACGATGATAAAGACTACGCTAAACAACTTTTTGATGCTTTTGCAGAAACTTACGACGACGTTATCACACGCCTTAATCCGCAAATTATTGATTGTTTTGCTCAGCATTACGGACAACTCTCCGGTACTGTTCTTGATTTAGGCTGCGGAACCGGCTTGGTTGCCGAAAGGCTTAAAAATGACAACACGGCTTTTGTCGGTGTCGATATTTCTGAACAAATGATTGAAATTGCTCGTGAAAAAAATCTTTATCAAGAGCTTGTTTGTCAGGATATTTTATCCTTTTTGCAAGAATCGAAAAATCTTAAACGTTTTTCCGTCGTTCTTGCTTGTGATGTGTTCTGCTATTTCGGGAATCTAAAAGATGTACTGGCTTTACTTAAAAAATCCCAAGTCTGGTTCTCTATTGAAGCCGCGGATGAAGACAGAAATGTTGATTTTTATCTCACACCGACCGGACGATACAAACATAAACAATCTTATATTCAAAAACTGCTTGAAAGCCTTGGTTTTAAAGAAATTCAAGCGTTTCCTTTGGTTCTTCGTTATGAAAACGGGCATCCGGTTGAAGGCTTTCTTTTTAAAGCGAAATAATCTTGTGAACAAACGTAAAAATATATTGTATGAGGACTTTATTTATTCTACTTTTCAAGTGGTTTGTTAAGTCTATTATATATATATGTAGTTATTGATTAAAAAGTTTTTTTATTTCGCGGATATTTATGCTTTGTTTCTCTCTGTTAGCATAAATAAGGTGAGAGCATTTTGAAATGCGTATGGTGAATATATCATTAGGCCAATTATATTCATGCCATGGCAGAAAATGACAATCACGGATTGCCCGATGGTTTTATTGTTATTATTAGAAAAAAATTCTGATCAGAATGCCGGCTAATTGCAAAAATTCAGGCGTCTTTCGGATGACAGTTTTCCCTGCTTTGATTTGAAAGACGCTTTTGTTTCAGACTATTATTCTTTTATGTTTATGTTTTACTTTAACTTTTTCAAAACTTACTTTTTCTTTCTTTAGCTACTTACTTTTTTCACTCTAAAACGGCGCATTTCAGCGCGTTTTTTTTTGCCTATTCCGCATATCGGATGCGAAAATTTTCTTTTAAAATGATTTTCCGGGGCGATAATTCTAACTAGTAATGCGGCGGAGGCGTTTCTTCTTCCAAAGGCTTTACCACGCTTTGCGTGTTCCTTATCGCTTCGGTTAAATAGTGATTTTGTTTTTGTAAAAACGCTATATCTTTCCCTTGTTTGATGATGACATCATTCAAATCATCCACCATTCTCTCTAAATTGGATAATGCCATTTCTATATCTATAAATCTTTGCTCGTTATCTTCCATGTGACCTCCTTGAAGCTGTGCTTTTTTATCTCATATAAACGCTATTTTTTTATTTCGCAAGTTGTGTCTTCAGAGAATCTTCTTTATCTCTTTACGGCTTTTTAACTACTTTACGATTAAATTTATTGCAAAATTATTAGCTTTAAGGAGAAAATTTTATGTCTGTTTTATGGTATTGTTTGGCCGGCGGCCTCTTGTTAGCCCTATATTTGGTCTATGTTTCTTTGATTAAAAAGAAAAATAACCTTAAAGAAGCTGCGGCGGGTATTGACGTGCAACTTAAAAAACGTTACGATTTAATCCCTAATCTCTTAAAGTCCGCTGCGAAATTTATGGAACATGAACGCGATGTCTTTATGAAAGTAACGGAACTTCGTGAAAAAGCTATGTCTGCGGACAGTTATGCCGATAAATTTAAAGCCGATAATATGCTTTCGGATGCAATGAGGCAATTTAAACTTACCGCCGAAAATTATCCCGAACTGAAATCCGACGCGACTATGATTGCCGCTATGCAGGGAATGAGCGATGCCGAAGAACATATCGCCGCTTCCAGACGTTTCTACAATTCCGCTGTTAAAGACTATAAAAATGCTTTGGAAATCTTCCCTTCTTCCTTAATCGCCGCTTTGATGGGCTTAAAAGATGAATATCCGTTCTTTGAGGCCGAAGAACAAGCTAAAGCGGAAATTAATGTCAGCGATTATTTTAAATAATCTTGTTTTTTATCTTGGAGAGTGTGTCCTATGTCGCGTGCAGAAGATATTTTTGAAAAACTTATCTATTTCGGGGAAGATGCTATTGACGATTTTATCTTGAGCAGACAAACCGAAGAATTGTTTTTGGATTTCAAACAGGCGGTTTCTGACGGAAAATCCATGCGCGCGCTTCATCCTAATGACAGACGTAACCTCGGTAAAGCCATCTCGGCTTTCGGGAATTCCGAAGGCGGTGTCTTGGTTTGGGGCGTCGAATGTTCTCGTGATTTAGAGTTGGGGGATGTCGCTCAAGCTAAAGTTAAGGTTAAAAATGTTCATCGTTTCTTGAGTTGGCTCGAAAATGCCATATCCGGTTGCACTATACCTTCTCACAATAAAGTTCGTAATCATATCATCAGTTGCGACACTAACGGCGACGGTTTTGTGGCGACATATATCCCTAAATCCGATATTGCTCCACTTATGACCACAACAGGCAGCCAGATTTATATTCGCTCCGGCTCCAATAACGTACCGGCTCCGTACGCCGTTATTGCCGGTATGTTCGGGAAACGTCCGCAACCGAATATCGAGTTGGTCATTGATGATAAATCTTTGGAAGTCGGTAAAGAAGGAGATGACGACTTTTTTGCTCCGGCGAAATCTCGAAAGAAAAAAGAAAATTATCTTAAAATCAGATTTTCTCTCTTGGCGCAGAATAATTCCAACGCTATTGCCAAAGAAGTTTATCTTTCTTGCAATACTTTGTTGTTAGGCGGTGACTATACAAAGGTTTCTTTTTATTATGACAGTCAACTTGAAAACTTGGCGGCAGAAAATAATTCCATTAACCTTATTACTCCGATGGAAATGCGTGTTCCGCCTCGCGCTCTCTTCTCTTGCGCAAAAGCAGAAATTCGCTTTACCGATGATATTACCGAGGATTTTTTAATGGACGGTGTTATCGGGGCTGAAGATGCTACGCCTAAGAGTTTTCGTATTTTTATTTCCAAAAATGATTTACGTTCCTTTGTGGCGCAAACTTTCAAAAAAAATGCTAATTTGGAAATCTTAACTAATGAGTTTTTCTCTTGCTATCTTAAAAGCGAATAATCTTTCGGGAGCTTTAATATGAAAAGAGTGGAAATTTTTACAGACGGTGCTTGTTCAGGGAATCCCGGAGCCGGTGGTTGGGGAGCTATTCTTCGCTATAATCAAGTCGAAAAAGAACTCTCCGGCGGTGAACCGGAAACAACTAATAATCGTATGGAATTAACCGCTGTTATTTCCGCTCTTGCCGCTCTCAAAGAGCCTTGCAATATTACTCTTTATACCGATAGCCGTTATGTTATGGACGGTATCGAAAAGTGGATTTGGGCTTGGAAAAAATCCGGTTGGAAAACGTCTAACAAAAAAGCACCGGTTAAAAATGTTGAACTTTGGCAAAAGCTTGATGAACTTGCATCCAAACACGAAATTCGCTGGGTTTGGGTTAAAGGACACGCCGGACACCCTGAAAACGAAAGATGTGATGAATTAGCTCGCACGGAAGCTGCTAAATTTAAAGCATAACAACTTTTAGACAAAACTCTTGACTTTGTATATTTTCTTTGCTTATACTTAAGATGTTAAATTTTAAGTATATGGAAAGTATTAGGTTAAACGAAATTAGCGGTCAGGAATTTGGCGCTTTTTTCAAAAAATTGAATTGGAAGCAACGTGCAACTTTTGTACGAGAACACCGCAGTGAAATTGAACATACTTCAAATGCCGAGGTTTTAAAATGCTTGTTGGATTATGAGTATTTTAATGCGCTTTATCCGTTGTTGGTTGCTGTGGGCAATAAGGCTGATGATTATATTATGCTGTATTATGCCGCTCAGAACAAAAGATTTAAAACCTACCCTTCTCGCGATGAAGAGAAAAAAATTTTGGCGTATGTGGCCAAAGATTTAGAGCTGGTGAAATTTTTGAGGGAAAAAACAAATAAACTTTGGGATTTTTCATCAAAGGTTGGTTTTTCGGCGCTGATTTTTGAAAACGCTACTCATGAAGTCATTGATTATTTAATATCTTGGCATTCTAAAAACTTTGTTCCGATTTCAGCAAATCAAGCAAACGTTATGTTTGCCTCGGCCTCTCCTGGCGTTATTCAGAAATATCTGACCAGAATCGGAAGTTTGAATGGTAATCATGGTTATGTTACTTACAAACATCTCAAAAATTTAGCCCAAAGAACGGATATTGATGCTGACGAAAAACATGAATTACTCCTCTTAACGGTTAATTCCCTTAAGGTCAGAACCGAAATTATTCGTCATTTGCGTGCAGACGGACTTCTGGATTTTTGATGGTTGCTTCAATCTTAAGGCGGAAACTTCTTGTTCCCGCCTTTTCTTTGTTCTTATGCCATTTTCATCTTCTTATACATCTCGCGATATTCTTTTTTCAAATCGCTTTCTTTGCGACGATATATGTTGATATAGTATCCTATCAAAACTACCGTCGCTCCGCCTACCCACGCCAATGGGCCGGCGTAATATATCCCTTCATAGCCGATTTTGGAGGCTAAATATATGGCCGCATAGATTCTTATCCCTAATTCTACAAAACCCGATAATACCGGAAACATAGGTTTCCCCATACTTTGAAGCGTGTTTTTGAATATGAATATCAGACCTAAGAAAACGTAAAACATGATACTAATGCCTAAATATGATACACCTATCTTTACAATAAACGGATCGGCATGGTCCAAAAAACTGCCTATCAAATGTGTCCCGAAGAAAAATATTAAAGCACTCATGATGATGCTTATTGTCAACGAGGTTAAACAGGTCTTTTTTACCGCAGCGCGTATTCTTGAGACTTTGCCCGCTCCATAGTTTTGCGCCACAAACGTTGCCATAGCCAGACCTATCGCCATTAGCGGTTGGGTGGCTAATTGTTCTATTCTTAACGCTATCGTAAATCCTACAATTATCTTCTCTCCAAACGAATTACATACCGACTGGATGACCATGATACTTAATGATAATATCGAAAATTGTATTGACATCGGTATCGCTATATTTAAATGTTCGCGCATAAATTCACCGTTATAGCGCCAGTCTTCTTTTTTTAATCGCAATATCGGATAATTTCTTTTAATGTACCACACGCAGCAGATAACGGATATGCTTATGGCTATTACCGTACCGATTGCCGAGCCGATCACGCCTAAATGGAAAAATTTTATTAATATTAAATTAAATACAATGTTTAAAACCGATGAAAATATCAAAAAATACAACGGCGTTTTACTATCTCCAAGAGCCCGGATAAAACCTGACAGCAAGTTGAAAGCAACTATCAGTACCATTGCCAAGCCCAATATCAAAATAAACTTATAGGAATCGTCATAAATCGCTTGCGGTACATTTAAAATATGCAATAAGCGTTTTAAACTGACTATCAGCACAATCGTTAAAAGAATACTTAAAACCAGACTCGCTCTGAATGAGTGGGTTACCGAACGACGAACCCCGTCATAATCTCCGGCGCCGAAACGTTGTGCGGTTACCGCGGTCAAACCTCCGGTGAAGCTAAAGGCTATTATTAAAAAGGTTAAGTATATCGGCGCAGATGCTCCTACGGCCGCTAATGCGTTCTCTCCGATTAGTCTGCCTACGATAAAAATATCTGCCAGTTGATATAATTGTTGAAATACGTTTCCGATAAGTATCGGCAATGCAAACCATAATATTAATTTCAGCGCATTGCCTCTTGTCATATCTTGTATCATCTATTGCCTCTTTATTTCCTTATATATTCTTTTTTCCGTTTCGCAATTTAGACGTTTCGACTTAAATTTCTATTAAAATTTTTACTTTTTTGGTATGGTTAATCTTTTTATGTTTCAAATCCTTGTTATCACAAAAAAAGGAACCCGCCGGCCTAGCCGGCGGTTCTGCATTAACGCCTGTAAGGCTCAAAGTACCAGCAAACGCCTTAAGGGCGTACAACAATCTGACCGGGCGAGTATTACTTGCTACCCGTAAACGGGTCTAAATCTAAAG
>CASFTO010000053.1 GCA_949297665.1 uncultured Alphaproteobacteria bacterium | reverse complement strand
GGGATTGGGCGGCAAAAAACCTTATCTTAAGGCTGGGACGGGACGCTTGGAACTTGCCGATCCGTTGCTTAAAGATTTGGATACTGCCCGAATGCTTAATGAAGATACCAGATTTGCCAATACGCAATATTATACCTTTTAAACGTTTTTTTAAATGCTTTAGTGGCATATAGTGCCTAATTTGTTTTATGTGAAATTTATTTATGAAAGTGTTTTTTATGAGCAATAGTGACGTTTATTTATCCGAACTTATCGCAACCAGGTTGTCTCATGACCTTATCGGTAATATCGGCGCAATTTCAAATGCTATCGAACTGCTTAATGAAGGTGATGATGATGACAAGGATGACATCTCCAATATCTTGAATTTTAGCTCCAAGGTCTTGAGCAAACGTCTTAAATTTTTTAGATTGTGTTTCGGTTTATCTAATACGTCCATCAAATCTTTAGAAGAATTGGTTACAATTTCTGCTGACTACCTCTCCACGTTAGGTAATCCTAATTATCCGATTGAAGCTGATTTTCAGATTTCCTCTCCGAAAATCTATAAACTGATTATGCCGGCTATCATGATGATGGCTGATGCTATTGTTAAAGGCGGTAAAATCACAGTTGAACAGACGGATGAAGCCTTGCTCATTCAACCAACTTCCGCGGTTGCTCTGAATAATGCTAAGTTGACGAATATCTCAAATATTCTAAACGGTGGGAAACCCGAAGAGAACCCTTCTTCTTATGCTCCGCTCATCTATCTTTTGGCTTATTTGGACGGGAGCGGCGTGCAGATTAAACTTGACGGACAAACTTTGATTATCGGAGCTTGATTGAATATGGCTGTTTACGGCGTTCTTCTACCTTTGCCTTTTGATGATGTTTTTGATTATTCCGCCGATGACGGTTTAGATGTCGGACAATTGGTTGAAGTGTCGTTCGGCCGTGAGGATTTGGTCGGGGTGGTTTGGAAAATCGGTAAAACGGCGGATATTCCTCCCTCAAAAATTAAAGCAATTAAGTCAATTATCGCACTGCCTAAACTTTCACACTCTTTGCTTGCTTTTATTCAAAAAACAGCTCAATATAATCTTGCACCCATCGGCTTGGTGCTTAAAATGGTGCTGGGACTTAAAAGCAATCAATTACCTAAACAAAAAATCACACTCTATGGACTAAACATCAAAAATGAGAATCTTGACGGTATTCGTATTACCGAAGCAAGAAAAGCCGTATTTGATTTTTTAAGTAATGGATTTGAGGCCGAAAAAGAACAAATTTTAACGGAGACAGGGGTTAGTGAAGCGGTTATTTCCGCTATGATTAAACATGGCTTTCTCTATAAAAAAGATGTTCTTGTTAACGAAGATGCCGATGAACAAATTGTTAATTTAAGTCAACCCACGAGGCTTACGGACGAACAACAAGACGCTGCCGATATATTAGTTCGCAAAGTCAATAACGGCTTTTCCGCCACTTTGCTTGATGGTGTAACGGGATCAGGTAAAACAGAGGTTTATTTTGAAGCCGTTGCTGAAGCATTGGCTCTTGGTAAACAAGTTCTGGTTTTGGTGCCGGAAATCTCTTTAACTTCTCAATGGCTCAGACGTTTTGAAGTACGTTTTGGGGTTACGCCGTTTATCTGGCATTCGGAAGTCGGTGTTAAAGATAAAGCCAAAACTTGGAAGGCGGTTACTCTCAATAAAGCAAAAGTGGTTGTTGGTGCTCGCTCAGCCCTCTTTTTACCTTTTGCCGATTTAGGGATTATTGTTGTTGATGAAAGCCATGATCATTCGTTTAAACAAGAAAGTTTGGTTACTTATCAGGGACGTGATATGGCGGTATTGCGCGCTCATTTGGAAAAAATTCCAGTCATCCTTTCTACCGCCACACCGGATTTAGAAACTTTGGTTAATGTTGAAGAAGGAAAATATGATTGTGTCCGTTTAACCAAGCGTTTCGCAAAAGCGGTCTTACCTGAAATTAAAATTATTGATCTAAAAAAAGATAAACCGCAAAAAGGTCCGTGGGGTGTTTCATTTTTGGCGCCGACTCTGGTGGATGAACTTAATCATAATCTTCAGCGAGGAGAGCAATCCATGCTCTTTCTAAATCGTCGTGGCTATGCGCCTTTGCTTATTTGTCGCGATTGCGGACATCGTATTCAATGCCCTCACTGCACGGCTTGGCTTGCCGAACATCGCATTACCGGCGAACTTATTTGCCACCATTGCGGATTTAAAATGTTTACGCCTAAACGCTGCCCAGAATGCGGGTCAGAGGATGGTTTAACCGCTTGTGGACCGGGAGTTGAAAGAATCGCCGAAGAGGTTCGCAACCGTTTTCCGCAAGCACGTACAGCTATTCTTTCCAGCGATATAACCACAAATTACAAACAAATTTCTGAGGTTATCCATCGTACCGCCAATAAAGAAGTTGATATTCTTATCGGAACACAAATTTTAGCTAAAGGACACAACTTCCCAGATTTGACGCTCGTGGGCGTTGTTGATGCGGATTTGGGATTACTTGGGACGGATTTACGTTCCAGTGAACAAACTTATCAACTTCTAGAACAAGTTTCCGGACGGGCCGGACGTGGAGAGAAAAAAGGCTCTGTTTATTTACAAACACTATACCCTGACAATTTGGTTTTACAGGCGGTTATCGCTCATGATCGTGAACAATTTATTGAGATTGAAAAAAGCTCCAGAAGCCTGTTACATATGCCTCCTTATGGGAAATTGGCCGCTTTAATTGTATCTTCCACCAATCAACAAGCAGCTGAAGCGGCTGCTTATTATCTTGGTAAATGCGCCCCTAACACCGAACTTATTGAAACACTTGGACCGGCTCCTGCCCCTATGAATTTACTTCGAGGACGTTATCGGTATCGTCTGCTTTTGAAAACGGCACGCAACGTTAATATTCAGAACGTACTCAAAAAATGGCTTGCCATGGTTAAAATAAAAAGTAATGTGCGCGTTGACGTCGACATTAATCCCTACTCTTTTATGTAGTTTTTATGACTTTTTTTATTTGACTTTTTGCTGGAAATATCTATATTCTTCCTAGCTTTTTTTTATTATTTTATCTAAAAAATTTATCATTATGAATGTTAGAGAATTATTTATTTTTGCCGGATTACCGGCAGATGTTAAAATGCTGTACAAAGGTCTTGTCAAAAGAAAAATTGACCTAAAAAACGGTTGGATTGCAATTGTTTTGAAAAACAATATGGCAATTCTTTTGAGACATGGTCTTCAGAAAATGTCTTTCGGCGCCGTCAAACATATTGTCAGTGCTTCTGACGGAAAGTTTATGTTGGTTAAAGAAAACAAAAGAAAGGCTATCTGGAATAAAGACGGAAAGTGTCTTTCCGATTTTTCTTCGGACACTGAACTTTTTGGCAATGGATGGTATAAAAAGAAAATCAATGGCGGACTGGCTTTGTTTGATAGCAATGATGATTGTATCGGGCAAAATTTGCAAAACACTAAAGTCTTTCCTAACGGTTTCTTTTTTATGTCCGTGAAAAATGCCGATGACGGACAACTCGCCGGTGTTTACAACAACAAAAAAGAAAAGGTACTTTTTACCAATTCTTCGCATGTGTGTATGCTTAGAAACGGTTGGTTTATTGTTGATGGAGTGCTTTATGATAATTTCGGTGACGAATATCTAAGCCAGCCTTCATCTTCAAAGTTATCTTTTTTATTATTAAAAACCATCGGTTTATTGATGCCGTTTCGTGAAAATTAGAGTTTTTTTAATCTCTGATGGATTTTCTATCTTACTTAAAGCCGATTTTTTACAATCGGCTTTTTGTTTTTTTCTTTTCCATACCTTTTTCCATACCTTTTTTTGTAATTTCATTGTGAAAAAATTTGTTTAGTGGTGGAAATTTTAATTTAAAATAAGTAATTTTATGATAATCGTAGTCTAAAGTGATTGGTTACAGACTATTTACAGAGGCTTTTATTTAGGTTATTACAGATGCAAAAGTATTCAAAATTTAAAATCGCCGCAAATTATGCTTATGCTTGGTTTAATGCCGCTAAAGATAAAAATGTTGAAGATAAAATTTTTGAAGAAGTGCAATTGTTGAAAACTTCTTATGCGCAGAATAAGGAAATTTGGGATATTTTAGCCGCGCCGGTTGATGATAATTCTTTAAAATTGTCTATTGTTAAAGATCTGGCTAGAAAAATTAAACTTTCCGATATTTCTGCCGACGCTCTTTTGCTGATGGTCGAAAACAGACGTATGGCTTTGTTGGGGCTCGTTCTTGATGAGTTTGTTAAATCTTATTATCAAAATAAGGGAATTGTTGAGGTTACGGTTGAAACCGCCGTCCAACTTTCCGTTGCTCAAGATAAAAAGTTACGCGCTGTTTTGGAAGATAAACTCAATACTAAAGTATTGCTTAATTATCGGGTTAATCCTGATGTTTTGGGCGGCTTAAAAGTCAGCTTTGATTCTTTTTTGATTGATGATACTTTGCAAACTAAATTAAAGCGTATCAAATTGCTTTTAAGCGGAGGAGATGTTAAATGATGTTTTTTTCTAATTTTTGTGGTGAAGAAAGGAAACTGTTATGGCTGTGAAAGCAGAAGAAATTTCCAATATTCTCAAAGAAAAAATTGAACACTATAACTTTAATCCCAATATGGAAGAAGTTGGACGTGTTCTTTCGGTCGGCGACGGTATCGCTACCGTTTATGGGCTGACCGGCGTTGAATATAATGAAATGGTTGAGTTTTCATCCGGTGTTAAAGGTATGGCTCTTAATCTTGGCGAAGACAGCGTCGGCGTGGTTATTTTCGGTTCAGACGCCGAAATTAAAGAGGGCGATATCGTTAAACGTACAAATAAAATCATTAGCGTACCGGTTGGTAAGGAATTACTCGGTCGCGTGGTTGATGCTTTAGGTCAGCCAATTGATGGTTTGGGTTCAATTAAAGCAAAAGAATTTGCTAATGTTGAAACCAAGGCTCCGGGTATTATTGAACGCCGTAGCGTACATGAACCGGTTCAGACCGGATTGAAGATTATCGACTCGCTTATTCCTATCGGACGAGGACAACGTGAATTGATTATCGGTGACAGACAAACCGGTAAAACTTCTATTATCGTTGATACAATCATTAACCAAAAATCTGTTAATGATGCAGCTAAAAGCGATAAAGAGAAGCTGTTTTGTATTTATGTTGCCATCGGGCAAAAACGTTCAACGGTAGCACAAGTGGTTAAGACCCTTAAAGATTACGGAGCTATGGATTATACTATCGTGGTTGCCGCTACCGCTTCTGATGCGGCTCCTTTGCAATATATTGCTCCTTATGCCGGTTGTGCAATGGGTGAATATTTCCGTGATCGCGGTATGCATGCGGTTATCTTTTATGATGACTTATCCAAGCAAGCTACGGCATATCGTCAAATGTCTTTGCTTTTACGTCGTCCGCCAGGGCGTGAGGCTTATCCGGGTGACGTGTTCTATCTACACTCAAGATTGCTTGAACGTGCAGCGAAACTTGATGAGGCGCATGGCAGCGGTTCCTTGACGGCTTTGCCGGTTATTGAGACACAAGCCGGCGACGTTTCCGCTTATATCCCGACGAACGTTATTTCTATTACCGACGGGCAAATATTCTTGGAGACGCCTTTGTTCTATCAAGGTATTCGTCCTGCGGTTAATGTCGGTATTTCCGTCAGCCGTGTCGGTTCTGCCGCTCAAGTTAAGGCGATGAAACAAGTTGCCGGCACCATGAAACTTGATTTGGCTCAATACCGCGAAATGGCCGCTTTCTCGCAATTTTCTTCAGATCTTGATATCGCTACGAAGAAATTGTTGGAACGTGGCGTGCGTTTGACCGAACTTTTGAAACAACCGGTCTATCATCCGCTTCCTTTGGAAGAAGAAGTTGTTTCTCTGTTTGCCGGCGCTCGCGGCTTCTTGGATGAATTGGAGGTCGCTCAAATTAAAGATTTTGAGCAGTTTATGCTCGAAACTATTAAACGCGAAAAGAGCAGTATCTTAAAAGAAATTCGTGAGCAAAAAGTTATTTCCGAGGAATTGGAAAAATCTCTTGCCGATTTTATGAGACAAACTCTTGACGCTTATAAGAAAAAAATAGCTCAAGAAGCGGCTTAATGTTTCTTTTAATTAGGAACAAAGTGTCGGCTTTGTTCCTTCTAAAGTTTAGTCGGCTTTTTTGAGGTGCAATGAAAGGATTGATGTTATGGCAGGCTTAAAAGAACTCCGTACTCGGATTGAAAGTATTAAGTCTACTCAAAAAATTACTTCCGCGATGAAAATGGTGGCAGCATCGAAATTTCGTCGTGCTCAGTTGACTTTGGATAAAAGCGAACTCTTTCAAACGATGTTGATTAAACAGATTAAAAACGTCTTGTTTGAACTTAAATCCGAAGAACAAGAGAAAGGTGTCTCCTTTTTGTTGCCGTCAACTTTGGTGCAACCTAAAAATCCGCAAACTTATGTGCTTTTTGTTTTATCTTCAGACAGAGGCCTCTGCGGCAGCTATAACTCTCAAATCGCTAAAGAGGCTAAACGTCGTATTGAAGATCTGAAAAAAAATGGGAAAAATGTCTTTGTCTTTTGTTATGGTAAAAAAGGCAGTACGGCTTTGAGCAGAATGGGCATCAAAGATATTGTTGAAACATACCCGACCGTTATTAAAAAACATTTGACTTATGAGGAAGCTCTATCTTTCTTGCATGATGTGTGGGATAGAAAAGAACAATATCACGCAGATGTTTGCGAAATCGTTTACAGCGACTTTTTATCAGGTTTGACAAGAACGTTGATTTCTAAACAGGTCTTTCCTTATGATATTGTTTTAGATGAAAACGATGTCGGCGTTAATCGAGTCGGTAATGCTTACTACGGATACCTTCCCGATAAATTAGAGTTGCTGAGGAAACTCTCTAACCTCTATATGCGAACGGCTATGTTCGAAATCCTTATTAATTCTCAGGCTTCGGAACATGCGGCGCGAATGACTTCTATGGACAACGCTAATCGTAACGCTCGCGATATGATTAGTTCTTTGACCTTTAAATATAATACTCTCAGACAGTCGGCGATTACTACGGAATTGACCGAAATCGTTGCCGGTGCCGAGGCAATGTAAAATTATGCTATACACTTGTTTTTGATAAATGTTTTAGGAGAATACGAGAAGATGGTGGCAAAAAAGAAAAAAGAAACTGAAGAGAAAACCGAAATGGATACTCTGAAAAAAGAGGCTGATTTGCGGTTAGCTGAATTAAGACAGCATATCAGCGAACTTGAAAACACCGACAAACTCGGTGAAATTCATCAGGTTATGGGCGCTGTTGTTGACGTTAAATTCTCTAATGTCAATGCGTTGCCGCCAATTTTGAGTGCTCTTGAATGCGAATGCAAAGGACGACGTTTGGTCTTGGAAGTTGAACAACATTTGGGCGAAAATGTTGTCCGTACTATCGCTATGGATACAACGGACGGCTTAAACCGAGGTGTTAAAGTATATAATACCGAAAAGCCAATTACCGTTCCGGTGGGACCTCACCTCTTGGGACGTATTATCAATGTTGTCGGTAATGAAGTTGACGGAAGAGGAAAAGTTGACGCGGCCGCTTATATGCCTATTCATCGTGACGCACCGGCTTTTACCGATCAATCTACAGATCCGGAAATCTTTGTAACCGGTATTAAAGTTATTGACCTGCTTGAACCTTATTCCAAGGGTGGTAAAATCGGTTTGTTCGGTGGTGCCGGTGTGGGTAAAACCGTGCTGATTAACGAACTGATTAACAATATTGCAAAAGGTCATGGCGGTTATTCTGTTTTTGCCGGTGTGGGTGAACGTACTCGTGAAGGTAATGACCTTTATCATGAAATGATTGAGTCCGGCGTTATTGACTTAAACGGCGAAAACTCTAAAACAGTTCTGGTTTACGGTCAAATGAACGAACCACCTGGAGCTCGTGCTCGTGTGGCTTTGACCGGTTTGACCGAAGCTGAATATTTCCGCGATGTCGAACATCAAGATGTTTTGTTCTTTGTTGATAACATCTTCCGTTTCACTCAGGCTGGTTCCGAAGTTTCCGCTTTGCTCGGACGTATTCCTTCCGCCGTTGGCTATCAGCCAACTTTGGGTACGGATATGGGCGCTATGCAAGAACGTATCACTTCTACAAAAAACGGTTCTATTACTTCCGTGCAAGCTGTCTATGTGCCGGCCGATGACTTAACCGACCCGGCTCCGGCTACTACATTTGCACACCTAGATGCGACAACCGTGCTTTCGCGTAAAATTTCCGAACTCGGTATTTATCCGGCGGTTGATCCGCTCGACTCGACCAGCCGTATCCTTAATCCTGATGTCGTTGGTATAGAACATTATCAAGTGGCTCGCGGTGTGCAGGAAATTTTGCAAAAGTACAGTTCTTTGCAAGATATTATTGCAATTTTGGGTATGGATGAACTTTCTGATGATGATAGAATGGTTGTTTCTCGGGCTCGAAAAATTCAGAAATTTCTTTCGCAGCCTTTCCATGTGGCGGAAGTCTTTACCGGCAAAAAAGGACGTTTTGTTAAACTTGAAGATACTATTAAAGGCTTTAAAGGTATTCTTGAGGGTAAATATGATGATATTCCCGAACAAGCGTTCTATATGGTCGGTACAATAGAGGAAGTTTTGGAAAAAGCTGAAGAAATGAAGGGAGCTGCCTAAATATGGCTTTGGATATTCAACTTAAGATTTATATGCCTGAAAAATTGGTGGTGGATACGAAAGTTTATCGTGTCGTCTTGCCTGCTAAAAATATGCCTCTTACCGTTATTAAAGGCAGAGCACCCACTTTGATGACTCTAAATATGGGATTGTTGCAGATTTTGGACGAATCTAACCATGTTGCCGATGAATGGTTCATCTCGGTTGGTTCGGCCGATATTAAAGAGGATACTTGTACGGTACTCACAGAATCCGCTTTTAATAAAAAAGACTTGAATCTTGAGTTGGTCAGACAAATGTATGAGGATTTTAAAAATCCGTACTATAAATGGTTGCTCGACTATTTCGAAAAGGAAAAAAATAAAAAATAGTCTTTTTCTTAGCGAATTTAAAGCTGCCTTGCTTTTAAGGCGGCTTTTTTTCTTGCCCTGTTTTCCCCAAAAAAAGTATCTGCTTAGTACAAGAAAAATAACCGGTTGAGTAATACTGGCACATAATTATTATATCTTCGTATCGTAAAGTTAATATGCGGATTAGTGTGGTATTTCTATTTGGTTGTGTGAAAAAAATGCTCCGTTATTGACCTTAACGTTGACTTCGGTTACGTTGGATTTAAGTTTTAGGAGAAAAATTTTGAATATCTTGCTCTTTGCTAAACGCTATTTTGCTAAATTTCAAATTAAAGCCGGACTTTTGATTGCGTTGACCGCCTTGCTCTATGGCTTGTTAATCAATAATATTAATCTTTGGAGCGATGAAATATATTCCGTGCTCATGGCTAATGACAGTTTCAAAGATATGTTCCATTTGCTGTTTACGGAAGATTCAAAACCTCCGCTCTATTATTTGTATCTCAAATTTGTTTTATGCTTTTTCCCAAAAACTTATGAGATTTTCGGGGCACATTTTGCATCTTACATTTTACTTCTCGGAGCGCAACTTTTTGCTGCCACAGCTATTCGGCGTGACTATGGCGATAAGGTCGCTTTATGGATGATTGCCTTACTTTTGCTGATGCCGCATTCTTTATGGCTGGCTTTTGAAGTGCGTACCTATATGCTCTCTGCACTCTTAATGTTGATGGCGCTTGTCTATGGTTTACGTTTGCTTGATGAGCCTAGTCGTTCTGACTTTTTTAAATTTGCAATCACATCTTTAGCCGCTCTCTACACTCATTATTATTGCGCCATATGGCTCTTGTTCCTATATCTATTCTTATTCGTCGGTCTTATTCGTCAGCACAATTCTTTGGTTTTAAAAAAATTCTTAGGAGTTGCGTTTAGTGTGGCTTTGCTCTTTGCTCCGTGGCTTTACATACCTTTTCATACTGCTGCTCAAATCAGCAAAGATTGGTATGTTACGGCTGATTTTGTAAAACTTAGCACCCAATTTTTTGTTAATCCGTTGATGGGTGATATGGTGCTTTCTTTCCTTTTTCCACTGAATATATTGGCGGTTTCCGCTCTTAGCTTTATTAATTTTTGCGGGGTATTCTCCTTAAACAAATATTCCGCTAAATTATATACATTGTTTCAATATGCCTTCTTTACATTGATTGCTACATACCTTTGCTTACTCTTGCTTTCGACTTTTGTCAGACCGCTCGTTACATCTCGCTATATGCTTGTTTTTTCTTTATTCTGGTTCTTATCCGCGGCAGTTGTGCTCGCGTCTTTTCCGGTTTTTCAAAAAGGATTTCTTTTCTTGGCGATTATCGGATTTGGAATTGCTTATAACGATACACGTTTGTCTTCTTTTGATAAAGGGTACTTTTATCTGGCTCAAGATATTAAACAATTTGTCCCTGACGACCAAATCATCCTTGCTCTTGATAATAATAACCTCTTTTGTGAATATTATCTTCCTCAATATACTTGTTTGGCTATCGTCGGTGAAAAAGGTGAAATACTCAGGTTTCCTTCCGTCTTGAAAAATATTCAACATTATTCAGATGTCTTACCTCCTGTCGTCTTAACCCTTTCCAGCTATAAGCAATTGGCTAAAAATCATGAATGTCTTAACTATAAAACATCTTATCGCATCAGCCATGGTACCGATTTGTGCAAAATTACATACGATGAGGCGTTGCCTTTATTACAAAATAGCTTAAAATTACGACTGAACAACTTTTAAACTCGTTGACTCTATAAATTTATCCGCTATACTTCGTTTTAGGTTGTGTTATAATAACAAAAATGTAAAGAGGCGTCATGGTCGGAAGAAGTAAAAAACCTCAAGTGGCTGCTATCGGTGAAGTTGTTTTTGATATTATGCCCGAAAGTAGAAAACTTGGCGGCGCACCCGCTGATTTCTTACATCATGCGGTTAAATATGGTGCGGCCGGTCATTTAATCAGTGCTATCGGGGCTGATGATTTGGGACGGGAAGTTGTTGCTGAGCTTAATAAATTTGAAATTAAACCGGTCTTGGCGATTACCCCTTATCCGACCGGGCGAGTTATTATCTTCAAAAATTCTAACGGCTCCCTTACGGCTCATATTCTTGAAAATGCTGCATGGGATTATATCCCGTTTACTCAAGATGCCGAAAATTGTATTAAACATGTCGATGCGCTCTATTTCGGAACTCTTGCTCTCAGAAAATCTTATTCCAAAGGCACTATTCTGGATTTAATCGGTTCGGTTGCCGATGACGCTTTTAAATTTTTTGATATTAATTTGCGCCAAGATTACTATGATAAACAGATTATCCTTAAATTGCTGAGTCTGGCAAATATTCTTAAACTGAATATGGATGAATTGAAAATCTTAAAAAATATTCTTAAACTTTCCGGCTCTGTTGAAGATATGTGTTCGCAAATTAAAGAACAATATAAACTCAAATATCTTATCCTGACCGATACAGCTAAGGAAAGCCGTGTCTTCGGTGATACTTTAACTTATGTTAAAAATGACGGTATTCGTCAGTCTTTTGCTTATGGGGCCGGTAATGCTTTTGCCGGCGCTTTTATCGCATCCATCCTTAAGGGCCTTTCTCAGCAGGATGCTCACGAAATCGCTAATCAGGCGGCTGTCGATGTTTGTCTTGCCTCTTGTAAAAATCCTTAGCCGTATTATCTCTATATTAAAATGAAAAGCTTTGACGATGACTGTAGAATTAAAACATATTAATCAAGAACTTCATCTCGTGTTTAACGGAGATACCGGCTCTGTTAATGCGGATTTAACTTTGCCTATTATCGATGATATCACGGAATGGAAACATCGTGGCGGAAAAACAATTTCATTTGACTTAAACAATATCAATGTTCCCTATTCTTCCCCGCTTGCTGCGCAGATTTTCAGTTGGGCTAAAAAAGTTAAAGCTCTTGGTTTGAATTTTAATCTTTCGCAATTGCCTAAAAATTTGCAGGAAATGCTTTCTCTCGCTCTTAAAGTCGAAAATACACCGCCGAAAGAGAAAAAAAATATTTTGCCTGTTTTAGATAAAATCGGACAGAAAAGTTTTGAAATTTTTCAACAGATTAAAAGAGCTTGCTTGTTTATTCATGAAACAAATTTATCCCTTTTGCGCTTTATTTCCGGTCAGGCGGTTTGGCGTAAAAACGATTTCTTATTTATTTTTGCCGATTGTAGTTATAAAGCTGTCGGTATTATTTCTTTAGTCAGTTTTTTGGTCGGGCTTATTCTCGCTTTTGTCGGCGCTATTCAACTCAGAACTTTCGGTGCAGGTATTTATGTCGCCAGTATGGTGTCTATCGGTATGACGCGTATTATGGCCGCTATTATGGTCGGTATCATTATGGCCGGTCGTACAGGCTCATCCTACGCCGCTACTCTCGGTACCATGCAGGTTAATGAAGAAATTGATGCGCTGAAAACTTTAGGTGTTAAAATATCCGACTATCTTATTACTCCTCGATTGATTTCTTTGGTCTTTACAATCCCCTTTTTAACAATGCTTGCCGATGTTTTGGGTATTTTCGGCGGTGCCGTTGTCGGAGTGGCTTTTTTGGATATTTCTTCATCTTCTTATTTTGATTACGCCGTTAAAGCCTTGACTTTAGAAAATATATTGGTGGGACTGATGCACAGTGTCGTGTATGGTATTATCATCTCTCTATGCGGATGTTATGAGGGACTTAATGCAGGACGTGACGCTGATAGTGTCGGTAAAGCAACCACAGGTGCGGTTGTTACAGCATTAGTTTGGATGATTGTTGCTACGGGTATTCTAACCGTACTCCTTGAAATGGCAGGTATATGATGAAGGATATTATTACTGTCAAAAATCTTAGAGTTGCGTATGGAGATTTCATCTTGTTCGATGATATCAATTTTTCCGTGCAGGAAAAAGATATTTTTATCATTATGGGGGCGAGCGGTTGCGGAAAAAGTAGCATGCTTCGCGTTTTGACCGGTTTGGTCACGCCGGTTCAGGGCGAGGTCTTGATTAACGGACAGAACTTTTCCGGCGCAGATAATCTCCAGAAAACCGAAATCATGAAAAGCTGTGGCGTCCTCTATCAAAGCGGTGCTTTGTTCTCTTCCATGACATTGAAAGAAAACGTTTCTATGCCCCTTGAGCTTTATACTAATTATTCTAAAGCGGAAATTGCCGAGCTTGCTTCTTATAAATTGGCGCTCACGGGGTTATACGGTTTTGAGGATTTTTATCCTTCGGAAATCTCGGGGGGAATGAAAAAAAGAGCCGCTCTCTCGCGGGCGTTAGCTCTTGACCCTAAAATTGTTTATTGCGATGAACCTTCCGCAGGTCTTGATCCTATCAGCTCGAAACGTTTGGATGACTTGATTTTGAAACTTAATCAAAATCTCGGAACAACGTTTGTGGTGGTTACGCACGAGTTGCAATCTATTTTTGCTATCGGCAGTAATTCTATCTTTCTTGACGGAAAAGTTAAAAATATTACCGGTAGAGGTAATCCGAAACAAATGTTGCAAACACCGCCTAATCCCGAAATACTTGAATTTTTAACCAGAGGTGTAGAAAATGGTCAGACAGCCTAACTTGAAAATGATTGGTCTTTTTGTCAGCATCGGGCTTTTATCGCTCTTTTTGATGTTGGCGTATTTCTTGAAATCTAAGTTTTCCGATAACGAATCGATTGTCGTTATGTATTTTGACGAATCGGTTAAAGGTCTTGATGTCGGGGCGCCGGTCCTATTTAAAGGCGTTAAAATCGGCGAAGTTACCGAAGTGCGTTTACAGGCTAATTTGCAAAATATGCAATTCTTAATTCCCGTTTATGCCAAAATTTATAACGGTAAATCCTTAATTACAAATACTCACGATGAAAGAGCAAGACTTGATAAATTTATTCAAGATGGTTTGCGGGCACGTTTGGCAATTAATTCGGTTATTACAGGACAGCTCTTAATCGAATTGGATATGTTCCCGAAATCTAAATTCATTCTTCACGAAGAAGCGAAAAATCAATTCGAAATCCCTACTATCGGCTCGCCTTTTGCGGAAATCTCCAAAAGTATTCAAGTTATGCCGATTACGCAAATCGCTGATGATGTGCATGATATTACACAGACACTTGATAAAGAACTCCCGCCATTGCTTTCTAAAATGAACTCTACTCTTGATACGGTTGATCATATCTTGAAAGAAAATAAAAATAATACCGCAAAAATGGTCACTGAATTCGGTACCGCTGCTCAAAATGTCGGCGGTGCAGCTAAATCTATTGATCTACTTATGGCGGAAAATGCCGCGCAAATTTCAATACTCATCGAAACCATGACGGCTGCGGCTAATTCGCTTAAAAATTTAACCGATTATCTGCAAATGTACCCGAGCTCAATTATTACCGGAAAGGATGAATAATATGAAAAAATTTTGGTTATTGCTCCTGATTTTTACGATTTCTGCTTGTGCCAGTAAAAATCCTAACTTCTATCAACCCGTTGCTTGGAACGAAACGCAACTGGTTTATCCCGATTTTAAACAAAATATCTTAGTTGATAATGTCCTTTTGCCGGCTTCTCAATCTAAACCCCAAATTACAACTTTGGGACGTGAAAACTATGAACTCAAAATTGATGAGTTTAATCGTTGGGGTGCTAATCCCGATAAACTTATTCAACAAGTCCTTAATGATAATTTGAGCTTTATCTTCCCTAATGCTATTGTTGAAAATAAAACGACTCTTCGCAAAAACTATAAATTTGCCGTATGGGTTGAGATTCAAAAAATGAACGGTCGGCTTGATGAAAATGCTATGTTGCAAGCCTCTTACTTTATTAAAAATCAAAAGGGGCTTATCCTAAAACAAGGACAGTTTAAACAAAATATCGTCATTGACGGTGATTATGATGCTTATGTGCCGGCTCTGAGCAAACTCCTAGGACTTTTAGCTCAGACTATTGCCGATGATTTGGTTTCTCTTAAATAAATGGACTGTTTTTAACGCTTATCCAATCAGGTTCGTTTACTTGATTGGATTTTTTTTTGTATTTGACGTTTCTTTCTTCTAAAAACTATTTGACAAAATTTTTTTTTGACTTATGCTGTTTGGCGTATCATTTATTAAAAATATATTTTTATGGAAGAAAAAATCGTTAAGACCGTTGCTTGGTCCGATGCCAAGGCGCTTGTAACAGCCCTTGCCAGTCAGAATTTAGGTAGAGCCAATAATAAGAAGCCTGCCGATTTTTGTGAGTTTATTGTTGCTTATCCGATGATTACCAGAAAACGTATGGTCGATTTTTTGGAAAATATCGTATTAAACAAATCGCTCAGTGATGTTACTTCTATGGCCACGGCTGCCGAAGACGGTTGCTTGTTTTCTACAGAAACAGCTACGGCTCTTGAAGTTGTTCTCAGACATCTTAACAAACTGAATAACGGGGGAAAATTACAGTCCTTGTGGGGCTTTTTGGATGATGATAAAAAAGCTGTTATCCATTTCGTCAATAAAGGCGGATGGTATGCCGAGGCTTATTTCAGCAGTCCTACGGAATTTTCTGTCGTTCATCTGATGTTGTCATCTCAAGGAGAGAAGTTTTTTATTCCGGTTACTTTTGTTAAAGATTTGAGCAAATTGGCGGCAAAAGTCAGCTTGACGGGAAATTTCTGTTTGCATGACTATTTGCCTCGAACAAAGTTCGATTTTCTTTCTAAAGGCGGTAAACAGTCCGGAGATGTTTCTCAGTCACTTTCCAGTGAGAAAAAACACTCTCTTCACAAACGTCACTCTCGTGACGCAGGTGATTTTCTTTAACCTTATGATTGATATTTGAATTATTTTTTGTTTAGCATGTTACTGAGGAGAATTATCGTGAGATAGAGATCTCCTTATTTGGACAAAGTCAGAAAAGAATTTCGTTGTGAAACGAGGTTCTTTTTTTATGTAAAAAAAACAGCCTGAATACAAAATCAGACTGTTTTCTTCTTTTACTTAAATCCAAAAGCATGGAATAACTTTTATATCCCGGTCAATGTAGATAGAACCTTGAAAGCAACCTCCGTCTTTTTGCATAGATATACCTTCCAGAGAGTAGCCGTTCCAATGTGACATAGGAAATGTCCCTATTCCGTACCATAGGCCTAAAAGCGGAGTAACCATCTCATTTGCCGATATAGCCGCTTTCATCTCTGCCGATGATATCATAAAGCAATCATTCGGATTGAGACCATTTTTAGCATAATTGGTAATATATTCCCAAACTTCTGTCTTTATTCCCTTTAATCGAAATGCTTTGTATATTGCTTTGGTATTAGCATAGCCGTCAGGAAAAGCCTTAATTGCGTCCGGAAGATGTTTATCCAAACCTAAATAAATGAGTTTCATTTCTACAAAATCTGGGACACAACACAAAGCGCGATAACCTATCGGTGCGGTTTTATCAGGATTTACCCACAAAATATACCCGCTTAATTCTGCTATAGAAAAACCATTTCGTATGCATATCCCTCCGTTATGATAAACTTTTCCACCACATTCGGCTTTTGCTATTTGTTCCGCTGTTACCTTCTTTGCCAGCTCGATAATCGGCGCGGATGATCGCGGCATCTTAATCGGTTGGGGCTTTTTCTCCGTTGCTTCTGTAAAAGATTTTTCTTGCAAATTATCTGCCTCAAATGGCTGTTTTATCGTCGCAATGGCATTTAAGCGACCGTTGACGAATTTACGCCCATAGCTTCCATCTTTGAATAGATAAAACGGATAGCCGATTTCTTTACCGATGGCATTTAATTGGCTTAAATTTAATTTTTCCATAATTGTTGATTTTAATAGTTTTGATAATAATTTTCTTTGTGGGCGATTATATGATGGTATCTATAATTGTCAATCTCTATGTCTTACCTTTTTTGTGGGAAAAAGGGTTTTATGGTTGCAAGTTTTCTCTTTGCGTTTATGGTGTAAGAAATAAGGAGTTTTTCTGATGATTTTTTCAAAATTTGAGAATATGGTTGCGGGCAGATATTTGCGCGCAAAACGCAAAGAAGGATTTATTTCGGTTATTACTTCTTTTGCTTTTATCGGTATCGCTTTGGGTGTGGCAACGCTTATTATCGTTACCTCCGTTATGAACGGTTTTAAATCTGAATTACTCGGGCGCATTTTGGGAATTAACGGACATATCAGCATTGTCGCTATTCGCAATACGCCGTTTAATAACTATCAAGAAGCCGTTAAATTGTTGGAAAGTAAAATTCCAGGGGTTAATATTGCTATTCCGATGGTTGAAAAGCAGTTACTCGCAACGGCAGGTAATTCCGCTGAAGGCGTTATGGTGCGCGGAATTAATGCCACGGATATTCAAAAGAAAAAGGTTCTTCGTGATGGATTCAAAGATTTTGATTTGAAATTGTTTAAGGGGGATACTATTGTTTTAGGACAACGTCTTGCCAACAAACTCGGCGTTATGGAAGGCGATGAGGTTACCCTACTCTCTCCAAGCGGTAAAATTACAATGTTCGGAACTGTACCGAGGATGAAAACTTATCGTGTTGCGGGAACATTTAACTTTGGTATGTATGAATATGATGCCAACTTTATTTTTATGCCGCTTGAAGCTGCGCAAAAGTTCTTTTCTTTAGGTGATGGAGTTACAAGTATTGATGTTACGCTTCGTGATGGCGCAGATGTCGATTATATTCGGCAAATTATCGCGGCGGCCATAGAATCTTCCGGAAACAAGGCCTTTGTTTATGATTACAGACAAACAAACTCCGCGTTCTTTAATGCGATTGATGTCGAACGCAACGTTATGTTTATCGTTCTTACCCTTATTATCTTAGTGGCTGCATTTAATATCATTACCGGCTTGATTATGCTTGTTAAAGACAAGGGACGCGATATTGCCGTTTTACGAACAATGGGGGCGACTAAAGGGGCTATTATGCGTATTTTCTTCCTTGATGGGGCTTTTATCGGTGCGGTCGGTACTGTTCTTGGCGTCGTGCTTGCCCTACTCTTCTGTGATAATATTGAAAATATCAGACAGTTTTTACAGTCTGTTGCCGGTCGTGATTTGTTTGCGGCTGAAATTTATTTCTTATCCCAATTACCGGCTAAAGTGGAAATGTCCGTCGTCTTAACCGTTGCGGGAATTTCTCTCTTGCTTTCTTTCTTGGCAACACTTTATCCGGCTTATCGGGCGGCGAAAATGGATCCTGTGGAGGCTTTGCGCTATGAATAATGATTTAGTCAATAATGTACCGGTTTTGCAACTGAGCGGTATCGTTAAAAATTATAAACAAGGTAAGCAAACGCTTGAAGTTCTTTCCGGTGTGGATTTATCTATCCACTCGGGAGAGGTTATTGCTTTAGTCGGACAAAGCGGTTCGGGTAAATCCACCCTCTTGCAAATCGCGGGACTGCTCGATAAGCCTTCCGGCGGTCGCATCTTTATTAACGGCGAAAATATCGGTAAGGCTTCTGATGACTTGCGTACATCGCTTCGACGCGATTATATCGGTTTTGTTTATCAGTATCATAATCTTTTGGGCGATTTCTCCGCTCTTGAAAATGTTATGATGCCTTTGCTTATTGCCGGAAAATCTCAGCAGGAAGCAGCCGACAGAGCGACTTTTTTACTTGATAAATTAAAACTCTCGCATCGCTTGAAACATCGTCCCGCGGAACTTTCCGGCGGTGAACAACAACGTGTTGCCATTGCCAGAGCTTTGGCGAACTCCCCTAAATTGTTATTGGCCGACGAACCGACCGGTAATCTTGACCCGAATACTTCGGAAGAGGTCTTTGCTGCTTTGCTCAATATTATCAAAGAAACAGGTCTGGCGGCTTTAATTGCTACTCATAATTTGGAATTGGCCGCACGAATGAATCAGCAATTTAAACTTAAAGACGGTGTGCTCGAAAATATGAATGAACCGCTCTTTACTAAAGTGCGTAAGAATTTTTACTAAATTTTGTTTCTTCTGGAGCGGATTTGGGACGGATTTTTCTTAACTTTGCGAAAAAAATACTTGCAAAATTATTTTTTTGAGGTATGTTGGGAGCACTTCCGAGAAAGAGGACGGTGCTTTTCGGTGTTTTTGGTGTGTGGAAGCAAATTTCTATTCACCGCTCCAGAGCATAACGTCCCGTTTGCGCAGGTTGCTTAATGTTTTTATGTGAGTGCTATCGTTTGAAAATATTATCGGCTGCCTCAACGACAAAACTATCGGGACAATAATTTAATTAACCAGTTTAAGGATTTTTTTAATGAAAAGTATTGTTAATGCTAAAAAGAAAAATAGCCGTCGTTATGGTCAAAATCTTTGGGGTGATGCTAACAGCCCTATTTTGAAAAGAAATTATGCTCCTGGTCAACATGGTCAAAGAAGAAAAAAGACTACTGACTATGGTGAGCAATTATATGCTAAACAAAGATTGAAAGTTTATTATGGTAACATTTCTGAAAAGCAGTTCCATAAATATTACGAAGAAGCTATCCGTAGAAGAGGTGATGCCGCTGAAAACCTTATCGGTTTGTTAGAATCTCGTTTGGATAACTTAGTTTACAAGGCTAAATTCGCTTCTACCGTTTTCGCTGCTCGTCAGTTTGTTAACCATGGTCATATTACCGTCAACGGTAAGAAAGTGAACATCCCTTCTTATATGGTTAAAGCCGGTGATGTTATTGAAGTTCGTGAAAGATCTAAACAATTGGCTGTTGTTTTATCTGCAGTGCAATCTCAATCTCGCGACTTCCCTTCTTACTTGGAAGTTGATGCTTCTAAATTAACAGCTAAGTATTCTTTTGTTCCGAAATTTGATGACGTTCCTTACGCCGCTCAAATGGAACCAAACTTGGTTATCGAGTTCTACTCCAGATAATAGCTGTCATATGGCGGTTTCCTTATTGCGAATCGCTTATAAAATGCAAAATTTTAAGCAGAGTTTCGGCTCTGCTTTTTTTTGCTTTCCTTCCTTCAACCGACTATTGGCCCGAAATTCTCTCTTTTTAATTCTTCTGCTGTACTGCAACAACACCACTTTATCTATCACTAATATAAGTAAAACGTTTCTGTGTCGTTCTTTTTGAAAATTTGTGTAGTGATTATTTATCCTTTGGACACATTTTTATTGACAAAAACACAAATACTCCTTATAGTTTTAGCAATTAAATATTATTATTCACTTAAATTTATCAGTTATGGAAAAAAATTATTGGAAATTTGTTGAACAAACACGAGATGTGTTGGAAACGTTAGACTGCTATTGGAAATTTTTCGGAGAAAGAACCGTTAATGATGAAGAGCCTCATGATTTGCTTTTCTATCCCAACGGATTTTTTACTCTTCATAACCCAGAAACATATCATTTGCAAGTTTATGATAATCGTTGTCGCTTGATTGCTAAAGACGCATTTGATTTTCATGGATTTGAAAATGGATATTATGCTCTTTCTGCAGAAAATGAGAAATCGTATCAATTTTATAATCCTCAAGGAGAGATGATTGCTTGCTACGATAATGTTCTCTATCTCGGGCAATATAGACATTTTGTATTACGCAAAGATAACAAGTTTTTTGTTTTGCCGGTAGATGATTTATCCCAAGGGCGCGCTCTTGGATCTGTACACCATGTCGGTTACTTTAGAGATGCGGATGATGGTAAAATCGCTTTTTATCAAGAAGATGGCGTCGTCTTGTATGATAAGGATTTTTGTAAAATCCATCTTATTCCTCATATTAGCGGTGTTGATTTTTTCGCTGGTGGTAATTTTATTGTTTGGACTGAGAAAAAAGGTATCCTCTATGATACAAATTTAACCATCTTACTTGATAATCTGGACGTTGATTATCGTTGGTTAGTTCAAAGGAAAATGTGTCGAAATATGGACGCAACGTATGACTGTCTGACAGCAACCCCCGTTAATGAGCAACAATATCTGTCAGGCGCTCCGAACTGTAAATTTTCTGTTTCCAGTGTCGGTAATGTCTTTCTATGCTTTAGTAACGGAGAAAAATTCGCTATCCAAGATGATGATTTTGTTTTCGTTTTTGCAAAAAAATTTATTGGTCTTGTTCGTCAAAATCGCCTTTTGGTTTTGGCTCTTGATATTCCGCTACAACAGCAAAAGATGCTCTTTGATGCCTTTATTCGTAAAGTGCCAGGAGAAGATATTTCTGAATCTCTGTTTGACTACGGACAGAAATTTATCTCACTTGTGCAAGGCGATACTTTAAATAAACGCGAAACGCTGCGTTATTTATTATCGCACTAATCTGTGTTTGTTCTATTTCAAGCCCTCTTCGGAGGGCTTTTTTTATTTTTCTTATCTCTTCCCCCTTTACTCTTTGTTCTTCTTAAGTTATAATTAGTGTAGGATTAACAGCTCACAGAGGTTTTATGTTTATTGTCTTTATTGCTTTACTTGCTCCTTTCTTCACGTCTTTTGCTAATATCATTGAGTGCAAACTTTCTAATAATAATTTTAAACATCCGCTCACAATGATTTTTTACATCTCTTTGATGAACTGCGTCTTTTTGCCTCTGCTACTCTTCTTTGGTATGCCTACCTTACCGACACTTAGTGTCTTACCTTTTTATTTCGTTCTGGCGGTTATTGATGTTGTTTACCTTTACCCTTACTATAAAGCGATGAAGGTAATTGATACCTCTATCGTATCAGCCCTCTTCTCTTTGGGACAAATTACCATACCGATTATGACTTATTTGTTTTTGGATGAACATTTACAAACATCTCAGTATTTTGGCTTTGTTCTCATTATCTTGGCTTCTATTGTGCTTAGCATCAATGACTTCAAAATGCCGAAACTTAATCGCGCTTTTTATTATATGCTCTTGGTTTCATTCTTAAGAGCTTTTTACGTCGTTATCCAAAAATGCGCCTTTCAATATGACGATAGCTGGATTAATATGATGATTTATGTAAACACACTTTCCGGCTTCTTACCGTTTCTGCTTTTTTTGCATCCGACTTCTGCAGAACGCATCAAAAAAGCGTTTAACGCCTATCGCAAAAAAACTAAAATATTTTGCTTAAATGAACTCTTATGTTTCCTCGGCGGCGCCGCGTTTATTTTCGCTTTATCTAAAATGTCCGCCGTTACCCTTTCGGCTATCAATGCCACCGCACCTATCTTTATGCTCTTTATCAGTCTTACCTTAAAGAAAATATTTGATATTCGTGTTAAAGAAACTATTTCTCCTCTTATTATGGCTAAAAAGGTGGTTTGCTTTGTCGTTATTGTTGTCGGTGTGATTATGGTTTCTATATAATCTTACATTTCTTTCGTAGGTTTATTAATTTTAGCGGGGTTTTAGTATGCGCACGTTTATATGCTGCAGCTTTTTTCGCTATATAATTATATAATCGCTGCATTTTTTTATTTCCCATTGCAGCCAAGTCTTCCGGATGTCCTTGCACGCATAAAATCCCGGCTGCTTCATTCCCCCAAATTTCAGGAATTCCATCTGCATCGGAAACCGCATACATATCCATTTTCACTAACGGCCTTCCTTCTACATAATCTTGTAAAGCCGGATGAACCATAGCCTGATTGTGACGTGAATTTATCATAATCTTATCTTCATTCGCATCTAACCCCATAATATCAAATATTGGTGTTCCTTTGATTAACTTCAGACCATGAATACGCACATCTGTTTCTGCTTTTGGCTTATGAACTGTTTTCTTTGATACTTCTTTATCTAAACTTCGATACATTTTCATATTACCTAATAACGCACCAATCATCTGTGCTCCGGCACAAATTCCCAACATAGGTTTATGATTACGATGGGCTTCGGTTATCGCTGCTTTGTAAGCAAAAAAGCGTTTTCCTTCTTTACCTCCCATATCTTTTCCATCAATAAAGAAATCTTCCGGATTATCAAAGGCCCCTCCTGGTAAAATAACACCATCGCAACCTTTCATCTGTTGATAGCTACTCTCATAGTCTAAAAACTTTATCTCCGCACCTGTTGACAACGCCGCTTGCGCATAGGTCAATCCAATAGTGTAATATTCTTCACCGTTATCCCCTTTGTCTTGTCCTAATAGAAAGCCGACAGTCGGTCGATCTGTGTTTTTATTTTCATATAATTCTTTACGAAAGCGAATATCGGCTACTATCCCCTGCTCTTTTAATTCTTCTATTTCTTTTTTAGGTATACCGAAACTCTTAAATTCTTCCCAATATTCCAGATATATTGTTTTAGTTTTCATCGTAAAAAACTCCTTTTTTGCATATATCCAAGTATACCCGAAAAATGGGTTGCTGTCAATTATTCATTTATCGCCAGATTTTCTTCAGAGTTTATATTTCCAAATACTTCAACACATCATCGGGATTATTAACCGCGACGACTTCCGTATTTTCCATACCTCGCAACGTTTCTGCCAAGGCGTAGTCGTTTCCGCCCTTCTCGGTTCTGTCGCCTAAAAAGATAATTTTATGATTAGGGTACATCTCTCTTACCTTATGGGCTATCTGACTCTTACTGCAACCTTTGGTCACGATATCAATAGAAATTTTACCGCCGACACTCGCTTCGTATTCCGGAAAATTCTCGTTCACGTCTTGAACTATCGTTTCTCTTTCATGATGCTCATTGTCCCACTCATTGTATTTGGCGCGTTCAACAAAAGGACAATTGCGACCCAATACGCTAAAGTTCAACATACCGGGACGTAATTCCATATAATTCCCATACAACTTGCCTTTATATTCCGTATTACGGCGGTAGCGCTCTAAGGTCTGCAATAACTCTTTTTGCAACTTTATTTCATGACGATATATTTCTTTACCCTTCTGATGAAAAACATTACCCATTGAACTATATATTCCGCTGAATGCGTCTATTGCGCCAGATGGTATTTGCTCACACACTTTTTCAAAGTTAGAACCTGCCGCTAAATAGGCTAAATGCGATTTTAACCACGGAATAAATCTTCGGCTAAAGTCCGGTGTCATTGCTTGACGCGCCGGGGTTATCGTTCCATCCATATCAAATATATATATTTTCATAGTCTCTCCTTTCTTATAAACGCGGCGGCAAATACTCTATTTCGGAAACGGACCTTCCGATGCTTTCTCTCTATTTATCTGCTACGCATTTATAATAAGCCTTGGAAGGTACAAAAAGCCTGCAACTGAATATATCATTGTCTATCTCTTCGGCATGCGTCTTTTCTTTATGCTGACGACATAGCTCATCGGCCTGAGCTTTTACCTCTTCTCTGTCATAAAATAAAGGATTATAGCATATTGCCGGACGTCCAGGTTTGGATGCTCCAACATATACGTATTCCGTTCCGGGCTCACGTCTTCTGTCCTCAAAAGGGGCAAACTGTGAGCACGCACTAATTAAGCAAAACATAGATAATAACAATGATAATTTTAGTGTGGACAATTTGTAAAACTCCCGTTAAATTGTGTATGTTAGTCATTATATATAAAGTTGAATTAAAATGCAAAGCGAAAATGTATATATTGGGGATGATAAATTTCAACGCTTCCTTTCTCATTATAACTGCCCAACACCGGTTAATGTGGCTAAACTTAAATTTGCCGGGGCAATTTGTAGTCCTAACCCTAACTTAAGGCCTACGGATGTTATCGCATCTTTCTTTCCAGATAATGCTCAGCCGCGTTTGACAACTAAGGCGGAAGCTGAGTTGTTTTTTAAGTTTTTTATGGGGCTGTGGGATCAGATGTTTGTTGAAATTAAAACGAACACTCTTGAATTACCCGAATTTCATGGCGATATTCATGATGCTCAGAGCCTTATCGAATTGTGCTATAATCGGGCTGACCAGATTGAGTGCGGTTTTGTGGAAGGCTTTTGGGGCGGTTGCGAAACACTCAATATCCCTAATTTTGCTGCTGAGTTAATATCTTCTCTTTCCGATATGGCCGGGGTTTATGCTATGCTTGCTAAAAAACTCTCGCAAGCTGAAAATCCCGATGATATCTATCCGGTTATTCTGAATACTGACCAAATGGTGCTCAAAACATTGCACTTCCTTATCGAGCACTTGGTTCTGCCGCATATTGAACAATTGCAGAGAAGCGTTAACTAGCTTTTTTTATAGGAGTTTGTAATATGGAATTATATGAAGGACTTTTAACCAGACGCTCGGTAAGAAAATATAATCCCGAAAAGAAATTGTCTGATGAGCAAATTACAGAGCTCTTACGGGCTGCCAGCTATGCTCCCTCTGCTCATAATAAACAACCTTGGCATTTCTTGGTCTTAAAAGATACGGAAACTTTGCGTACGCTCAGGCTGTTGCAGCCGTGGACCTCTTTTGCTAAAGATGCTGCTTGCGTTGTTATTGTTTGTGCTGATGAAACAGAATGTTTCCATCGCGAAAAAGAGGGATGGAATTATGCGCAAATCGATGGCGCTTTGGCTGCCGAAAACTTACTCTTAGCTTGCCATGCAAAAGGTTTAGGTGCTTGCTTTTGCGGTGCTGCGCCAATGCCGATGGTCGTTGATAATTTGCGCAAAAAATTTAATATGCCCGAAACCATGCTCCCGATTGCAATTGTTACTATCGGGTATCCTGAAGAAACGCCAAAACAACCAGAAGATAGATTTAATCCCGATAAAGTGCATTGGGAAACTTTTTAATATCTCTTTTTATACAGAAAAGCCTCGCATAATATTCTGCGAGGCTTATACATTAAAGGGACAATAAACGAAGTATGATATACAATGTTTATTGTCCCTAATTGTTTGTGAGGATGTTGCAACATCCTCACAAGTGCCGGCAGCGGCTGATGCCTAAAGAGGCTTAAGTTTATACACTTGT
>CASFTO010000052.1 GCA_949297665.1 uncultured Alphaproteobacteria bacterium | reverse complement strand
CTGAGTATCAACGGTCGCATAATCGGTTTGTCCTTCCATCATCGCCACAATTTTTGCGACTTCGGTTTTAAAACGTTGCAAATCTTTACCTGCCAAGTTTGTACCGGTAGCGGCTTTAACTTTCAACGGATCAACTTTTTTACCGTTTTTAATAACTTCAAAGTGTAGATGCGGACCGGTAGAACGTCCGGTAGAACCGACATAACCGATAACCTGACCTTGTTTAACTCTAACCCCCGGACGAATACCTTTAGCAAAACTGTTCATATGCGCATAACCTGTTGAAAACTCGGAGTTATGACGAATAACGACATAATTACCATAACCACCGGCCCTTTGAGCGCGTTTAACCACCCCATCGGCACTGGCATAAATGCGAGTACCTTTTGGAGCCGCATAATCGACACCGCTATGCAAAATACGGCGTTTCAAGATTGGATGTCTGCGCCAACCGAAACGAGAAGAGATTCGCGCGGAACGAAATTCCATTGGTTTTTTATCAAGAGTTCTTTTAAGCACGATACCCTTATCATTATAATAATCAACACCGCCGTTTAAGTCTTCATAGCGATAGAGAGAGATTTTGTCTTTACCGAGATTAAGCTCTGCATAAAGTATATCGCCGTTTTTAACGACTTTTCCGTCTGGAGCGACTTTACGATCAAACATAACTTTAAAAGAATCACCTTTTTTAACATCCGAGCGAAAATCGACGGTATAAGCAAAAATATTAATAAAATTACCGATAACGCTGGAAGGGACACCGGCACTTTGCATAGCTGCAGCCAAAGAAGAATTAATAGAGCCCTCTGCAGTACGATTCTCAACTTTTAATTCCAACTGTTCCATTTCCGCAACATATTTTTCATCTTCATTACGAGTAACTATATATTTAGTACCGGCAGTTGGTTCAATAACGATTTTATCAACGCTCAAGAGTTCGCCGAAAGGGACATCGACGGTTTTAACAATATCGATTTTCTGTCCTTCCCTTAATCCTCTAACGTCATATCCGACCTCTTTAAGAGCCTCGGCGGCCTGATTAGCCTCAAGATATTCCATACCGATTCGTTGCAAAAGACCGATAAAGTGGTCACCTTTTTCGACCATAAGCACATCTTGTTTAACTTCTGGCTGAGTTTCCTCGCCTTCAACCGTCCACTCGACATCGGGATTATCAAAAGATTCGGCCTCTTCGGCTGTAGCATCGACATAAACCTGAGGAACAGCCATATTATTTGCCTCTTGTAATTGAGCGTTTTCCAATTTTCCGGCGGCAGCCAATTGTTCTTCAGCAACAATTTGTTCCGGTGTTTCAAAATTTTTAGCAACCACCAACACCAAAGCACAAGTCACGACCGCGCTATAAACAAACAACAGAACGGTCTGTGTATTCCAAGAACGTCTGCGGGACCCCAAAACATTAAAAGAAGCCATACTAATCCCCCATGGTTAAAATACTGTATGCGACCTTAAAAGAAGAGGGCAAAAGATAAAAGCCCTTTTTATTTTTTATACACACTAAATAAACAAAAAAGCGAACGTAATGCGTTAAGTAAACCTTAAAACTTATACGATTAATATTCTCTCAAACAAGGATAATAAGGCAGAAACATTTACAAAAGGTTAACGCATGACAAAGCAACTTCCCGCCCCCGAAAAAAACACCTCAACAAGTTTCAAGATGCTATATATACTGGGAATATTAATGATAGTGGACGGTCACATCGGTACATTTGATTATCTGGACTTAGGGGGATTGCTGCGCTATCAAAACTATCACATCGCCATATTTATGTTTGTTTCGGGATATTTTTTAAACCTTGAGCGCAACTACGGAGAATTTTTCAAACGCAAAACACTTCGTTTGTTATTGCCTTTATATATATGGAACATATTATACGGAACACTGTGTTGGTACCTAAATAATTACCACGGTTTTTCGCTGGGAGGAAAATTCGATTTAAGGAATTTATTAATATCGCCGCTGACCGACGGTCATCAATTTATTTATAACATGGCCGGTTGGTTTATCGTTCCGTTGTTTTTAGTCCAAAGTATCAGTTTTATGGTATTAAAACCATTTTCAGAAATAAAAGAAGAAAAAATCGGAAGCTGCATCAGTATAATTTTTTTCATCCTCAGTTTCGTTATTGCAAGTATATGCGTTCCTCATGCCGTTGAGAATGAAGGTGAAAGAAATCTGCTCTTAACATTTTACCGCACCATATATTTTATGCCTGCGTTTGCATTAGGTTTTTGCTATCGTCACTTTTTAGAAAAGCATGACAACATAAACTCACCTCTGTATTTTATCATATTGTTAAGTCTGATAAGCCTTTTGGAAAGCATATTTCCAAACTATAATCACATACCGTCATGGTTAAATTTCATCAACGAACCGATGCCGGCAATATATGCCATAAGTTTATTAAGCATAATGTTTTGGGTACGCGTCGCCCGGGTTTTCAGTCCGCTACTGGAAAAGAGTCGCTGTTTAAGATACGGCGCCGAACATACATTTGACATCATGATGCATCATTTTATCGGTTTAATATGCCTAAAATACATATTTTATATCGCAACCATCCCGCAAGACCGAAATATATTAGATCAAATAAAGAGCGATATATGGTATTACAACTATCCGTTGGGCGAAACGAGGTGTGCATGGTTTTATATAACTATATCAATAGTCATAGCACTATTGACAGGATTTACATTTAATAGAATTTATGCTAAACTAAAAGATAAATTAAGAATAAATTAAGAACCATAAAACTAAGATAAGAAGCAATCCGTAACCAAAGCCCCGAGGTAGCCATGAAGAGTAATGAAAAAGGCCGTTCGATGATAGAGATGCTGGGAGTTCTGGCAATTGTCGGAGTTTTATCCGTGGGCGGAATAATGGGCTATACCAAAGCAATGGGAAAATACAAAGTCAATCAGCTACTTAATCAGATGGCCGAATTAACGATGAACATCCGCACCTTATTTTTTCAACAAAATGAATTCAGTGGCTTAGATGAGACAGTTCTCATCAATGCGGGTTTAGTCCCCTACACCATGCTATCGCAACCTCAATCAGCGCAAAACATCATTCATGTACTTGGAGGCAAAGTTAAGATATTCCCCTCCAAAGATGCCCATGGCAAAGAAAAAGCATTTGAATTATATGCGGACAAGCTAAACAAAGCGGCCTGCTTAGAGATGGCAACAACAGACTGGGGTTCTGATCCGGCATCAGGTTTTATATCATTATACGTTGGAACCGCGGTTGATGAAATCGATATGCCGCAAATGGAAAACATCTACAGTCCGACTCAACATGACACGGCATTAGGCATATACACCACCGGCACGCACGAATATGCGATTCCTTTATCACCACCGGAAGCCTTACAAGCCTGCACATGCACCTCGAATGAATGCGTCGTCGGGATGAAATATATGTAAAGAAAACCCAAAGCATATAAATCCGAAAAAGCAAAATTCACCTAATCCCCGATTGAGAGTTTTCCTCTAAAGCAAATAATTCTAAGTTCACTTGTCTATACCGGAATTTCCCCTTCAATTATCTCATCACACAAAAAAGAGGTGCGCACAAAGCACACCTCTCGTCAGCACAAACCACCGAAGTCCAAAGACTTTATATGACTTTTCATCAAATCTCGTCATAAATACTATACTCATTTCACATACTTTCCTGGTTCTGCGTTTAAAACATCTTTTCTATATCTTCCATTATCCTCCTTCTTAACCCTACCTACTGTTTATCTCCGTTTCCATCTCATCACACCCAAAAAGGAACCCGCCGGCCTAGCCGGCGGTTCTGCATTAACGCCTGTAAGGCTCAAAGTACCAGCAAACGCCTTAAGGGCGTACAACAATCTGACCGGGCGAGTATTACTTGCTACCCGTAAACGGGTCTAAATCTAAAGTAAGTTGACTGTTTTCAGCATCTTCTTTTAACTGATTTTTGATGTATTCCGCTATCTTTTTATCATTTTTTCCGGCTGTATCGACATAATATCCCCGACACCAAAATTCTCTGTTACGATACCGAAATTTTGCATTTCCCCATTTATCGTATATCATTAAACTGCTTTTTCCCTTAAGAAATCCCATTACGCTGCTAACAGAGCGTTTAGGAGGAATTTCGATTAACATATGTACGTGGTCTAAACACACTTCTGCTTCGATTATAGTTATATCCTGCCACGCGCATAATTGTCTTAAT
>CASFTO010000051.1 GCA_949297665.1 uncultured Alphaproteobacteria bacterium | reverse complement strand
GTTTTAGAGGCTGAAAGTGAAGACAAAGCTCCGTTGACGGAAGATAAAATCGAGGAGCTATTTTCTAATTTTTGGGTCGTTGCCGAAAATTTCCGCAATCAATATTGTGGTTTGCGTGAAGTTTTGGAAGCTGAAAAAAACGTATCTTTGCCCGCGCAAAATGGCACTTCGGCGATGGGCGAAGCTACTGTGCCGGATGTAACCAAGACGGAAAAATCTTCTGTCCGTTCCACAAATGCCGATATATAGAAACTTCCCTAAAAACCGTTGAAGGTTATCAGGCTTGGGAAATTTTATTAAAACTTTCCAAGCCTGACCTATCTCTTGCCCTCTCCTTAGCTCAAAACCTTGGGCTGGATATGGAAGTAATGAGCGAACTTTTGCCAGTTGGAATAAGAGGAATGGTTAATACCAATGATTAATCTGCCAAAAGTATCTATAGTTTTTTTCTTAAAAAGAATTGTAATTATGGTATTCATAGTAACTTATTTAATTATTTTTTTAAGAACACTGGTGTTTTATTTTTTTATAATAGCCTCTTTTAGAAAGTAATATTTTTTTTAGAAAAAATAGTGTTTTTTTCTAAAAAATAAAAATATATTTATAGTATTTTCAATATGCTTATAGTATTTTTTTATAATTCAAAAAAAACTTTACTTTTTAGAAAAAATAGTATATATTTCTAAAAACAAAAGGAGATCATGCTATGACAAATAAAGAAAAGATTCTATTGGAAATACACCGTCATAAACCCGGATGGGCCTTTTCTGCAACTGACTTTTCAAAGGATTTTAAGCGAGGAGAAATCGACGTAGCCTTATCCACTTTGACAGAGGAAGGAAAGATTCGTCGTGTCTTTAGAGGAATATATGATTATCCGATGTATAGCAGTATTTTAAAAAAAAATGTGGCACCTGATACAGATCAAATAGCAAAAGCAATAGCTAGGAGGTTTAACTGGGTTATTTTCCCTGATGGTGATACCGCTCTTAATTATTTAGGATTATCGACTCAAATGGTAGCTAAACCAGTATATCTATCTGATGGACCAAGTAAAATATATACCACAGAGGGATTAACAATAGAGTTTAAACATATTGCTAAAAAAGAGATTATTGCGGCAGATGAAACAGCATCTTTAATTATTCAAGCTATAAAGGCTGTTGGTGAAGCGCAAATCTCAGAGGCTTTTATTCAGACCTTGTCTTGTAAGTTTACAAAAAAAGAATGGGACAGCATTCTTACTAATAGCATTCGGGCAACAGCATGGATTTATAATATTATAAAAAAAGCAGCCAACTTAGCAGAGGGATACTAACTATGGATAAAATTGCTTTTGCAAAACCTGAACAACGTAAAGCGCTTTTATTGGAAGTTGCTCATAAAGCAAATTTAGAACCTCATATCGTAGAAAAGGATTTTTGGGTATCGTGGATTTTAGGTAAAATATTTTCCGATAAAGAGTTAAATAAAATTTTATGCTTTAAAGGCGGTACATCTCTATCTAAAGTTTTTGGATTAATCGAAAGGTTTTCGGAAGATATTGATTTAATATTAGCGCAAAGCACAGTATTGAAGGAAGGTGAAAATCTTTATCAATCCTCTAATAGCAAACAAGCCTCTTTCAATGCCATTATTGAAGAACGTGCCGGGGTATTTATTTCGAATGAATTAAAAGAGATGATTGCTAAAGTTGTATCACCAGTTTGTCAGATAAAAGAAGATGAAACTGACAAACATGTGTTGTATACCATTTTTCCAAGATTATTTGATTATGGCTATATTCAACCGACTGTCAAATTAGAAATTGGCCCTTTAGCCCTTTGGAATCCGCATGAACAATATCCAATAGATTCATTCCTAGGGAAATATTTACCGGAGCTAGGATTAGATAGACCGATTGTGACAACTATAAAACCACAAAGAACATTCTGGGAAAAGATTACAATTTTACATCATGAAGCTCATCGACCGGTCAACAGCATTGTTCCGGTTCGCTATTCTCGGCATTATTATGATATTTATAAAATGGGACATACAAAGGTCAAAAATGAAGCTTTTCAAAATTTGGATATTTTGAATGAAGTCATTTTATTTAAAAAGAGATTTTATCCTCGAGGATGGGCTAAATATGATGAAGCAATTCCGGGAACAATGAAGTTAATTCCATCAACCGTCAATATAAAAGTATTGGAAGATGATTATTTCAGGATGAAACGTATGATATATGGTGAAGTTCCAGATTGGAATGAAATTACCATATATCTTTCTGAACTGGAAAAAGAAATAAACAATTTGTAGAAAAACAGATCATTTTTCAATAATCTTTTTTTTATGATATTAAAGTTTAGAACTTTAAATTCGCAAAAGTCATCTAAAAACCGTAAAAACATTAAAAATTCTAAAAAAAAATAGTTAGTTATGCACCTCAACCATTGAGTTGGAGTGTTTTTTTATGGGAAAATCATGAGCGCAGTTAAAAATTTAAGTATCAGATTATCAGCCGTTGGCGGTGATAAAGTCCGGCAGGAATTTAAAAACCTCGGAGATGACGGAGATAAGGCTTTTAGGCGTATTACTCAAGTTATTGCTCCGGCTAATGATAATTTGAAGGCCTTAGATGCAACGGCTCGCTCTTTTAATGAGGTTATTCGGCAAGGTACGGCTTTATTTGGAGCTTATCTTGGATTTCAGGGCTTAAAGAATACATTTTCTTCGATTTTCAATGCAAACACAACCTTTGAAAGATTATCAGCCTCATTAAAAACTGTAACCGGTTCTACCAAAGCGGCCCAAGAGGCTTTTGCCTTAATTGAAAAATTTGCTATTAATACGCCTTATCAACTCAATGAAATTGTTGAGGCTTTTATTCGTCTTAAAGCCTTAGGGCTTGACCCTTCGGAAGAGGCATTGACTTCTTACGGCAACACCGCTTCTGCATTTAGCAAAAATATGATTGATTTTGTGGAAGCCGTTGCCGATGCAACTGTTGGTGAATTTGAACGGCTTAAAAGTTTTGGTATTAAAGCCAATACATTAACTGATGAAGTTAAATTTACTTTTGCCGGAGTTACAACAACTGTAAAGAAAAACGCCGCCGATATTGAAAAATATCTTCGTTCACTTGGTGATGTAAATTTTGCCGGAGCGATGGACGAACAAATGAAAACCATGAACGGCGTATTGTCCAATATTGAAGACAGTTTTGAAAAAATCTATCGTCAAATCGGGCAAAGCGGTCTTAATGAAGCTCTAAAATCCACTTTTACTCAATTCAACGAATTAGTGGAAAGTGGCGGAAGTGCCGCAGATACCATAGGTAAAACCTTAGCAACCGCGGTAAATATCGCCTCGGACGCTTTCTTTTTATTAGCAGAACACGCAGATGTAGCTCTAACTCTTTTGAGTGTTCGCTTTGGTTCTTCGGCAATTATGGGCGGAATTAATCTGCTTAAAGCCGGAGTTGGTTATCTGCAGGTTAGCTTAGCCGGTCTGTCTGTATCAGCTAAATCTGCCGTTGCCGGAATTACTATGATGAATAATGTTTCAAAACTGGCGGCGGCGCAAATGGCTATAACCGCAACAGCCGCCGGAGTTTTGAAAGGTGCGCTGGCTTTAATCGGTGGTCCAGCTGGTCTAGCTGTTTTAGCTGGAATGGCGATTTATAAACTTGTCGATAGCCATGATGTTGCTAAAAGAGCCGCCGAAGACCACGCCGAAACCTTAAAGAAGTTGCAAGATGAACTTAAGGCCACGGCACAAGAAGCGACAAAGTTCTCCGCCGAACAGACTAAAGATATGGCTTTGGCTGAATGGGGTTTAAAACTCAAAACCGCCGAGCAAAATATAAAAGACTTGCGAAAAGAGTTAAAAAACACCGGCGGATTATCCTTTACAACGAGGTTTACGCCGAACGCTCTTTTAGAAGATTATGAGATTTATGCGAAAGACTTAGCAAAAATTTTGAAGGATTCCAAATATAATTTGGAAGAATATGAAGAAGAAATTTGGAAATTGGCGGCGGAATATCCTGATTTTCAGCCACAAGCTCAAGAAATCCAAAATAAACTTCTTTTATTAAAAGCCGCGGAAGAAGATGCTAGGAAAGCCAGAGATGAACTTAGTTATTTAGAAAATCCAGAGCTTAGGCCTAAAGTAGAAGTTGACGCAGAAACAGAAGATATGACCGTTACGCCTAAAGTAAATGTCAATGCAGATGCTTACAAAAAAACGATTGAGGACTTAAAGCAAAAAGTTTTAGAGATGGAAAGTCCTTATGATCAAGCTATGGCCAAAGCTAATGAGTGGCGGGAAAACATACTTAATAACCTAAAATCAAACGCCGGAGATTATAAAAAATACAAGGAACAAGTTAATCAAGTTTATGATGACATGGTAAAAAAAGCCAATGAAGCGGCCTTAAACTCGTCAAAAACTTTGGAAGACGGGTTTAAGCGTGGTTTTCAAAATGTGCAAAATGAACTTAGCGATTTTGCAAGTTTGGCAGAAAACGCAGTAAAAAACGCTTTCTCAAATATGGAAAATGCGCTTGTTTCTTTTGTAACAACCGGAAAAGCGAGTTTTTCAGATTTTGCCAATGCAATTATCAGCGATATGATGCAAATTGCAATCCGTCAGTCAATTACAATGCCTTTATTAACTGGAATTAGCAGTTATCTTGGGTTTGCGATGGCGCATAGTGGCGGAGTTGTCGGAGCTGATAATTTAGCAAGTAAAGCTGTAAATCCGGCGGTTTTCATTGGTGCGCCCAAATTCCACAGCGGTGGTTTGGTCGGTGATGAAGTTCCGATTATAGCTAAACGCGGTGAAACAATTTTTACCAAAGGACAAATGCAAGCCCTTGGCGGCGAATTAAACCGCAAAACTCCGGTAAATGTTAATGTAAATGTTCATAATAACGCTTCCGGCACAAAGGCTTATGCAACTTCAAACCAAGATAATGACGGCAACGTATCTATTGATGTCATTATCGAGCAAATCGAAAGCACTATCGGCAAAAACATCAGCAAAGGCGAAGGTTTATCGCCAATTTTAGAACAACGCTATGCACTTAATCCAGCTTATGGGAGTTACAGATGACAATAAATTTTCCAAAAACACTACCTTATCCAACAGTTCAAGGTTATGCGATAAAACCCGGAGAAGCAATCGTTAGAACCGAAATGGAAGCCGGATCGGCACGTCAAAGGCGGCGATATACGCAAACTCCGAGTAAAATCTCAGTTCGTTGGATTATGAAACGAGAGCAATTCTCACTTTTCGAGGCATGGTATAAATATCACGCCAAAGAAGGTGCCGAGTGGTTTTATATCACATTGTTAGGTGGATTAGGCTTATTAGAGCAAGAAGCTCGCTTCACCCAACAATTTGAAACAAGTTTACTCAATGGTCATCTTTGGGTTGTTACTTCTGAATTAGAAATAAGAGACAGACCTACCCTTTCAGAAGGGGCTTTAGATATTTTACTTGATTGCGATTATGACAAACTTGTTTTAGCGGTTAACCACTTGCATCAGTATGTTCACATTTTTTACCCCAAACAAATAAAGAGATAGCACAATGAATATGGAAGAAAGATTACAAGCCGTTGTTAGCCAAGCGGAAACAGACGGCAAACTTTGGCATGACATCGTTCATGGTGATGAAACGTCATCAGTTGAAACGCAAAGCGGTGAAGTACCGAGTATTGCCAAGCAACTCAAAGATATCAGAGATGAAATTACCGGCGGTGTTTTAGATGTAGTACAAGCAGCTGAAATAGCCAGAGATGAAGCTATTGAATACAAGAATGTGACACTAGCTTTAAAACAAGATACACAAACAATCAAAGAGGAAGTAATTAACCTAAAAGAAGAAACATTATCAATAAAGAATCAAGCATCTTCTATTTCAGAAAATATTTCTGTGGAAACAAATAATTCAATAGAAACCATAAAAGCAGAGGCAAGTATACAACGCTCATCTCTTGAAGATTTAGGAGAACAACAGATAGATGCTATAAATTCTGAAGGGGTATCGCAGATTAGTAACTTAGAACAAAGAGTTGCTGAAAAAATTACTTTGGCAGAAACTCAAGCAAATTTAGCCAAATATTATGCAGAGGCAGCAATGCCTGCACCTTTAGGATCTAAAATATCTGTACCAGCCAATACAAAAGTTCCTGATGGCTATGAGCCTGTTTGGTATAAAAACACAATCACTCGCCAAAGATATCCTGATTTTTTTAAACAATTAGTAGATACAAATTATCTTATTTATGTTGATGAAACTACATATGATGAGCAAGTTTCTCAATATGGTATGTGTTCAAGTTATGTAAAATTAGATGAAAATACCCTTATTTTACCTTTATTAACGAATTATGCACGAAGTGGAACTCCTGATAGTTTAGGAAAAATTTTGAATGACCAATTTCAGGGACATTGGCATGAAGTTGTTTATAGACAAGATTCAATATCATCAGGATATAGAGCAGACATTTTTGGTAATGATGGTTTAACTGGCTCTCCCTCAAATACTAGTGGCTCGGATGAATATATGCAATATGTTGGTTCGCGAGCTAGAGATTGGCTCTGTGCAATCAATCCGATTTCAGATACAGTTAGTGGCTCTCCACGATATGGCGATGAAACTCGCCCTAAATCATATTATGAGCTAATTTACATAAAATGTGCGGATGTTAGTAGAGCTTTATCAACTGAAGAAACTTCAGAAATACGTAATTTGTGTTACCAAAAATTAAATGTAGATTTAAGTAATTTGTCAGAAAATATCTGGTTAAAATTAATGAAAAAATTAGCTCCAGATTGGTCAAGAAAGCGTTCCTTAGCATTAAACACAAACGTCACTATCACATCATTCGGCTGGATATTTATGAGAAATACATCATATACCAGCACGATAAACGGATATATTAATGAACATAATGTATTCACTCAATGTGGCTCTTATGGAAATTGGCAAGAATGGAATAGTTTGTCTTTTTTGGTTGATGAAGGCGATGTTGTTAAATTAACCGGTGGAGAGCTTATCTTTTTGCCTTGTAAAGGAAATTAATTGATGAGTGATAATAGCTTATCTTAAGCCTTAAAAGAGGCTTATGCTTCAGCTCCGAGTAATGTTGTAATTTTACATACTTTGGAGTTAAGGCATCCGGCTTTCAAAGATGAAAAAGGCAATTCAACCGCCATTCGGGTTGTGCGCGATAATGTTAATCATACTTGCAGGCTGGAAGACAATGCGCCGCTAGATGGTGGTAAAGAAGTCGAATTTGTCGCTTTAGCCTTTGATTTACAACTTCCGCCGGTAGAAAATATTCCGGTACCGGAAATTAGCTTATCTTTAGATAATGTTTCAACCGAGATTATGCGTTATTTGGATCAAGCTATTGAAACCCAAGATATGATTGAGATGACATATCGTCCGTATTTATCAAGCGATTTAAGCTATCCGCAAATGGACCCGCCAATCACCTTGGTAATAACGGAAATCACCGCCGATATATCAAAAATATCCGCTACCGCCAGAATGATGGATATTGGCAACAAATCATTTCCGGCAGAAAACTATACCGTTAAAAAATATCCGGGATTGACAAGATAAAATAATATCATTATTTTACCCAAAACTATTGGGGATAAATAATGGAAAATACAATTATATATAGATATCTGGATGAAGAGCAGTTTGAGGATATGTTGTCCACTTCTTCTTTATTTTTTACTCATCGGGATAAAATTCCAGAATATGAAGAAGGAAAATTGCCAGAGAATATTGAAATGCAAATCAGGTATTGGGCTAGCCAAAACCACAATGCAATATTACAACAACAATTTCGTCAGTTTCATCCTTCATATATAATGTCTAGTTATAATGAGGAAAATATTTTAGCAAAAGAGCTTCAACAAACACAAGAATTTCTTGATAAATCATTTTTTTGTTGTTGGCATATGAGCGAACAATTCAATGTGAATGTGATGAAAGGGTTAGGAAAATCTATCGCAATTAAAACGTCAACAAACAAACTCTTAAAAACTTTATATAAAAAAGGAATTGTAGTTCAGAGTGGAAAAATCCATTATTATACAGATTTAAATGAAATTAATGCATTAAAAAGAATAAATTTATTATTTTCTATTCCCAAAACATGGGAAAATGAAAATGAATTTAGAATTTTATTGCCGCTTTTTAAATCAGTCGAAATTTTTCACTATGAAGCATATCCTGAATATAGAACTGCACGTAGCGATAAAGAGTATGCAATGTATCAAAATTTATTAAACAAGATAATACATACAGAAGATACTCATGGAGTGCAAGTTCCTTTTGATTTGCGTATTATTTCTGAAATACAACTTCCTGTTAATAAATTAAAACAGTTTGAAAACAAATTAAAAGAAACAAAATTAATATCAAAAACAATTACATATGTTTCAAAATGACTCATTTTGCAAATAAATACATAGGTAGCCCATGGGTAGCCGGTGCACAAGGCCCTGACAGTTTTGACTGTTGGGGCTTTGTTCGTTTTGTGCTTTTACACGAATACGGTTATAATGTACCACCGGTTAATATCAATCCTAACAATTTGAGAGATGTTCTTAGGGCGTTTCACGCTGATTTAGCTTTTCAAGCCTTTGTTGAGGTAGATAAACCTCAAGACGGAGATGTTGTTTTAATGCGGCAAGCAAAAAATCCGGTTCATGCCGGTTTATGGCTTGATATTGATGGTGGCGGTATTTTGCATTGTGTCCGTGGAAGTGGCGTTGTTTTTCAAAATATTGCCTCGCTTAACCTCTCCGGTTGGTTTATTGATAGCTTTTACCGAGTAAAGGAAAGATAAAACAATGACTTATTTTAATTACTTTACAAATCCGTTTAACCTAAACAAAGGACGGATAAGCAAAACCTTACCCAAAAATCAAACAATTTGGCAAATCGTAAATAAGCAAAAGATTGATTTATCTCGTTCGGTAGTTTGTTTTGTAAATGGCGTTGCCAAACTCCGTAAAGACTGGGCAAACCCTTTATCATCTCAAGATGTTGTCAGTTTTGTTGCCTTGCCTTTGGGCGGTGGTGGTGGAAGTTCAAATCCGCTTAAAACGGTATTAACGGTTGCTTTGATTGTTGCCACGGTTTATACCGGCGGAGTTGTCGGAGCGGCTTACGGTGCTGTTTGGGGTGGTGTGGCCGCGGCTGGTGTTTCTATGGCTGACGGAATTCTTATTAATACATTTATTCCAACACCCAAACCGGCTCTTAATGGTATGACTTCTTCCGCTTATACCCAAAGCCCGACATATTCTTTGCAGGCTCAAGGAAATGAAGCAAGGCTCGGTAATCCAATTCCGGTGATTTATGGCCGCCACTTAATCTATCCCGATTTTGCCAGTCAACCTTATTATCGCTATATTGATAATGAACAATATGTTTATCAGCTCCATTGTATCGGACAAGGCGAATATGATGTTGAACAAATCCGCATAGAAGACACGCCGATTAGCTCTTTTGAGGAGATAACCTGCCAAGTTATTCGTCCTAGCGAAAAAAATACGCTTTTTGATGAAGACGTAATTACTTCTGCCGAAGTTGCAGGCCAAGAATTGTTGAAAGGAGAAATTTGTGGTCCGTTTATCTTAAATTCGGCAGAAACAATGATAACCAAGATTGAAGTAGATATCGCATTCCAGCGCGGTTGTTATTATGCCAATGACAGCGGAGGCCTGTCTTCTAAAACAATTCAATGGAAGATAGAAGTTCGCTCGATTGATGACAATGATGCACCACTGGGTGAGTGGTATACTTTAGGAACAGAAAGTATTACCGAAGCCACACATAATGGAATATATAAGACTTATACTTATGATGTACCTGCAGGACGTTATGAAATCCGCGCAACAAGGCTTGACGACAAAGATACATCATCTCGTGCCGGTCATGAAATCCGTTGGTCTTCTGCCAAAGGATATATTATTTCAGAAAAAAACTACGGAAACGTAACCTTGCTGGCAATTATAATGAAAGCAACGGACAATCTTTCGCAAAGGTCAAGCCGCTTGGTGAATTGCATTGTAACACGCAAGCTCAAGACTTGGTCGCCGCTTTCGGGTTGGTCGTCTTCTGTTGAGCCGACACGTTCAATCGCTTGGGCTTTGGCTGATATTTTGAAAGCCTCTTATGGAGCAAATCTCAAAGACAATGCCATTGATTTACAGGCTTTATACGATTTGGATAGAGTTTGGAGTACAAGGGGCGATACCTTTAACGCGGTATTTGATAGTAAATTAACCGTATATGAAGCCCTGTCAAGAACGGCAAAAGTCGGAAGAGCCGTTGCCTTTATTCAAGGCGGCATTGTCCGATTTGTCAGAGATGAGCCTAAAACCATACCGGTTGCCTTGTTTGGACCACGAAATATTGTCAAAAACTCTCTTTCGATACAATATCTTATGCCGTCCGAAGATACGGCGGACAGCGTTACCGTAGAATATTTTTCCGAGAAAACTTGGAAAACCTCAGAAGTTACCGGAAGTTTTGAAGCATCTAGCTCCGATAAAATTGCAACTGTCGAACTTTTTGGCTGTACCAATAAAGAGCAAGCTCTAAGAGAAGCCACTTATATGGCTTTAGCCAATCGTTACCGCCGAAGAATTGTAACTTTCACAACGGAGCTTGAGGGCTTAATCCCAAGTTACGGAGATTTAATTGCCATTACCCACGATATGGCTCAATGGGGACAAGGCGGAGAAATCTTGAAACAAGAAGGCCTCAAGCTCACTTTATCTGAACCGGTTACTTTCAAAGACGGACAAGAGCATTATTTGGCTTTGCGTAAGAAAGATGGCTCGCTTGCCGGTCCTTATAAGGTGAGTGCCGGAGAACTGGCAACCGAAGTTATACTTGAAACCTCACCGGAAATCCCGATTTTAACCGATACTGACAGAGAACGTACACATTTTGCCTTTGGAACAGCCGGAAAATGGAGTGTCTTAGCGCGTGTTACAGGTATTCGACCGCGAGGGAATACGGTCGAGATAACGGCTGTTATTGAAGATAACCGAGTGCATGAAGGACAAACTTATGGAATGGCTTGAGTTTTTGCAAATGGTTTGCGTGCCGGCTTTTGTCTGGTTGGTGTACAAAGTCGGCGAACTCCGTAAAGAACTAAACGATTTTAAGGTTCAGGTTGCACGAGAATATGCCACGCAAGTGCATATTACTCGTCTTGAGCTTAAAATTGATGAATTAAGACAACTAATATGGGAGATACACAATGAATCCAAGACAACCAAGAGGGATTAGAAACAATAACCCCGGAAACATTCGTCATGGGGCAAATTGGCAAGGGTTAAATCCAAATGGGCGGAATATTGATTCCGCCTTTTGCGTATTTGAAAGTCCGGTTTTTGGTATTCGTGCGCTGGCAAAGGTTTTAATCAATTATAAAAAAATCCATGGTCTTAATACCGTCCGACAAATAGTCAGCCGTTATGCTCCGCCAAACGAAAATCAAACTGCCGCTTATATTCAATCCGTAGCCAAGCAACTCGAAGTTTATCCTGATGCCAAGATAGACATTGAGGAACGAGGCGTTCTAACGGTGTTTATTAAAGCCGTTATCCGTATGGAAAACGGCATTCAGCCCTATTCTGATGAAGTTATCCAAGAAGGAATAGATTTATGTTTCGACTAAATAAACGAAGTTGGATTCCTATAATCGGCTGGATTTTATGCTACGGATTTTTCAATAACTGTGTTATTGCACAGTATTTTCACGTTGATTTGGTGGACTGGGAACAGTTGCTCACCAGTTTGGGAATAATGCTTGGTATAAGCGGAATAAGAGATATCGGAATTAATCGGAGAAAAAAAGATGATGGAGATTCTAAAGAAGTTTAGAGCGGTGGTTTTCGCGGCCATCGCTCTTTTTTTATATTTGTTTGGCTATCGCCAAGCCAAAGAAACCGCAGAAAAAGAACAGTTGGAAGGAGAAAATAATGCCAATAAAATTGCTAAAAAAGCTCGCGATAGTTTGTCTGATAGCGAGCGTGTTAACCGCTTGCACAACAAATATAAGCGGTGATTTTTGCCTTATTTATGAACCGGTGTATCCCGATTATCTCAATGATACACCGGAAACCATTAACCAAATCGACCGCAACAACGTGGTCTATGATGAGATTTGTGCAAAACATAAATAATGTATTAATGTTTGTTGCTTCTTAACATTAATTTTTTACATACAAAGGAAAAATAATGATATATGGATATCTTAGGGTTTCTACTGACAAACAAAGTTTGGAAAATCAAAAATTTGAAATAAACCGCTATTGCAACAAAGAAAATATTTCCGTTGACAGATGGGTTACTGAAACCATAAGTGGCACTAAAAATTTTGAAGAACGCAAACTCGGAAAAATGATAAAAAAGTTAAACAAAGACGATGTTTTGGTATGTTCGGAAATTTCTCGTTTAGGAAGAAATTTGTTTCAGATTATGATGATTTTAAATATCTGTATGCAAAAGGGTATTCAAGTTTGGACGATTAAGGATAATTATCGTTTAGGCATGGATATTCAAAGTAAAGTTCTGGCTTTTGCATTTGGGTTATTAGCGGAAATAGAGCGCGATTTAATCAGCCAGCGAACCAAAGAGGCTTTAGCACGTTTAAAAGCCGAAGGAAAAAAGCTGGGAAGAGAAAAAGGAAGCCTTAACCGGAAACATAAATTAGACGGCAAGCAAGAAGAAATAAAAAGAATGTTATCGCAAAAAATCTCTCAGAACAAAATTGCCAAAATCTTCGGCGTAAGCCGTTTAACTATGAATAAATATGTTCGCCAATACTTAAAAACGGATAAATTTTAACGGTCGGTTTATGTTATCCTATTTTATCGTTTCAAATTAATCAAGAAAAAATTCTGTTTTTATTAAATATTTTTTGCTTAATCAATGTTTTTTGAGTTTTTTTAGGAACAATAATATCCGAATATTAAAACAGCATACCTCAAGCGACCGTTAAAGCTATGCTAAAACGGCCACATGATTATTTTAGCTAAGGAGATTCCCATGCGTTACACCAGAACCGCGATAACCCAACTTTCCAAATGGTATAGGAATATATTAATAAAATGCGCCATTTTTAATGCGGCTGTGTTTATTGGTGCGGTGGGAATTTCAGGCAACGCCGAGGCAACTCCGCATATTGGGATTGAAGGAAATAAAGAAGTTTCTGGGGATTATTCTGGATATAACGGTTCTGAACTAAAGTATGAAGGAAGCGATGAGTATGTACCCAGAGAAGGTGGCGTGTTTGTGATCAGAGAAGGTGCTCACCTAACCGTAACCGGCGGTACGTATGCAAATAATACGACAAAATCTCTTTATGGTAATGATGGCTCGACATATGGCGGCAAAGGTGGCGGCGCAATTGCTACCGAAACGTCATATAATGGTAAGGTTACGGGACATCTTACCATAAAAGGTGCGGTTGATAATTATGTATATTTTAAAAATAATACTGCGGCTACAACTGGAGGCGGCGCAATATACGCCGGTTCTGTCGATCTTATTGATTATGCTTGGTTTTTCGCCAATGATGGTACAATAATTCCCCATTCAGTGTCTTTTCCCAGCTCTATTGGCGGCGGTGCGATATATTTAGATCTGCAAAATGGAGCAACAAATACTGTAATAAGTAATTCAGTTTTTCAAAATAATGTTACTTCTTTACTCGCAGGTCGCGCTAATAAAGGCGGTGCTATATATGTTTCAGGCGATAAAGTAAATAATTATCATATTGATTTTATAAATGATTCTTTTTCAAATAATATTACGGGACAAGGAAGCCAAGCTGTTGACACAGATATTAATAACTACAATTACGGAGAAGGCGGTGCAATTCATTTTACTGCTATGGTTAATGATTCTGCAATAATAGCCGGTTCAGAGTTCATAGAAAATAAAGCTGCAGAAGGAGGTGCTATTTATGGTTATATAGCTCCTACCTTAACTATTCAGGCAGGTACAAACCTGGATGGTTCTCAAAAAAGAACAACTTTTTCAGAAAACTTAGCAACAAAACGTGGCGGGGCAATTTTTCACAGCGGAAATGACTTACATATTTCAGACACTGATTTTACAGGTAATAGTGTAATTGGTAAAAACGATTCAGCGTCAAGTGTTGATGGCGGCGGAGCAATATATTATGTTGGTTCTTCAGCTTCAAGACCACACTATGCAACTATAGAAAATTCAATATTTGATAATAATGTTGTTGAAAATCGGGTTACGGATGAAAATAGATTAAATAGCGCAACCGCTTTAGGTGGTGCTCTTCATTTTAGAGATAGTTCTTATGGCATTACCTCAATTACGGATACTACTTTTACAAATAATTCAGTTAGTGTTGTTAATCGACCTTTTGAAGATTCATCTTCATCTAATATGTCAAGTGGCGGTGCAGCTTATTTGTTGACCAAAAGTTTTAATGGCGATAATTTAACTTTTATAGGAAATTCAGCGGATATTGCCGGTGGTATGTATCTGGGCGGCAGTGTTTATTCCGTTATTGATCACAGCACGTTTCAGTCGAATACCGCAAAATATCGAGGCGGTGCAGCTTTTTTATCTGTTCCCGGTTATGATTATTTAGTGATAAGAAATTCAACTATCGGCGGTGATAAGGCTGAACTTGGTAACTCAGCTCAATATGGCGGCGGCTTATATCTTAATACCGGTGCGAATATTGAAAATTCAACCATAATGAATAATACGGCAAGTAAGACCGGCGGCGGTATTTATTCAGGCACAGCCGTTAAAATTAAAGATTCGACAATAGCATACAATAATTCCCCCATAGGAGCTGCAATATATAATTATAATTCAGGTTATGATACATCAAAAATATCTTTAGATAATGTTAAAATTTATAACAATACAGGCGGTTCAGCGATAGCAGGTCGCACGATGTATTTTGTAAATTCTGATATTTATAATAACAATGCAGGTAATGACTCTAATGTCATTGATGCTATAAATGGTATTCTGATTGATACCAATGTTGTGAATAATACCGGTAAATATTCTATTAATACTGCCAACAGTTATGAAGATATGTACATACAGGCGATTAATCGTGATGTTTTGATTGATAATCCTAATACACAAGGTCTTAATATTCTGGTACCTATACATCTTTTTGCTGCCGATAATCACAAGATTACCATAAAAGATGATTCTCACAATGGAATAATGTATCAATATGACGGCATTGTTAATTATGACGGAAGTATTATCAATAGTCCTGGGTATATAGGTGATGGATTAGAATTATATAACGGTGTTGCCAATATTAATGCTAAAATGGATGCTTCTATTTATCAAACAGGCGGAGTTTTAAACTTGAATAATAATCTTGCGGATAATCGCGGGTTGACAATAGAGGATGATGCCGTTGCTAATTTGTCTTCTAAAAATACAGGGCTTAGTTTTCTTAGATTAAGATCAAGCGATGGTGCTCTTGTTAATATTGACGGAGATAAAAATATAGGTACTTTAGCTTCGGTTTATCCAGCTTATAATGCTATAGATACAACGCTGGATAAGGCGATTACTTCTGTTAATATAGGTACTTATACTAATTATATGGGGTTATCTGAAAAAGATGAGCTTCATTTAAATCTTGACGCTGATTTTTCAACCGCAGCAATTGATAAATATACAATTGACCTTTTGAAAATAGATACTACTGAAAAGAATAAATACGCTGATATTGTTTTTTCGGTTGATAGAGTAAATAATCTTTCATCAACCGATTTAAGAGATGGAGAGTCTAAAAAGTTCAAATTTCTTCAGATTAATGAAATGCAGAATGATTCCGGACGTCCGATTTCTGATGAATATGTAAGAGTTGGTCTTGGAAGAATAAATGATACAGAAATGACCGAATATTATACTGATAAGTCTTACAATTATTTGGTGGATGATTCAGACTTAGGTACTATTAAAATAACAAAAGGTAGTGGGCTCAGCCTTGATAGTGCCATTAAAAACGAAGTAAACAGTAAAATGTACACCCTTAAAGAAGATTATAAATCCACTGCTTCTTTAGGTTCAATCAATGGAGGATATTTAGGAATTAACGGTGAAGGCTACGGCATGGATGGTCGTGATTCATCAAATAATTACGCTGAAGGTATAAC
>CASFTO010000050.1 GCA_949297665.1 uncultured Alphaproteobacteria bacterium | reverse complement strand
TTCAATTGTTGGGTTATAATAAACTCGTTAAAAGCGTCAGTGATTGTCATAGAATGCTTCCTCCTCTTCACCTAGGTTTTCAATCCAGTTTTCAAAACGCTTTTTCGGAATGAAGTACCTTGCACCAACACGGAAACAGGGCACAAAACCGGATTTTACAAACTGGTACATGGTCGTATTGGAAACACCCAAAATAGAAGCTGCTTCCTTGACGGAATAAGTAGCAATTTTATTCATCTTTTTCCACCTCATAAGAATAAACATATTTGAATGATACCTCAAAATCAGGCGGTAAATATGCAGTAGCTTCAACCGCATCAAAGTCTAAATCAAACAACTGATACGGCACATCACGAACAAGGGTTTTTCCGCCTGCCAAATAATAATTACCAAATATTTTCTTGCTCTCTTTGGTGATGTATTTGGTTATATAACGAGCAACGAGACCTTTATTTTTGTCTAACTCGATTGCCGTTGAAAAACCAATCTTCCACTGTGGCAGGTTGTAGATTGTTCTACCGGATTTGTCTTTTTTGCCGCTATCAACAAGCTGCAACTTGCCACTATAGAGCATATGAGCATGGACAGCGCCGTCTTTATGGTGTTCAGGAATAAGCAAATATACGCCATCCGAACGGGAAACAAGATTCTTCAAAAAAGATTGTACTTTCTTCTTAAAAGCAACAGGGTCGTAACGGTCTAATTTACGAGAATCAATCGTTAAAGTAATGAAATAATCAAAGTCATTCATCATTGCAATATCGAAAACCTTCTTTTTTGCTCTGCACAAATTGTCATAGCGAGATTCATTTCCCCAGTTCGGAACAACACTCTTTTTTCTCGGTGTAACCAATTCAAAAGAAACATCCTGAAAAATAGGTTTTGACGCAATAACGGTAGAAGTATCACCATTGAAATAGAATTTCATTTTTGCGTTATGATGCACCCAAACAGACGGCTTTAAGTAGAAATTTCGTGACATCCTGCAAACTGAAAATGCAGCCAATGGGCGAAGTGAGTAAAATTTGAGGGAATAATCAAGTATAGTTATACTACCATCTATATCTTAACTATAAAATAAAATAAAAATAAAGGAACCCACAAACTACATTTGCCCCGCGCAGAGCGCAGGGGCAACCTCCTTTCTGTCTTTATTTTTCCATCTGGATAAGTAAACAGAGAAAGAAAGAAATCACCTCCCGCAAACATAAGGACGAATCATTCACCGACTGTATCGGAATCAAAACAAGAATCATCAGGATAGGCAGTATCTTCATCCGCTGCCCCCTGACGGGCACAGAACATGGAACGGAACGGCTCAACCTCGGCAATATCCTCAATACACAAGTACAATTGCCGGTTCAATTCAGCGCAGGCAAAGGAATAAATCCGTGCCAGTTGAACATCCGTCATCGAAGGAAAACACGAAGCGAAATCGACCATCACTTCAAAAGTACGAACACAGAAAAAGCGAAGACAAGCATCATCAACGGTAGAAAGCTGTTTCATAAGCGCATTCACTTTTTCTTGCTCAAGGGTTGAATCATACATACAAACACTCCTTTTTATTTTTGCGTTTTAACGGCTAAAAAACGATTCCGCCGTCATAAGCCATATTATAATGCAAATAGCGTTTTGTCAATCAGTTGACACAATAATTTGCAATTTATTAGCAAATAATACAAAGCTATAGCAATTTTTACAGAGGTTCATAACTTAATTATTTCATTATGCATAATAAAAAACGGGTGATAGACATGGAAACGATATATAACAATCTTTATACAAAAGATGAAAGAAAAAAATTGACTGCCGAAGGTATAAAAACCCTCAGACAGTCAAAAAACTTGCAGCAAAAAGAAGTTGCTGACGCTATCGGCATAGCCTTAACAACCTATCAAACCTACGAAACCGGCAGAACCGAAACACCAATTGAAATCCTTGTCAGATTGTCTTTTCTCTATGATGTTCCCATCGATATAATTGTACAAAGAAACAATCTCAGCAAAAACAATGAT
>CASFTO010000049.1 GCA_949297665.1 uncultured Alphaproteobacteria bacterium | reverse complement strand
TATTCAAGTGTCGGGTGAAAAAGCCGCTTTTGGAATGGCTCGGTATTGGTGGATTTGGGCTTTGTCGCTTTATGTGACGCCGTTTACCAAGCTGGCTTTGCATTTGAATAAAGATTGGGTCGAGGCTTTTTGTGCCGGAAAATTACCTAAAGAGCTTGAGACATTTTTGAGCTTTCGGCATGATAACGGTGAACCGATTTTTTCTCGGGTGCAGCTTAACTTTAAAATCGGTCGTGAAAAAGATTTTAATGTTCTTGTGTTGCGAAATATGATACGAAAATACAGCGCTCAACGCTTTATCTTGTCTTATAATGACAGCAACAAAGATGTTATTCATTTTCTTTATCAAGACGGGTTGGAGTTTGATTGCTTGTATGATTCATCTTTTGGCGGTGGAATTGTTCCTGAAAAACGATTGCCTTTGGTTTATCCTGATGTGTATCAAGGTTATGCCGGTGGATTGTCTCCGCAAAATGTTTTAATCGAACTTAACAAAATCAAAAAGGTTTTGACTGGCGACGATGAATTTTATATCGACGCGCAGAAAGGACTGGAAGATGATGATGGTCATTTGTCACTTGAGAAATGCAATCTTTATCTTAAAAAAGCTTCAAAATGGGCGGAAAAAAATTTGTAATTGAAAAATCCCTTGGTTGTTTTGATCTGTACCCCAGAAAGTGGAGAAAAAAAGAAAATCCCCTTTGAAAAAAATATTCAAAGGGGAATTTTTTTGTTAAACTCACACTACAGTAAAGGAGAAAAGAATGAGCAAAATAAGATTTAGTAAAGAAGAACAAGCCAGATTAAGAACATTAATAGCGGTAGAAAAAGTAAGCGACAAGACACTCGTTTTCACGCAAGCATTCAAAAGGCGAGCCGTGTTATTGAGCCGACAAGGAAAAACCGCAAATCAGATATTCAGGGAAGCAGGTATTGATATTAACTTATTTCCGGCAAGATATTTTCATCATGTTATCAAGCGGTGGAAAAAGAGTAATTTGCAAGATGGAATAAAGAAAGGGCGTCCACCCAAAGTGGCAAAAAAATTAAAAGAAATGAGTATAGAAGAACTCAAAGCCAGAGTAGCCTACTTAGAAGCGGAGAATGACTTCTTAAAAAAACTGAAGGCCTTGGGAATGGGAATAAATCCGGAAGATTTGGATTAATTTCCAAGGCCAAAAATAATAAAATTCAATTATCTTTATTATGCAAAACAGCAAAAATCAGTGTCAGTGGCTATTATCGGTGGAAACAGCATGGAAAAGATAAGCAAAAACGAGATAAAGAAGCCAAAGAACTTATCACAAAGATATTTCGAGCCAATCATGAAAAAGCAGGGATTCGAACGATTGCAATGATTTTGGAGCATAAATATGGGATAAAAATGAACTTAAAAAAGATAGCAAGAATAAAAAGAGAATATGGTTTAATCACCAAGATTCGCAAGAAAAATCCTTTTAATATTGCTTTCAAGAAAGGCTTGGAACATCGAACTGCACCTAACTTGCTAAAACAAAACTTTAAGGTTAATCAGCCGGATAAAGTTTATTCAACCGATATCAGTTATTTGTTTTATGACAAAGGAAAACGAGCTTACTTGAGTGCAACAAAAGACTTGGCAACCAAAGAAATTGTTGCTTTCAATATCAGCAAAGAGCTTGATTTATACTCAACTTACGGCAATTTTGCCGAGTTTCTAAAGAGCAAAGATTGCTCAGATTTGATAATTCATTCGGACCAAGGCTGGCATTATACGCATCCTTATTATGTCAACAAACTCAAAGAGTTAGGCATAACACAAAGTATGTCCAGAAAGGGAAATTGTTTGGATAACGCTCCGATTGAAAGCTTTTTCGGACACCTCAAAGATGAGGTTGACCTCAAATCTTGCCAAACCTTTGATGAGCTTAAAATTAAAGTTGAAAATTATATCTATTATTATAATAATGAACGTTGTCAGTGGAACTTAAACAAAATGACACCGGCTCAACGCCGATGCCATTTGCTTAATCACTCCTCTTGACTTACACCCTTCAGGGGATTTCTTTTTTATTTCCACTTTTCAGGGTACAGATCACACGAACCACATTTTCCATGTTTTTTTCCTTTATAGTGAAGCCTAAAGCAAGAGTATAACTTTCCTGCCCAAAAGTAAAGACCAAAAAAGCCGCCTCGTTTAAACGAGACGGCTTTTTATAGAAGATGAACCTAAAAAACTAGAACCCTTCAGTATCTAAGCGCTTACGCAGCTGTTTACGGGCGCGGCGTATAGCCTCAGCCTGACGACGAGCCTTTTTCTCAGAGTTTTTTTCATGACAACGACGAAGCTTCATTTCACGGAAAATACCTTCACGCTGCATTTTCTTCTTCAAAACCTTCAAAGACTGATTAACGTCATTTCCGATAACAGTAACCTGAACCACTTAAATCACCTCTTTTCACAATTCTCATAAAGGGTTAAAACCAAAATTTAGGCAAGCAATAACACAAGCCATTTTATTTTGCAAGCAAAAAATGCATATTCTATGCGATAATATTTGGCATAATTTTCGCCTCAACCGACTTAATCTTAGTTTTTAGACCGAGACGAGAAGAATTAAGTTGCTTTGCCTGAAAAAAGTCGATAGTTTTATTTTTAGCAACCAAATGTCTTATATCAGAACTGATTCGGCGCTCTTCAAGCTTAAGTTCACACAACTGGTGCTGGAGTTTTCCGAGCTGATCATCTTTAAACATCTGATTTTGTGTCCTTTTTCAAAAAAAACGTATGATAAATTAAAATTTTACTGGAAATCCCCCAATAAAATTTGTAATACATTATACAGCAAAAAGAGAAACATTGCAACAAAAAAAAAGAATACAGGAGTTTAAGATGACGAAAGAAAAGAGGATAGGAATTTTAACCAGTGGCGGAGATTGCGCAGGCTTAAACGCCGTTATACGCGCGGTTGTCAACGGCGCCAGCCAAAAGGGATGGAAGGTTTTCGGCATTCATAACGGAACAGAGGGATTAACCGAAAAACCATTGTCTTATGAAGAATTAACGGTACACAATTTTTCAGACACCCCATGGCCAAGATTAAGCGGTTCTTACCTCGGCTCATTAAACAAG
>CASFTO010000048.1 GCA_949297665.1 uncultured Alphaproteobacteria bacterium | reverse complement strand
TAAAAAGCACGCGCGTAATACCCCAAACTTCGCTCCATAAAGGACTAAGTCCACGTGCACAAGTGCACCCTATTTAAAACAAAAAAATAGGAAACTTATCTCAAGTTTCCTATTTTTGCAACGGGTGGGATAAAATAGTGTGCTGGAAGCAGATTTTGAAGCGCGGTGTACAAAATGAGTACATAAGTTTCAAAATCTGCGACATGACACTGTTTTAGCACGCCCCACATCCCCCATTAGTATTCGGAGCCGAGCCCAAACTCTTCTTCACTCTTATCTTCGAGCATGGACTTGCCACCGTCCCCGATAACCCGTTGCGTATTATTGTAGTCAAAATCAGGTTTGAGTGCTTCGGTAATCACCACTTTATCGTCAAGTGTCGCCGGCTTACCGGTTTTGGGATTAATGCGCACAAAACGAATACCTTTCGGCACACGAAATTCCAAATTCGGCTTATCCTTGAGTGCGTCTTTCATAAAGTCATAAAAGATAGGCAGAGCGGCGGCGGCACCGGTTTCCACCCGACCGAGTGTGCGCGGATCATCAAAGCCGATATACACGCCGGCCACCAAATCCGGAGAAAAGCCGATAAACCATGCATCTTTGGTATCATTAGTCGTACCGGTTTTTCCGGCCAACGTTTTACCGAGTTGAGAAAGACGAGCCCCCGTACCACGTTGTACCACACCTTGCAAAATAGACACCATCTGATAAGCGGTTAATTCATCTAAAACCCGCTCTCTGTCATCAGTAATTTCCGGCACCGGATCATCAGGATTAAAATGCGCCACTTTACAGCCGATACAATGGTTATCGTTATTTTTATACAAACTCTTGCCATAGCGGTCTTGAATTTGCTCAATCAAATACGGTGTAACTTTTTTACCTCCGTTCACAAAGACGGCATAAGCGGTTACCATATCCACCAAGCGAGTATCATCCGCCCCCAAAGACATAGAGAGAAGTTGCGGCAAATTATCATCAACCCCAAGACGTTTCGCCATAGCGGCCACTTTATCCATACCGACATCTTGTGCCAAACGCACGGTCATAAGGTTTTTGGATTTTTCAATTCCCTGACGAAGAGTTGTCAAGCCGGAGAACCCTGCCGAATAGTTAGAAGGCTTCCAAAGAGGCAACCCCGGCCCCTGATCAAGCACAAACGGAGCATCAAGAATAAGGTCTGTCGGAGAATAACCTAACTCAAGCGCCGCTGCATAAACAATAGGTTTAAAGGTAGAACCTGTTTGACGATAAGCCTGTGTCGCGCGGTTAAATTGCGATTTATTAAAAGAAAAACCGCCCACCATCGCCAACACTTTACCATTATGTGGATCAAGCACCACCATAGCGCCTTCAACATTAGGCACCTGACGAAGTTCAAACACGCCATCTTTAACTTCTTCCACATAAATCACATCGCCGGCTTTAAGTACATCGGTAACTTTTGTCGGAGCAGCGCTGACTTGTTGATTTTTAAGAGTTTTACGAGCCCAAGCCAAACTTTTAAGTGTAATAATACCTTGCTTTCCATCGACATTTTCAACTTTAGCCTGCTGAGGAGCAACCGTCAACACCACCGCCTTTTTCCAAGACTTCTCCGCCCCTTTGGGAAGTTCAACTTTTTTAAGTTCTTCCTGATAATTACCATTCAAGTCAATACGAGCTGTAGCCCCTCTAAAGCCATGACGGCGGTCATAATTCATCAAACCTTTGCGAAAGACTTTTGTGGCGAGTTCCTGTAACTTTGGATCCAGAGTGGTACGCACCATCAAACCACCTTCAAACACGGCATCTTCGCCCAAGCTTTTAGAAATCACGCGTCTGACTTCATCGCTAAAATATTCGCTGTCTTTAAGATAGCCGAATTTTTTATCAACGGTAACCAGCGGTTTAGCCTGCGCCTCTTTAGCTTCTTCTTCGGTCACATAACCATCTTCAAGCATACGCCCGATAACCCAGTTACGACGAGCAATAGCAGCGTCATAACGTTTTTTCGGATTATAGTTGTTCGGTCCCTTTGGAAGTGCCGCCAAATAAGCCGTTTCTTCAAGCGTTAACTCGGAAAGTGATTTATTAAAATAGTTAAGCGCTGCGGCCGCCACACCATAAGCACGATTCCCGAGATAAATTTCGTTTAAATAAAGTTCCAACACATGTTCTTTAGAAAAGGCCTTACTGATACGATAAGCAAGGATAGCCTCTTTAATTTTACGAATAAGCGAACGTTCGGAAGAAAGAAGGAAGTTTTTAGCCACTTGTTGTGTAATGGTGGAAGCGCCGACCAAGCGTTTACCTTTGGCATAATTCACCACATTCGTAAAGACGGCGCGAACGATACCGATTAAATCAATACCGGGGTGTGAATAAAAATGTTTATCTTCAGCGGCAATAAAGGCCTGTTTAACGCGTTCAGGAATTTTATCTTCGGGCACAAAGATACGTTTTTCAGCGGCATATTCCATCATAACCTGTCCATCACCGGCATAAAGGCGAGTGGTAACCGGCGGTTCATAAGTAGCCAGATTCGAATAATCCGGAATATCAAAGCCGGAAGTTTTGAACCAAATAAAGATGCCGGCAAAAAGCAACACCGCCATCAACAAACCAAAACTAATAAGATTAACCAAAAACTTAGCCATAAACGCCCCTATTGAATAAACAAGCTTCACATATTCGCATAAATATACAAACGGGGATAAAGCAACGCAACCCCTATTTAATCCTTATACCCATAATATTAGATTTTTTAGCACCAAAACAACCGGCAAGCAAACTTATAACACAAAAAAAATCTCCGACGGTGGTATCGGAGACTTTAACTGGTGCACTCGGCGGGGTTCGAACTCACAACCTTCTGATCCGTAGTCAGATGCTCTATCCAGTTGAGCTACGATTGCGTGAATGAAAGAGTTAATAGCGCAAATTTATTTGAATGTAAAGAGTTTTTTTTAAAGTTTTTGATTTTTTCTGATAAATAACTAAATTTACACAAAAAAAAATTACAATTACTCCCAAACTTTTTACTCATGCCTTCTTCTCCCAACATAAAGTTGCCCCCTTATATATAAAAGCGCAAAAAAAGTGTACAACGTGCGTATTTCATTAGACAAGCCCTAAAAGAACAGATAAAGTTTGAGCGTTTTAGCGCAAAATAAAAAGCGCCGATAAGAAAAGGATAAAATAAATGACAGATGAAAATGTGATATACGCCCCGTTTAAGGGAATAATTCCGACCCCGTTTTATGCCGGTCAAGTGGCAGCTCCTCCGTATGATGTATTGTCCTCATCAGAAGCTAAAGTAAAAGCATTGGGCAATCCATACAGCTTTTTACATATCTCCAAGGCAGAGATAGATTTCCCCGGAGAAATGTCTCCTTATGAAGAATGCGTATACGAGCGCGCCGCCGCTAACTTCCAAAAATTAATGCAAGAAGGCGTGTTGCAAGAATTAAACAAACCCTGCTACTATGTATATCAAATGGTAATGGGCGAACATATCCAAACCGGCTTAGCCGTAGCCGCTTCTGTCAAAGCCTATGATGAAGGCCGCATCAAGCGCCACGAATTAACCAGAGTAGTCAAAGAAAACGACCGCGTTAAACAGATTCGCACCGTTGGCGCGCAAACCGGTCCTGCTCTGCTCATCAATAAAGAGATACCAGAAATCAAACATCTCTTGCAACAAATAATCTTAAACGAAGCGCCATACATCAGCGTCATCGGCGATAACAATGTCCGCCACAGTTTATGGATAATTGACAACGATAAAGAAATTAACCTGATAACCGAAGCCTTCAATGCGCAAAACGAGGCATACATAGCCGACGGGCACCATCGTTCCGCCGCCGCCTCTCGCTTGGCAGCCGAAGACGGCACCTCTGAAACCGCGCGTTTCTTGGCAGTGGCCTTTTTTGCAGATGAGATGAAAATTTGGGATTATAACCGTTTTGTACATGACTTAAACGGCAAAAACACCCACGAATTTATGCGTGCGTTGAGTCATGAATTTTCGGTTGTTCCGTCAGAATGTCGCAAACCGGAGAAAAAAGGTCAATTTATGATGTACTTAAATAACCAGTGGTACGAAATGACCTACAAAGGAGCACCTCTCGGAGACGACCCCGTATCTCAATTAGATGTAAGTATCTTAAGTGACAAAGTCTTGGATAAAATCTTAAACATCACCGACCTGCGCAACGATGAGCGTATTGAATTTGTCGGCGGTATCCGAGGCACGGCGGAAATAGAAAAACTCGTCAACGCTCGTCCGTACAGTGTCGGCTTTATGGTTTATCCGACCTCTGTGGAAGAGCTGATTGCGGTAGCGGATAAAAAGATGTTGATGCCGCCAAAATCCACATGGTTTGAGCCGAAATTAGCCGACGGTATCGTTTCCAAACCGAGCGACACCGAAATTTTCGCTCAACCGACAGCAAAAGCATCATAAAAAAGAACTAACACCACGAGGGGCAAATTGCGCCCCTCTCGCATTATAATAAAAAGGACAGAAGATGAACAAGCATTATATCTCTTGGGAAGAAATCCAAAACTGGAGCAACATAATCGCCGAAAAAATTGCCGCTGATTGTGCAGACATCAGCCAAATGACCTTAGTTGCGGTATCACGAGGCGGTCTTGTTCCTGCGCAATTAATCGCCTACAAATTAAACATCCGTGACATCCGTGTCATGAAATTAATTTCATACGACAACGAAAACAAACGTGGCGAAACCAAAGATATTTCCACCGACCGTTTGTTTGATGGCGATGACGTATATTTCATAGACGATTTAGCTGACAGCGGTGAAACGGTACGTTATTTAAGAAGCCGTTTTCCGCAAGCCAGACAATGCACATTAATCACCAAAGATTGCTGTAATGAAAATCCGGATTTAACAGCGGTCAACCTCCCCGGAGATGCTTGGTTAGTTTTCCCGTGGGATGAATAAGCCCCTCGCAAAGCCCTATCAATCAAAAAAACAGCCTAAAAATTCAGGCTGTTTTTCTTTTAAAAATAAGAAGATAATCAAGTAAATTGCTTCTTTTCCTCTACTACAAATCCACTCTCAACCAAGTAAAGAGCACATTACCATCGTTCTTAACCCCCGGAACGTACGTGGCGTTAAGTGAGAAATTTTTATACGTCAAAGCGGCAATCGGCAATGGTAACGGAATAGGAATATAAGAATACTCGTGACGTTGTGTCACCCCCAAAGTATATCCATATCCCCAATGCCAATCTTTTTCTTCGTCAATCGCCTTGTTAATCAGATAAGCATAACCAAACATTGTCTGCATATAGTCATTTGAGTCCTTAAACGCAATCGCATAAAGTCCATGCCAATTTTCGCCCTCATAACGTGTTAAGCCAAACCCCAATCCCCAAGGTTCCTCGTTATATTTATCAATATGTTCGTCATCATAAGTCCATCGGTTATGCCAAACTCTTAAGGGTATCATCAAGTTCCAAGTTCCCTCGTCATAAGTTTGCTTAACATCTTGTTTCAAGTCGCTGAAATAATCTTCAATCGCCCCTGCTCTGGCATTACCCGCCACAACAAACATAGCGATAAACAGTAAACTCAAAAATCTAAACTTCATTACCTTTTTTATCCTATATCAAATATCCACACAGAAAGATATTAATAAATCAAAAAAGTTAAATATTTTTTTACATTTCCGCCCTAAATTGCAAAATATCAAGAAAATAACCAAAAACAGAAAAAGGAACGACGATGCGCCACCTTGCGATATTGCTTTTGACCATCAGCTTATGCGCTTGCCAAGCGAGCGGCAGTGCCGGCAGCTCCAGCGGAGCCAACGCCAGCATTTTCACAAACATCTTGACTTTACGCTTTTAAGTTATGTAAAGAATAAGACCGCAAGAGCGACGCAACAATCGCTCTGTTGAGCATGCCTACAAAAACGAGACTGAAAGAACTGAAATGATAGACTTGCACACTCACTCAAACGCCTCCGACGGCTTTTTAACCCCGAGCGAATTACTGCGCGCCGCAGAAAAATTAGAATTAGAAGCGCTCGCCTTAACCGACCACGACGCGGTATCAGGCTTAAAAGAATTGCACCAAGCAGCGCTTGCAAGCCACAGCAAAATAGAACTCGTCAACGGTTCGGAATTATCGGTGTATTATCCGCATGTGCAAATGGAAATTTTAGCGCTGGATATACCCGAAAAAAATCTGCCTGCGTTTGAAGCTTATCAACAATCAGAAGTAGAACGCCGTGAACAAATGGCACATAAGCGTCTTGAGTTATTACAAAATTTAGGTATAGATATAGAGTTTGAAGAAGTCGCCAAGGACGAACACGGCAGAAAGCGTACTCAAATTCGCCGTCCGCACTTTACGGATGTGTTGTTAAAAAAAGGATATATTCAAAATGCGCAAGAAGCCTACAAAGTTCTCTTTGCCCGTGGCGGTGTGGCCTATGTAGAAAACAAACCCAAACCGGCGCAAGAAATCATTGAATTCATCCGCGCAAACGGTGCGAAAGCAATTTTAGCCCATCCGGTGCACACCAAATTAGCTCAAGAAGATTTATACAATACAATCAAAGAGTTGCAAGGATATGGTTTGAACGGGGTTGAGATTTTTCACTCTGCGCAACCAAGAGCCAATCGTCAAATCTATTTAGACATCATCAAAGATCTGGGGTTATTGGCATCGGGCGGTTCAGACTTTCACGGCGGTACGGCGCATCCGGAAAACAAATTAGGCACTGGTCGTTTTCATAATCTGAATATGCCGTATATGATATTAAGCGAATTAAGAAGCGAAAAGACACCATCCACAAGTTATTATACCGAAATAGAAAAAGTTCTTTAAGCGCAAACTTGATTTTTAATAAAACACCCCCTACATAGATAGGAGTAACCCAAAACAAAGGAGTGACCATGGAAATTGAATACATATACCCCGACCCCGATGATAACAAAGATATTGAAGCGCAAATTAAAAAGATGCAAAAAGAAAACACCTTAGGCTGTTTAATAATGGGCTTGGTGCTCTTGGGCGGTTTGTTCATTTTCTTGACGTTACTGCCGATATTGTTGGTAATACTGGGATATTCCATACTGTTTTTAGCGGTTTACATCGTATATAAGGCATGGTTGGAAGAGCCGGTATTAAACTTGATAGCAAAGCTAAAATCCCACCGTTAAATAAGGAAATAAGATAGATATCCCCGGGTAAACCCGGGGTTCTTGGAAAGGCACCATTAAGGTGCCTTTCTTTACAACTCCAAATGGAGTTGACCTAAATCCCTTTGTCCTTGATACTTTACATAATTTTTAATTACTTCTTCATTCGCACCAACGCTACTAACGAAGTATCCCGTTGACCAAACCACATTTTCCTTAAAATACACCCTTGATAACCAATTATAACGCTCTCTCATCATTGAAGCTGATTGGCTTTTTAATTTTCCTACCACATCTGATATGCTATATTTGGGGGGAATTATCATTACAAAATGAATATGGTCTTTATCAAAGCCAATCTCTTCAATAACTACCCCTGGGATACTTCTTAGTAGCTTCGGAAAAATACTCTTCAAATAATCAACTACGCCGGGATTTAGGATACGTCGGCGATATTTGGTTACCCACACTATATGGTAACTTAAACTGTATACGCTATGTGAACTCTCTACAAATTGCATATCTTTATTATATCGCCGACTTTTTATTCATCCACCACTAAAGTGGTGGTTTTCTACAAGGCATTAAAAAAGCACTCTTTCCCCTGAGGAGAAAGAGTGCTAAAATTTAAGACCGATTTAGGCTTCAAGATTGGTTAAGAAATAAGCCTCGGATTTTTGTCCCGTACGTTCGACCACATAAAGATCGCCGAAAACATGGATATAATCTGCGTCACAGACGACAGTTTCCCCGTTAGCGCAAATCAGAGAGAACTTATCGTTCCTCCCGACAACATACGCCCCGAAATCTTCAATATAGTAAATATGATCTGCACTTTGCACGACGACATTATCCCCATCGTCGAGCAAGACATAGCGAACTGAGTTTTCCTCATCATCATTATCCGACGAACGAAACAACAATTTCCAGTCATTATTAAACACCACCGCCTCAACCAAAACCTTTGCGACGCATGAATCATCCGGACGATGCAGACTAACCTGATTTTGCTCTTCGTTCCAAGCCAAATAATAACCATTTCCGCAAGCAAGTACGCAACCAGTTGGATAAGTAGCCACCAGCTTAGCGTTGCAATCAAAGACATACTCACCGTCTGCTCTGAAAATAAATCCGACCTCATCCCCAAAGCACAACTCTGGCACCTGTAAGACAAGATTCATATTATCATCATACAAACAGCTATCCCGTGTCAACATATCAACCAACACCATTCCGCTTTTAAAACCCAAATAAGTATGTTTACCTTCAAGCAATTTCACACCGTTGGAACGATACAAGACAGACCTATGATTTTGCTCAACCACGAATTTACCACCATCAAGCAATTCGATTTTAGCATCTTTTGGGACTAAAAATTTGGAGTTTTGTTTTTTATCAAAAACGATTTCCCTACCGTCGCCAAAACGTAGGGCAAAGAAATCGGAAGACTTCAAAGAAAAGCTCAAAATATTATCCACAATCAATGTACCGTCGACATCAAAGAGCGCCCAATGACTTTCCTCAGTTCTCGTCAAAAGATTTTCATCATTGTTTTCAAAGAGCTTTGAAAAATCCTCACCAATCCGCGCCAAGAAGAGCTCACCGTCAAGCGGCATCTGATAATCGGAAGCGCCGCGATGAGCGCAGGAGCCGTCTGGACGATACAAATTCTCAACACCGTTTTTCAACAACACGAACCAACCGGATTCAAAGATTTTAAAATTTTCGACCGCATCGGCAATCAATGTACCGTCGGATTTAAAAAAGGCATAAGCATTATCTTTCACGACACCGAAAATATCGCGAAAGCAAGTAACGATATCCAAATTTTCGCCTAAGACTTTTTTATCTTTTCCATAGAGCACACATCCGTTGTCTTTATAAAACTGAAACGGAAACATGTTGTACTTAAAACATTTAGAATGTCCAAACAATGGACAGCAACGAGAAATCTCGCCACGCATCACTTCATAAATTCCATTCATTTTTGCAAAATTTAAGGATTAGAAAATAAATAAAAACTCACGATGTTAAAGTAAATAATCGGTCTGATAAAAGAAAAATAGGAATCATAATCGACAGAATAACTCACTTAACGAGCGCCACTATAACACGAAAAAGCAAATTTTCAAGTAAAATTCAGACAAAAAAAGCACTCTTTTCCCTAAAGAAAAGAGTGCCCATAATAAAGCCCGTCAAATCAATCAACGAAGTTTCCTAACAAACCGATTTCGGCAGGTTGATTTTTTCTGCCAACCGCAAACCAATACTCGGAAGTATAAATACAATCGGCATCATGAACAATACATTTTCCTTTCGCGTCATAGAGGAAGAAACGAGCATTGCGATTAACCAGATAAGCGCCGCTCAAAGACAAATACGCAATATATAACGCATCATCAACCACCGTTTCATTTTGCGCATTCCGCAATTCATAATAAATCTTCGCTTGAGAATTTGCGTGATTTTTAACCAGTACCATCCAGCCGTTCGGATAAACATCGGCCGCATAACAATCATCGTCTAAGATTGACAAATCACCGCGCAACAGTTTCCATTTATCGCTTTTTTCGTCTTTATGCAAGAAACAATCCTTACCGGCCAAACGCAAAGTCCCCTTAGCGGCTCTGTAAATAAGTTTACCGAAAGCATCAAAGATAAAGCAGCCATATTTACCATTCACCAACATCAGCGGACTGAACCGAGGATTATAAACCACCTGTTCGACATTGAGCAGCACGGTATCAAACGCGACATTGAACAACACTTTGGTATCATTAAAAGTCTGCGCCAACACCAACCCGTTATCAAACGCGTGATAAGACCGATATCTGGACAAAAGCAATTTACCGCCGGCGGAATAAAGCAGCCCCTTATCATTAAGAGAAACGGAAAACATTTTCGCACCGTGCAGTTTCATTTTTTGACAATCAAAATCGACAATTTTCTCACGTTTACCCTCACGGTCAAAAACGACGGTTTTCGGGTTATCGGCAAACTTAAGGGCATAAAAAGTCGAAGAATAAAAATTAAAATCAACAATATTCTCGGCAATCGGATTTCCATTAGCCTCAAAGAATTTCCAAAGCCCGTTTTTTCCCTTAGCCAAAAAAGTCCCCCCATCATCAGGCACATAAAAATCTTCAGCGCCATCAAACGCGAGAGTAGCATCGGGACGATAGAGAGAAACACCATTATTCCGCGCCACGGCAATCCAATGAGAAACGTAAATCTCAAAACACGAGATACCGTCGCAAATCAAGGTTCCGTCCCGCCGAAACAAGGAGTAAGTTGAATTAACCAATACCAGATAGTAATTGAGCTCACAAGCAACAATTTTCAGATTAGTCCCCAGAGTTTGCCGCTTAGCATCAAGCAAGACCATCCCCTGTTCGTTTCTCAAATTTTCAATTGTATCCGTACCATAACAGATAAATTGCGTCAGTTGATAGTGAGGAAACGCAACGTTTCCTTTTTTTTCATAAAATCTTTTCATCATAAATAAGTTTTAGGATTAGAAAAAACAAAAAAAAACTCACAAGATGCATCGGTCAGAGATAAAAAAATAGTCCTCATAATCGACACAATAACACATTTAACGTCCGTCACTATACCACGAAAAAACAAAATTTCAAGTTGAATCATAACCAAAAAAACCCCCTTTCTCACTAAAGAGAAAAGGGGTTAAAATTGAGCTTAGCGCATTACTTTTGCGTTTCACCACCGTCAATAGGCGATTTCGGCGCATCACTGGCATTTGTTGCGGTAGCATTAGCATCGGATTTTTGCCGCGCATCTGCGTCGTTACCGTCCTCAACATCATCGTCTTCTTTATCAGCAACAACAACTCGTACACCAATTTCTACCATTGGGGCATCGTCAATAAGAAAGTGAAAATCAACCTCACCGCCAAAACAAGTCCCGCCGCAGAAAGAAACGGATTTTTTCAAAGAGAGAATATCCCCGCTCCAAATCGGCATCCACGGTTGCGGTATTGCCCCCAAAGGTTGCGGTTCAACAAGTTGAGGCAATGAGTAAATTTCAACCATAAGGCTGCGTCTGACAAGCAGACAAGCCCCAATCGCAATAATTTTGTCAGCATCTTCCAAGAGTGTGCCCCGTTCGAAATGATGGAAAGAAAACTTATTTTTCTCGTTACAAATAATCCACGTCCCGTAAGTTTCCTGATAATCAATATAGGACGGAGAAGAAGCGACAAAAAGATTCTCATCATCAACGAGTTTATAATAAGTTTCCTTCTGTCCCGGAAGCGGTGATTTTTCTCTGACACTCCAACCGTTATCGAAAACATCCGCATCAACGACACCGGTTTCGAGTTCGGTTAAATCATAGCGATACAAGCCGCCGGCCTCAAAGCCGTTCTCTTTGAGCAAGAAGCATCGATGTCCGCAACGTTTGATAAAGACATCCTCGCGCACCAGATTTCCTTTATCATCAAAGAGATAGTCATATTCTTTCGTAGAAACGGCCAAAAACTCATCATCAAATCCGCCTGAAAAATCCACAATTTCATCAGCAACGACCTCCATATGCGGATTAAAGAGGAGCCAAGAATCGTCATCACGCTGCGCCAAAATCATTCCGTTATCAAAACAGTAATAATCTTTATGAGCAGCCAAGACCAATTGTCCGTCGGCACGATAGAGGTGTAAAAGACCGTTAGAAACCGCCTTGTACATATTACCCAACAACAATTCCGGCAGTGCCCCCTCGCAGACGGATTGAGTTTTAGCGATATCGTCAAAGATAATTGTTTTATCTTCAAATCTCAACCAATAGAAAGTTGAAGTCATAAACTGAAAATCTTTAACATTCTGAGCCAAAATCGAACCGTCGCCACGATAGATAGTCAAGAGCTCGGGTTCATGTTCTGCAACAATAAATTCGCCGTCGCCGAGCAAAGTCACCTGAATAAACCCTTTAATAACGAGAGACAAGTCTTGACGATAAAGAGCGCATACATCATTTTGTTGCACGACGAACCAACCGCAATCAAAGAGTTCGACATCTTGCACATGATCAAACAACACTCTACCGTCGGCAGTCAGCAAAGAGACAGTTTTATCATCATCATTACCGACGACATAACAAGCCTTACCGACTTGATCAAGATTAACATTCTCTGCCACTTTCTGTCCTTTTTCATCAAAAAGCACATCTTTTTGCTTATCAAGCAAGGCATAGACCCAGTTGTCTTGAAACAAAATCAAAGCGGTAACATTGTCCGCAATTTTTTTACCTGTTTGGGAATTAAAACACGTCTTAGGCGTGTCAAAAACAAATCTTTCTGTTTCCATAATTTTTAGGATTAGAAATAAAACACTAAAAAAACAAATCACAATGTTAAAGGTTAGTTTGCACCAAGCGTAAAGAAAAATAGCTTTATAATAGACAAAATAACTCATTTAACAAAAGCCTTGATAACATAAAAAAAGAAAAAATCAAGCATTATTTTGTCAATATGGGCAATATTCGCCGCCCCCAATAAAAAAATATCTTGCATGCAGCCCTAAAATATGCTACTCTCTCAGACAATAACTTAGAGATATGCAAATTATTTTAACAACCGGAAACTCGGACCATAAGCCCGCGTTCCACAAAACTAAAGACTATGAGAAAATTAAGATTTGAAGATGGTCTGGTTCTCTTCGCCATCATCATCGCCATTTTCTGGGCATTAGGATTAAGTGCCATTGTTTTGCCAAACGTTCTAAATTTCGGCATCAACGCCGATAATTTCAAATGGCTCTTACTAGTAATTGCTATTTGGTTTATTATAGCCAAACTAACCATTTTGCTCATCCGCGGCAAATAAACCTAAGCACTAAATTCATTTGATTAATTAACACAAACAGGTGTCCTTATGGTGACACCTGTTTTTTAGTCTGATAAAACAAAAAATTTTAACACTCTGAAGTTAAACGCCCACCGATAAACAAAGAATCAACTCTGCTCTAAGCGCGCGACCATAAGGCTCCAAGCCCCTTAAATATCTAAGCGCACGATGCCTCAGAATTACAGCAACACCGCGCACCGCTTTTGCAACTCCGCACCACCGCCTTTGCAACTCCGCGCCACCGCTTTGGCAACTTCGCACCACCGCTTTCGCAACTCCGCGCCACCGCTTTCGCAACTTCGCACCACCGCTTTCGCAACTCCGTGCACCGCCTCAGCCCTTGCTCTTGGATAAACCGCAAACCGTTCAGAGAATGCACGCCCTCAACCACAAAGATTTATTTTTCGTCATCCTCTTCGTCGTCAAAATCATCGTTCATATCGTCGTCGTTATATTCATCATCATCAAAATCCTCGTCATCATCGACATAATCGTCCTCAGCAGCGTCAGAAGACTTACCCTCCAACAACATCTGTTCTGCGATTTCGGATTTTTTACGCCGCCCGCGTCTTTTCTTAGCGGGAGCTCTTTTCGAGAGAGCGGCAATAACATATTGCCCGACAACTTTGTACAAGTCAACCAAATGACCGTTATACATATGGTCGCCCTCTTCAATCATGGCAAAATCGACATCGACATGGCGTTGATTATTTAATCTCAAAGCCAAATCTTCAACAACTCTCGGATCACCGATATCATCCATACCGCCCTGAATAATCAAGCCGGAAGTTGGGCACGGCGCCAAGAAACCGAAATCTTTTTCATTAGCCGGCGGAGAAACAGCGATAAAATTATTAATATCGGGTCTTCGCATTAAGAGTTGCAACCCAATCCAAGCGCCAAAAGAATAACCGGCAATCCAACACTGTCTTGCGTCAGGATTTTGCGCCTGCAACCAATCGAGAGCGATAGTGGCATCCGAAAGTTCCCCCGGTCCGTCTTCAAAAGCCCCCTGCGAACGTCCGACACCTCTAAAATTAAATCTCAACACCGAAAAACCTAAATCTTTAAAACAAGTAAAGAGCGCATAAGCGACTTTATTGTTCATCGTTCCGCCGTATTGCGGATGCGGGTGTAAAATAAGAGCCACCGGAGCGTCCGGACGCTTTGCTTGATGATAACGTCCCTCTAATCTACCGGCATGCCCGTTAATGATAACTTCAACCATGTGATATACTCTTTATTTTCTCTTGATTTAACTCATATAGCCGTTATATTAACCTAAAGATTCTTAATTAGGTATTAACACGAAGAGGAGTTATATCAGAAATGAAATCAAATTTCAAGCAGATTCTGCAAGACCTAGACACGATAACCAGCAAAGATCCGGCAACAAGCGGAAGATTAGAAGCGTTTTTATGCTCCTCGGGGTATCATGGGATACTATTTTACAGACTTTCGCACTATATGTGGGAAAAAGGCTGGCGATTGCCGGCAAGATTAGTTTCGCAATTAGGGCGCTGGCTGACGGGGGTTGAGATACACCCCGGCGCTAAAATCGGCAAAAACTTTTTTATCGACCACGGCATGGGAGTCGTCATAGGCGAAACCTCAATCATCGGGGACAATGTGACAATGTATCACGGTGTCACTTTAGGCGGAACGAAATCTTATGGCGGGAAGAAAGGCAAACGCCACCCAACCGTGGAAGATAATGTAATTATCGGCGCCGGTGCGTTGGTTTTAGGTCCGATAACCATAGGGAAAAATGCCAAAATCGGCGCAAACGCAACGGTAGTAAAAGATGTTGCGGAAAACACCACCGTCATCGGCACGGCGGCAATACCGGTTGAGAAATCTAAGAGCAAAGCATTCATGCCGTATGGTATAGATGCCAAGAGCGAAGACCCGTATGAAAAGAAGATAGCCGAGTACGAAGAACGCATCAGTGCTTTGGAGAAACAACTGGCCTTATTGAGCAAACAAAACCCCAAATAAATATCTGACCCTCCTTATTTTTGACTGTGGAGAAAAACCTCTGCAAGGTTGACTCTAAGTGAACTTCATCCTACGCTAACCATAATGGTCATAGAAAAGGATACGGCTATGCTCAAAAAAATATTTGATACAATCAAAAAAATACCACAGAATAATTTTCCCCATTATCGCCGCAATATTTTACAAACTAAAACCACGCCCCCCATTTGAAGACTATAGCTTTACCCTAGATTTGCTTTTTACCATCTCTTTAATTATCTCCGTAGTATCGATAGCCATCTGGCTTAAAAAGTACCCTTGGATATATTATCTATGCGTCTATTTTGCAAATATGGGGCGTTGGTATATGCAAAACATAGCGCTCATAATGTTTCCCATAATCAACGGAAAAGCATACCTAAATAACACCACACTGACCTGCCTTTTCAAAACGGCCTTAAAACACCAACCCACCAGTGCCGATAAATACAAGAAGTTTCACTCGCTGGTTGTCTATTATACCACTCTCATCTTAATATCAATACCGTTAACACCTCTTTCCTTAGCCCATTTTTTTGAAATTTTGCCGATTGGAAGTACAACTATACCTACTTTGTATATGTTCCTTATCTCGTACTGGCCAATCTATTTGATTTTCTGCATAATCACCCTCTGCGCACATCTTGCTCTCTTTCGTATAAAAAAGACGAATAAGCAGATGAAACCGGAGGAAACTTCCACATCAACACCTGAGGAAACAAAAAGCCTAAAGAGCCCGCTTACTTGGTTTTGGATTATTGTTTACATCTTAATAACGTTTATGCTCTTACCGACTAATTTTATGATACTCTCAGACTTTTATCATACCGTCACTATTACCGACCAAGGCTCCTTAATGTAGAACCTCGCCCCATAAACACCGCTCAATAGACACGCTACGCTTAAAAATTTTTGATAAAAGAATAAAGCAACTCACAACAAAGAACATACACAAAAGGCGCACCAACTCAGCACCTAAAAAAAGTTTTAAATCAACAAGATAAAGAAGGATTATTTTCCATCACTTAAGATATTGACAATACCGTAAAGCGAATTCAATTCTTGTTCGGTGATTTGCGCGCGTGTAAAAATATTGCTGATGTTGCGGAGCAAACTCTTAGTATGTTCTTCATCTTTAAGCCGTGGACTTTGCTTAATTCGTCCATTCAGATTTTCAATAAACTTAAACAACTTTTCTTTATCGGCCACTTGTCCGCCGTTGGTAATAAAGCGCCGTCCTTCGGGAGCAATAGTTGTTTTATAATATTCATAGCCGATAACAAGCACCGCTTGCGCAAGGTTGAGCGAACAATGTTCCGGATTAAGCGGCACTTCAATAATCGCATCGGCCAAAGAAATATCTTCATTTTCCAGCCCCGTGCGCTCACATCCGAACATAAACCCGACTTTGGCATCTTGAGGCAAATGCTGAGCGGCATATTCCGCGGTAAACACCTCTTTCACCTGATGGCGAGGCCGAGCGGTAGCGGCATAAACCATCGTGAGATCCGCCAAAGCCTCTTGCGTGGAGGCATAGATTTTCGCATTAAGGAGAATTTCTTCGGAATTGGAAGAAGCGCGCAGAGCAATCTCGGAAGTGGGCGACTGTTCTGGTTGCACGATACGCAATTCTTTAAGCGCGCAATTTTTCATAGCTCTTGCGGCCATACCGATATTCTCCGCCAACTGCGGTTTAACCAAAACAACGACCGGTGCCATAAATTCACTCACTGTTCAAACTCCTAAAAAAACAAAAAAGCTCCACCGAGCCACAAAAACTTTTTTCCACATAAATCAAAGAACCCACTTTGTCAAGACATCACGAGCAAACCATCCCCCCAACATCTGCATTAAAATCTCGCCTCTGCACTAAAGTCGCAAACCATAAGCCGCCCCTCACCTCTGCACTAAAGTCGCAAGCCGCAAGTCGCCCATCACCTCTACACTAAAGTCGCACACTGCCTCCACCCCAAACATTCCGCAAACTCGCTCCCTTACGAACACATCTATCGCAAATATTTACCCATACTTTTGAAATCGACACCCGTAGCGCGTTCAAATTTTTGAATAAGCGCATTAGCATTGGGGAGTTTTGGCAATTTCAAACCATTTTGCAACCCTAGCAAACTAAATCCGGAACCACTATCAGCGGCTTGTTGTTGTTGTCTGGCGATAGCCTGCCGATTAGCTTGAGTATTCGGCACCAACGCTTGTTCTTGATTATCGTCATCGCTCATCAAATTTTTAACCGAATCAAAAAATCCCTCGTCTTCTCCGCTCTCTTCGGGTTGAATATAGGCGTGCGTACGATCGATAGTAGTAGCCTCCTCGGTTTGGTAGTGAAGAGTAGACTGTCGACGAGCGCGTTTTTGTTCTTTTTGATAAACCGCTTCAATAGCCTCCTCGTCATTAGCTTCAAGCCAAGGATTAGAGCTTAACTCTTGCGCATTAATTTGTTTTAAGTTTAACCAGAACGCAATCAACACCGTCAAAACGATAATGATTTTCTGCACCATTCCCACAACTCCGATTTTCGATCAACAACAATAAGATTATAGGAAAAATAAATAAAGAATCATCAAAAAAGCGCATTATCCCCAAAAGAAGAAACCTCTGCCATCTAAAGTAAAGGCTGACTTTTTTTACACCTCAAGCAATAAATACCCATATTTTATATTATAAAGCGGAAGCGATTTCCGGATCTTTGAAATACCGAACCACGGACTTCGTAATCGCCTCACCTAACTTTTTACGATAAGACGGCTGACGCAAAAACTTCTCTTCCGAATAGTTGGAAAGATAGCCCAACTCAATCAACACCGACGGAATATCCGGCGCCTTAAGCACGGCAAAACCGGCAAATTTATGCGCATTGCTGACAAGTTTAACTCGTTGTTTCATCTCTGTCACGACATAACCAGCAAATTTAGAAGACTTATTACGGCTGTCATTTTGAGATAGAGAAATAAGGACATCGTTAATTTCCGGCGAATTATCCGAAAAGTCCATACCATCAATAATATCGGCTTTATTTTCTCTTTCAGCTAAAGCCTCAGCCTCTTTGTCGGACGCTTTTTCAGAAAGGGTATAAACGGATAAGCCTCTGGCATTACGATTAAGCGCACTATCCGCATGAATACTGATAAACAAATCGGCGTGATAATTTCTGGCAATTGCCACACGTTTACGAAGCGGAATAAAAATATCGGTAGAGCGTGTCATATAAACCTTAAAGCCTTGAGCCTCCAGTTGTTTTTGCAATTCTTTACCCATAGAGAGTGTAATATTTTTCTCGTATGTTCTATAAGAACGCCCGATAGCACCGGGATCTTTACCGCCGTGTCCCGGATCAAGCACGACAATTTTCTTGCGTTTAACCGCACCGGTATAATTACTCTTCAGATTAGATTTCGGCGACGGGTCAGAAAGTCCCTGCGAACTCAAATCAATCACCAAGCGCCAATTTTTCTGTCCGGCTTGCGGTTCAATCGTAAATTTCTTTTTGATATTGACATTATTATAAAGTTCAAAGACCAAACGTTTTCCGTTAATTTTAGACTGATTACCAATTCTAAAATCGCTGATAAGTTTATTTTTAGAAATTTTAGGCGTTCCGGAAATTTGCGTATCTTTTAAATCAATCACCAAGCGGTTAGGAGAATCCAACAAAAACGCGTCATATTCAAAATCTTCAGTACCATCCAAAACGATTCTGACACCGTCAACTTGCTGACCGGTACGCACATCTTTAATGGTATTTTTCGCCCACGCCTCAACAGCGGTTGCCGTCAAGAACACCGCACAACAGAGCGCCGTTCCGAGCCCTGCCCGCACGCTCTTTTTAAGAACCTCAAATATATGCTGACTACCTGTTATCATAAGTCCCAACGTATCGTTTCAAAAAAACACTTACAACTCTTTTTAAAAATAACTCACAACTTCTTAACATAGCTTTAAAATCAGGTTTTACATACTTTTTTAGCAAAATAATCTTTTCGGAAGAAGATAGATTTTTTAAGATTTTATTTATTTTTTCATACTATACAACTATATAAATAGAAAGAAACCACAAAACGAGGGAGTTTTTCATGTCAGTAGGAAAAAAAGTAGGAGTTATTGCAGACACGTTGTTTAAGTTAACCGGCAAAGCGGTTAAAAAATTAGAAGACTACGGCGCAAAATCGGCCGAAGAAAATGACAACGAAAATGCACGCAAACTCTCTGAAGCGATGAATAAAATCGGCAAAAAGATGGAAGAAAACCATGATGCATATATTGCCAGCGTAGAAGCCAATGCTGACGATTTGGCTGAGCGTGGCAAAAAAGCCCTCAGCAAATTAAAACAAGTCTACAAAGAAATGAAGACACGTGCAGATGTCGCCAAAGAAAAAGCCGAAAGCGACGCTGAAAAGGACAGCACGCCATCTACCGATAAAGAAGAAAAATAAAACACTCACATAAGTATAAAAAACAAAAAAGGCTCCTCTCTTAAAAGAAAGAAGCCTTTAATTTTGCCAAAAACATTCATTACGGACGCTGTCGCCAACTGGCCACGACATGAATAATAAGAAACCACAAGACGATAAACGCCAAGCAAAACAAGATGAAGGCCAGAAAATTCCGTCCGATATTCTCCGCCGCAAACGCCAATACAAACAGAAGGTCACATCTCATCAGCCATAACAAGGCCAACGACAATATCTTTTCTTTTTGATTGCGCCATTCACCATAACCAAATGCAACAAACGAGATACAAGTTGTAACCCAAGCGCCGACGTTAATCATCCAATTTTCACTATCTGCAAAAAACAAGATAAAGGCACTGAAAGCGCAAACAACGCCAATAAGAAGAGCCCCATAAAAAAACAATCTGTTATTCTTCATAGTTGCTATTTTTAATTTTTTTTTACAACATTATAACTTTCGAACGCTCTCTCTGAAATTCGGATTTAAGAATCACAAAGACAAAACCCAAAAAGAACTGATCACGAGCAATTAAGCGCCAATCGCCCCAAAGAGACATCCCCCACTTATCGGCGGTAGCGACAATTGTGCAAACAATCACCAAATAAGCGGCAAGAAGCATAATTGCCGACAGATTTAAGCAAAACATCACCCAATACATTTCCTCATTACGATTGTCCAAAGCATACAAGAACGCCCAAGTCATCACAAAGACGACTTCTGCGGAATAAATCCCCGCACGCCCGAACATCAACCAACTATCGGGAACAATAGCCAAATGCGGATTAAAAAAGATTTGATTCATTTCCACCAAAGGCGCCCAAACAGCTCTGAGCAAGCACATCAAGCACACCAAGACCAAAACGGCCAAAACACCGCATTGCGGCGGCGGCAAAGTACATTCGCTGAGCATACTGAGAGAAGGTTTAAAAACAACACCATTCACGTCCAAATCGATTTTTTCGTTTCTTTCGGACAAATCCGAAGTACTAACAAATTCATCCATACAAATAAGTTTAATAAGTAAAACAATAATTTTTTTCCTATCGAAAGATTATAAGAAAATTTTTTATTTATGCAACTTCTATTTTCCGCCCCCAAAGAGAGATAGATTTTAGTTTATATTCTTGATTTTGTACTTTACTTTTCGGGGCATCTCATTATTATTTCCTCAACTCGAGTTTTAGCTTTATGAGAGGATTGAAATGAAAAAATTGTTCTCCCTAATCATAGCCATGTGGGCGTTTTGCAGTGCTCCCGCCATGGCGCAATTAAACGTAACCATCAGCGGTGCGCAACAAGAACCGATTCCTGTGGCTTTTCCGGATATATTATCAGATAACAACGGCATCGGCGCGTTTTTAGGATTTTCGTATGCGGATAAAGTACGCGACGTTGTGCTTGCCGACTTAGAAAGAAGCGGTCTGTTCCGCATCATTAATCAGCGTAGTTATATCCAAAGATTTACCTCATTTGACCAACAACCGATATTCGGCGACTGGCGTGTTTTAAATGCGCAAGTATTGGTGCAATCCTTTATTTTAGAAGAAAACGGCGACGAGCTGAAATTGCGCTTTAAGCTATGGGACATCGTCAGCCAAAAAGAATTGATGTATGAAGTATACACTTCTGCAAAATCCAACTGGAGAAGAATGGCGCACTCCATGGCGGATGCGATATATGAACGCCTAACCGGAGATAAAGGCTATTTCAATACAGTCATCGCCTATATTTCAGAAAGCGGTCCGTCCAGCCGACCGGTTAAACGCTTAGCATTGATGGATCAAGACGGCGATGGACATCAATTTTTAACCAGCGGTGCAAATTTAGTGTTAACCCCTCGTTTTTCACCGGATATGCAATACATCGCATACTTGTCATATGTGAACAACAAGCCACGTGTATATTTGTATAATTTAAGAACCCAACGCACCGAATTATTGGGTAACTTCCCCGGCATGACCTTTGCGCCGGCGTTTTCACCGGATAGCAAATACTTACTGATGAGCTATGCCAGAAACGGCGTAACCGATATTTACGAGATGGATTTGAGCACCAGAGAAACCAAAAAGTTAACCTCTGGTCCGGCAATAGATACCAGTCCGAACTATTCGCCGGACGGTTCCAAGATTGTCTTTAACTCAGACCGAGGCGGCAATCAGCAATTATACGTGATGAACCGAGATGGCTCAGACGTACACCGTATCAGTTTCAGACAAGGCAGCCGCTATGCCACTCCGGTATGGTCGCCACGAGGAGATTACATCGCCTTTACCCGTATGGAAGGCAACACCTTTAATCTTGGCGTGATGTATCCGGACGGCACCGGCGAAAGAACCCTCGCCACCGGCTTTTATCTGGAAGGTCCGACATGGTCTCCGAATGGTCGTGTAATTATGTTCTACCGCCAAAATCGTGGCACGGCAACGACTGACGGAGCAAAACAATTATATTCGGTAGACATCACCGGCACGAACGAACGCTTAGTCATCACCCCCGGCGATGGCAGCGATCCGGCATGGTCTCCGTTGCTGTAAAAATAAAAGAGTAAACAAGCTCAAAGATAAACCCCGTATTAATTGCGGGGTTTTCTTTTATAAGAAGAAAGATAAGATATATTTTTAGCCAACCAAACAGACGAAACACCGATATTTTATAAGAACATTGGTGCGCTATCTGCTACCTTTAGTTTTTGCGACCATCGCTAAATTCAAATCCGCCTCACGCTGTTCATCTGCAAAGATAACCTCCCCTTTCCAGTCATCGGGAAGTGGAATATTGTTTCGTTTCTGATGTTCACGACTGGCAAAAACAATCTGCTTGGTTGCGCTAAAATCGGCGCTGTTATGTTCCACCCAAACGCTGATGCAATGCGACAAATCTAATTTTTTCGGCATTTTGGTAACGGTATTAGACGTTTTGTGAAACGTAACCTTTCCCCCAAAAGTCATCTCATCGTATCGGCTCAAATCGCATCCGCCCAGCTCCACCTCGGCACATTCCGAAACATCCAAAACTTTCGGCAAATGATAAGCTGAAGACAAATCAACTTTTGCATCTTTACGAAACTTAAGCTCATCAAAGCCCCAAAAATCACAAGAAGCGGCGCTAAACACCTTTGTGCGAGAATAATCCCATAAAGGAGAGAGCGTTCTGGCGTTATTCAGATATAGCTCCACCCCGTCTTTCAAATCAAGTTGCGGGAGGTCTTTCAAATCGGCAGCCTTAAAATACAAGATATCGCAATTAGCCACATCCATATCTTTCGGAAAAGATATCACATGATTAAACAAGACCTTTGCCCCGTCTTTGAAACAAAGTCTTTGAACGTTGCCCAAATTATCTTCTTCAAAATCCACTTCCGAACACATAGAGAAATCCAAATCTGCCGGCACATCACCGCATTGACGCAAATATACTTTTGCCCCGTCGCGAAACTTGAGTTCATCAAAGCGGTCTAATTCCTGCCAATCAAGCGTAATGGAAGAACACGGTGAAACATCCAAATCATGCGGAACGTTCAAAGCATCATCCAAACTAACCGTAGCCCCGTCCCGAAACTTCAGCCCATCCAAAGAGCCGACATCAACCCCATATAAGTTGACGTTTGCACATAAAGACAAATCCAAATCATGCGGCAGATGAGAAGCCTCTTTAAACGAAGCATGCACCCCCTCTTTCATTTTGAAGCTCTGCACGCCGGACAAATCACAATTATCAAAAATAAGCAACTTCGTATCCGAAGCATCAATTTCAGGTGGAAAATACGTCACCCCTTGAGCGTTCAGTTTCAATTTATTAAGGCAGATTAAAGCATCATAGTCCGAAAAATTCCGCTCTTGAACATCACCTTGTAAAGAAATATAAGACTTACACGGCTGTGGAGCCGAGTGATAATATCTTCCCTCACTGAGTGCTTGCGCTTTAATCAATCTTTCGGTATAGCCGGATTTTTCCGCCAATTCTCGGCCTAATTGAAGAATAGCCTCCGGCTGCTCGCGATTAGAAAAGGTCGTAAGCACCACCTCTTTGAAATACCCTTGCTCAGAAACCGGAAGTTCGGCAATGCATTGGAGCATATCTTTAATGTTTCGGGCGTAGTTGGTGGATTGAAGAATTTCCATACAAACATCAGGCGTTATTTTTTCTTTAGGCAACCGCGTTTTTTTATCAGGGGCCAACCGCCCTTTTTTATAGGGGGTTAAGATATTTTCAATGGCCAACGCCGACTTAAAATCAGGAATTCCGACAATCATTTCCCCGCTCCTTTATCTAACCTAAGAAGAGAATACCACAAAAAAGCTAATTCGGCAACTTAAAAAATCTCTAGCGTCCGCCTTTTGTTTTCGCCGCCGTCATCACCAAATTCAAATCATTTTGCGGCACCTCATCGGTAAAGACTAATTTTCCTTTCCAGTCATCCGGCAGTTTGGCATGACTATTTTCCATCTGTTCGCGATTTTTGAACACCAACTCTTTAACCGTGCTGAAATCACACTCATCCAAATCCACTTTAGCGCACATAGAAACATCAAGATTTTCCGGCAAATTATAGGCAAACGTCAAATCCACAATAGCACCATCTTTAAAGCAAAGATACGACACGTCTTTTAAATCACAACAGTTTAAAACCACTTCAGAGCAGAGAGAAAAATCAATTTTTTCGGAGAAATTATAAGCACTTTGCATAACAACCTTTGCACCATTCTTAAAGCGAGGATTAGGCTGTCCACTCAAATCACAATCGCACAACCATACCTCATTACATTGAGAAAAATCTAGGTTTGCCGGTAAATTTTTCACACCACTCAAATCAACTGATGCGCCCTCCATAAAACGAAGATTGGATTGTTCGCTCAAATCCGAGCTTCTCAAGCTAATATCAGCACAACAAGAAAAATCAAGATTAGGAGGTAACTTTTTAGCTCGCTCCAAATCAACCTTAGCGCCATCCTTAAAGCGAAGATTAAGCTGCTTTCTCAGATTACATCCTAATAAATCCACCATCACGCACCGAGAAAAATCTAAGTCAGCCGGTAAATTTTTTGCATCTTTCAAATCAACCTCAGCGCCATCCTTAAAGCAAAGATGAGACAGTCCCTTCAAATCACATTCACTCAAATTCACTTCAAGACATTGAGAAACATCAAGATTATCCGGTAAATTTTTTGCACCTTTCAAATTAACCTTAGCGCCCTCTTTAAAGCGAATGCTTTGCACTCCTAACAAATTCAACCCGCCCCATCCGTTTTCATCATAAAAAGAAACATCTAGCGAGTTTGGAAATTCCATATTTTTCGGAAACTTCACATATAATTTTAATTGCGATTTAAATTGAATTTTTTTATCACTTAAAAAAATCACTTTATCATACGCGCTAAAGTCTTCATTTGTAAACTCACTTTCTTTGCACATCAAACATTTCAGAGCCACCGCATCAGAAGACAAAAACAATCCCTCTTTAATTTTTTGAACTTGCGCAAATTCTATCCCATAGCCGGATTTTTCCGCTAATTCTTGCCCCACATCTAAAACAGGCTTTGGCTGTTCCCGATTATCAAAGCAAGAGAGTACAACTTCTTTGAATTGCACTTGCTCTTCATCCGGCAATTTAGCAATAAGTTGGAGCATATTTTGAATACAACGCGGATGGTTTGTAGATTTAAGAATATCCAAACACACTTCCGGTGTCAGTTTTTCTTTGGGTTGACGCACACCTTTAACAACCACGCCTTTATCATACGCCGTCAAAATATTGGCAACTTTCAATGGAGATTTAGGATTTTCAATATCTACAAACATTTGCGCTCTCCCCATAACCTAACATAAGAAAAGAATAGCATAAAAAAAGAAATTGCGCAACCGAAAAAAGAAGCATTTTCCCTAAAAGCTCGCCTCCTCAAAAAAAGCAAGCAAACAAATTTGCGTGTGCAAACTTGCCCCGAAGGACAACGGCTCTCCTCATTACAACCATAAAATTGTATATATTTTTGACAATTTCTCTCTTATCGTACAAGCCATACATCAAAAAAATAAGCTATCAAGTTTGCGAGGGCAAACTTGCCCCGAAGGGCTGCTGATTCATATTCCCAATAGGACAATCGGAATTTAAACACCAAACCTCCCCATCTCATCCCTTTGGATAGGAAAAGAAAAAACTCAGCAACAAAGGAGAACATTGCGACTTTTAACCACACACCGCCACAACCTCCCCCGTTGCCAAGGAAAATAAAAAAAGCACGGCAACAAAGGAGAACTTTGCGACTTTTAATCACACACCGCCACAACCTCCCCCTTTGCCAAGGAAAATAAAAAAGCACGGCAACAAAGGAGAACATTGCGACTTTTAACCACACACCGCCATCACCTCCCCTTTGCCAAGCAAGATAAAAAAGCTCAGCAACAAAGGAGAACTTTGCGACTTTTAATCACACACCGCCACCACCTACCCTTTGCCAAAGTAAGATAAAAAAAGCTCAGCAAAGAGATAGTGCCAACCCCGCCCCATAAAGAACTAAGTCAACGGCAACAAGTGCACACCCCGAGCGTATAAAAACATACTCGCCCCATAAAGAACTAAAGTAAGCGTGCACAAGTGCACCAAGCACCCCACAAGTACACCAAGCACCCCACAAGTGCACCAAGCCCCCACTGCAACAAAATAAGAAGCCCGTGCGTTGCGCCCGAAACTCCGCTACATAAAAAACTAAGTCAACGGCAACAAGTTGCCAAACAGAAAAACAGGAGCGTTATTTTCCGCTCCTGTTTTTGCAATGGGTGGGATAAAGGGTGGTGCTATTGTTAAATCAGACAACGCGGTGTACAAACCACAAAGCACCTACCCGCTTACCGATACGCCCCAAAAGTCCGCGGCAAAAATGTAAGAAGCCCGAGCGTTGCGCTCAAAACCCCGCCCCATAAAGGACTAAAGTAAGTGGGTGCAAGCACCCCAAGTTGCCCCCCATTTAAAACCGAAAAACAGGAGCGTTATGCTTCCGCTCCTGTTTTTGCAATGGGTAGGATAAAATAGCGGGCTGGAAGCAGATTTTGAAGCGCGGTGTACAAAATGAGTACATAAGTTTCAAAATCTGCGACATGACGCTGTTTTAGCACGCCCCCCTAAGCGACTTTTTCGGCTTGCTCTTTCTTGCATTCCGCACGCAAAGCCACCACTTTAGCAATCAAAGCACTGGTAGAGCTATCATGTTGAGCCAAAGCGGAACCTTCCAATTCCGGCAAGATTTTAAGTGCCAACTGCTTACCCAGTTCAACGCCCCATTGGTCAAAGGAATCAATTTCCCAAATAACCCCTTGCGTAAAGACTTTGTGCTCATACATAGCAATCAACATACCGAGCGCATAAGGCGTAATTTGCTTCAACAAGAACATATTAGAAGGACGGTTACCGTCAAAGCTCTTGTTAAGCTTCAATTTTTCAATCGTAGCCTCGTCTTTACCGGCCGCACGCAATTCTTCAGCGGCTTCTTCAACGGTTTTACCTTTCATCAAAGCCTCTGCCTGAGCCAAAACATTGGCGATAAGGATTTCGTGATGCTTACCGTTTTCGTTATGAGAGATAGCCGGAATAATAAAGTCTACCGGCACCGGTTGTGTTCCTTGGTGTAAAAGTTGGAAGAAAGAGTGTTGAACATCCGTCCCCGCACCGCCAAAGAGAGCCGGACCTGTTGCATAGTCAGTAATTTTTTTATTATCCAAACGAACGGATTTACCATTACTTTCCATATCAAGCTGTTGCAGATAAGAAGGCAAGAACTTGAGATATTGGTCATAAGGAATAACGCCATAGCGATGAATATTGTAATAATCGTTATACCAAATGCCGAGCAAAGCCATAATGACCGGAATATTTTTATCCAAAGGAGCGCTACGGAAATGATTATCCATAGCTTCAGCACCTTTTAAGAGTTCCATAAAGTTATCAAACCCAACCGCCAAAGCGATAGACAAACCGATAGCAGACCAGAGGGAATAACGTCCGCCGACAAAATCCCAGAACTCAAACATATTGTTCACATCAATACCGAATTCCGCAACAGCTTTCGCATTGGTGGAAAGAGCCACAAAGTGGTGTTTAACCGCCTCTTCGCCAAGAGCTTTAACCAACCACTCGCGACAAGTACGCGCATTAGTTAAAGTTTCAATAGTGGTAAAGGTTTTGGACGCAACAATAAAGAGAGTTTCTTCCGGATTAACGTTATTTAAAACTTCTGCGCAAGCTGTGCCGTCGATATTGGAAATAAAGTAGCATTGAATATCTTTCGCCCAATATTTTTTAAGAGCGCAAGTTACCATATACGGGCCCAAATCCGAACCGCCGATACCGATATTAACAATATTTTTTAATTTTTTGCCGGTAGCGCCTTTGAAAGTACCGTTACGAACGGCGTCGGAAAATTCCTTCATTTTAGCCTGAACTCTAAGGATTTCGGGCATAACGTCTTTACCGTCCACAAAAACCGGCTTACCGGAGAAATTACGCAATGCAGTATGCAAAACAGCACGATTTTCGGTCACATTAATTTTTTTGCCCGAAAACATATCTTCAATACGTTCTTTCAAATGATGTTCTTCGGCCAGTTCAAACAAAGCCTTTAGGACTTTATCATCAAAGCGGTTTTTAGAATAATCAAAAGTCAGCTCGCCAAAATTGAGTGTATATTTTTCAGCACGCTTATCATCGTTAGCAAACAAATCTTTCATCTGCACGGAGTTAAAGCGTTTATATTCCTCTAAAAGAGTAGCAACGGCATTAGACACAGCCATATTCAATCTCCTACAAAAATTATCACTAATGCGGATAAAATAAGCTGAAGCACTTAGAGTGTCAAGCATTTCGCACGCTTATCCGACAATTTTATTGACTTTTCCCTCTCCATCGGCTAGTCTAAAAGAATAAAGGAGCGACAAATGGCTTTTGTAGATATAACCGACCCGAAATCAGTGCTAGGCTGCGGAACCTTGATGTTACCGTATATGCGAAGCACGGATCCGCTCCCGATTACGAATGAAGTAGGATTAGACTTACTAAGTCACACCAACGCGCCGGTTATCATCAAGCGTCTTTTGTATTTAATAGAAAAGACCAATCGTCCTGAAGATTTTGCAGAAACCCTATCGGCAATGAGTACGAGGCGAGAACAACCGCAAGAAATCAGCAATCGGCTCAAGCGTTTGGGCTATCCGATAGAGTTTGATTTTAGCGAACGCCATGCGAAAGAATACATTTTGCGTTCATCAAACACGCGCCAAACCGCGCATTTAGTCCCCGATGAGGTTACGTTTTGGTATCCCGAGTGGGCAAATGTAGATAGTTTAATGCTCAATCCACAAGGAGAAAAAGCAACGATTATCGGCGCATATTATAAAAACCCGCAAGCAGAAAGCGATGGCTTGCCGCAAAATCTGGATTTAACCAGTGGTAAAAGATTAACCACACTCCAACTCAAAGGATTAGACTGGAGCACGCATGATGTTGTATTTCCGCAAACAGTTGAGTTCATAGAGTTGCAAGACATCAAAAACTTTCCGAAACACTGGGAAATTCCCTACCTTCCCAACTTAAAAAAACTCCGCTTAAACAACATAGATTTACACAATTTTGAGTTTAACACAATACCTCTGACAATAGAAACTTTAGAGCTAAACAGTTCCACTCTGCTCACAAACCTTCATTTATTGACGCATCACCCCAAATTACAAAACTTACGCATCAGCAAAGGCAATGACTTAAATTACAGCAAACTTCCCCGCCTCCCCCGACTACGCTCATTATACATGCCGGAATGCAAAAACATCAACACCGATTATTCCATCGCCAAACTATACCCGAACTTATACGGAATAGACCTTTCTGGCGTACAGATTAGGAATGCAAAGTTTATGGAATTGCCTCAAACATTAGCGTTTTTGTTTATAAACGACACCAAATTTCCGCCGACATTTAACCTCCAATCTCTACCACTAAAAAAATTAAAAGGCGTTAAATGGAAGAATAAAATCACCTCCGGCAGCGAACTAAAAGCAAAATTAATACCCAAACTTATATGGAATAGACCTTTCGGGCGTACAGATTAGAAATGCAAAGTTTATGGAGTTACCGGAAACATTGGCTTTTCTCTATATAGACAACACCAAATTTCCGCTGACATTTGACCTCCAATCTCTACCACTAGAAAAATTAAAAGGCGTTAAATGGAAGAATAAAATCATCTCCGGCAGCAAACTAAAAGCAAAATTATACGCTGAAAAAATGATAAAAGGCTACGCCTCAAATTACAAAACCCGCCTATGGAACAAAAAAGATTCCGGCAGATAGGCGTCATCTTTTCCCGCAAATTAACTGTACCGCTTACAGCCCCAAAAAAAGGGAGCAAACGCCCCCCAAAGATAAAACGAACATTGCTCATGCTGAAAAAACATCAGCAAAGGCAGACTTTTTTAATAAAAAATCTCCATCAAGCCTTCTCGAGTTTTTTCCCGTGCTTCCTGTAATTTCAACCATTGAAAATACAAAACACCGCCCCAACACAGCAACAAAAAAATCAAAAACAATAATCCGTCCCTGAAATAAGGTCTATACCACTGAAACAAGAACATAAAAACTACCTGCAGTCCCGTTATGACGATAAGAAATATTGGCACCCAATAAGCCTTTTCAAAAAAGCTTTGTAATTTAAGCTCAGTCAAACGCGCTTCAATCACTTCACGGTTTCTGCCAAACAAAAATTCTTTCTTTTCTTGATAAACCTCAATCACCGGATGACCAAACTTTTCAGGTGTCACGCCATAATGAGCAACGAATAAATCAATCGCTTGTTTTTTAAGTTTTTCGTCCATAAGAATAAAATTAAATGATACAACAAAAAAATAAAACTTGAGTACAAGGGATAACATTTCTCCCCGATTTTGTCAACAAACAAAACGCGGTCTTGTTAAGCCACAAAAAAGGGAGCCGAAAAGCTCCCCAAAAAATGAAACAAAAGTTCAAAATAAACGAACATCAAATTTCATAATCCATTTTAAACATTTTTTCGCGGCATTTTTTCTTAAGTTTTTTGAAATATCGCACCACGGCCCTATAGCCTTCGATACACAAAAGGACGCACACGACATACACCACGGCCAAAATCCACCATTGCGGCTCCAAAGTAAAGCAATAAAACATTGCCAACGCAAACGCGATAATAACGCCCCACAAGACAAACTGCGCAACAAAGACACGAGCATCATAGCTGATATAATCACTCACATCGGTTCCGACTTTAGCATACAGACACACTTTATTTTTCTTATCGACACCGATAAAAAACAAACCGTCATCTTCGGGATATTTCCCCAAATGATTAAAATAATTTTTATTACCGTCAATCATAAGTAACAGTATTAAAAGATTCTGCAACCGATTTCAATAACTTTATCCTTTGATATTTTCCTTGCGTCGAGAAATTTCCGCCGGAAGTAAAACAAGACACCGCCCCACCCCAACAGCGCGCAAAAGAATACACAAATCGCAACAATAAACAGCTCTTTGTAATGAGGAAAGACACATATTCCCGCGCCTGCCGCATACATAAGCAATGCCAACAGAGGCGACAACCACAAAGTTTTTCGAGCAAAAGCGTTAAGTGCGTCGGCTTTTTTATAAGCACTCAGCGCGTTTTCATCAACCCCAAACAAGAAAGTATCTTGTTTCGAACCGATATCAATCACCGGAACGCCTTTATCCTGAGGCGTAACACCATACTGAGCGACGAATAAATCAATCGCTTGTTTTTTAAGTTTTTCTTCCATAAAAAAATAAACATTAATTGTAAAACAAAAAAATAAAAACTGTAAAAGAAAAGTATCACTCTGCCGTATTTTTGTCAAGAAAATATTTTTTGATAACGATTTCGCCGAGTGCAAATAAGCATTCAAATAAAAAGGGAGCATAAAGCCCCCTCAATCAAAACGGCATCATAAAAGCATTGCAAAATCATAGTGTTAATACACATAATTAATGTAAAGAACACGATTTTTACACTTTTTATCCTGCCAAATACCATAAAAACAAAGCCCTAACACCAAAGCGCACCACGCAAAAAAGAACACCACCGCCGCAATAGTAATCGCATCAAATTTCGCCCCATTCTGCACAAAATTAGGAAACGAATACCCCAACAAAATAAGTAACGGAATAGCAAGCGGCCATAAAGCCCATTTAAACATCCAGCGAATAAGCCCTTGCGAGCACTTATAGGCTTTGGCAATTTTTTCGGTCGGCGCATAGATATAAGCTCTCTGCGGTTTAAAAACATCAACCGCCGGCACGCCATATTCTTTAGGAGTTTGGCGATACTTCAAAACAAACAAATTAATTGCCTGTTCACGTTGTTTCTTGTCCATAAAAAATAAGAATTAAATTGTAAAACAAAAAAATACCACAAACACAAAGACACTGCTTAAAACAAATAGCCCCAACGCCCCTACTTATTTTTCCTTAAAAGCGGAAGAATCAGCCAAAGACGAATGCGTGGCAAAATACTTCCAAAACGCGCACGCGTGCACCGATTGGATAATTTCATTTTGTTTAAGCAACTCCAGCACTTCATCCATAGAGAGCAGATGTACGGAAATATCCTCTCCGCCGTCCAGATGTTGCGTTCCGATAGGTTCCACATCTTCGGCAATAAAGTTGTACGTCCAATTATTAGTCGTACTAGGGTTAGCGGAAAGTTTCAGATTAAACGTCCATTTTCCGTTGCCGTATCCGGTCTCTTCCAAGAGTTCACGTTGCGCAGCTTCCAGAGGAGAAGCGTCTGTCGGATCAACACAACCGCCGCAAAGTTCATAGTTGACAGTTTGCGTACCATGACGATATTGACGTATCATCAAAAACTTTTTATCTTTGGTAATCGCCAAAACATTGACCCAATTCGGATATTCCAACACATAATATTTTGGAATAATCACCCCGTTAGCGAGTTGAATTTCATCTTCACGCAACGTGCACCACGGTTCTTTCATCAAATATTTAGAATTAAGAACCTTTGCTGATTTTTCATCTTTCTGCATAATCAAAATACTTTAAAACAACACTCAAAATAATTAATCTCAGAGCATAAAGGTAACACGCCAACGCGCAAAGTCAAGCAAAAAAGCCCCTGCGCCATATACAAAACCCGCATAAAAACCATATATATTAACCATGCTTTAACCGAATATGAGTAAATATGAAACAAGATAAAGTCGCAACAGAAAGGAAATGATGATGGCAAAAACCACAAAGCGTAAAGCCGCAACCCCTGCCCAGACAAAAGCGAAAAAGAGTCCGGCAAAAGCCGCTCCGAAAATCGCTCCTGAGCCAACCGAAGAAATAAAGAGCAAGAAAAAAGTTATTGCTCCGGTTGCCGAAAAAATTAAAAAGATACCAGCAGCCGCCAAAGCTGCTCCGAAAAAGATAGTGGAACGCACCATAGAAACCACGTTAAAGACGGTTGAAAAAGCTGCCGAAAAAGAAGCTCAAAAGGCAAGTAAAAAAGCCATGAAAGCTACCATAAAAGCAAGAAAAGCTTTACGCAAGATGGTCAATGCGAAAAAAGCCGCCAAAACTGCCGTGCAAAAAGCCGAAGCCTCCACATTAGAGCTCAATCAACCAATGATGGAT
>CASFTO010000047.1 GCA_949297665.1 uncultured Alphaproteobacteria bacterium | reverse complement strand
GTCCCTTTGCGAAAAGCGACAGATTTTCGTAAGAAGATACTATCACAATATATCGTTTGTTAATTGTTTTTCCTAAACAGAAAAACATTATCAAACAGCCCCTTTGCGAAAAGCGGTAATTTGTAGGACAAAAAAAGTTTTTCAAATCAATCTGTCCCTTTGCGAAAAGCGACAGATTTTCGTAAGAAGATACTATCACAATATATCGTTTGTTAATTGTTTTTCCTAAACAGAAAAACATTATCAAACAGCCCCTTTGCGAAAAGCGGTAATTTGTAAGACAAAAAAAGTTTTTCAAATCAATCTGCCTCTTTGTGAAAAGCGGCAGATTTTCCTGAAAAAAACTTTGACTCACTATATGATTAAGTATTTTTATTCATGGTATTCTTTGCTTTTTTGTGAAAAAAGGTAAGGTTTGAAACAATATCAACTACTTTACAAAAAACGCCTGATTTGTGAAAATCGGGCGTTTTGCTCTATTAAAGACTGAAAAAATAAAGTAAAAAAGCTCTGTTTTTTCCTTTCAAAAGCGACTTAAAAAAGGATTAAAAGCAAACAATACCAAATAAGCGAGCATATCTTCAAAAAACAAGAGATTACTATTTTTTACGGAACAATTTAATTTTTTGTGCAAAGGCTTTAATTTTGCTGACAGAAGGCGAATTAGCCAAATCGGTATCTTCAACTTTTTTCTTAATAGCAATCGCCTGTTCCTCTGCTTTTTTCATGGCCGCCGTAGCAATTTGCTTAATATGCTCAAAATGTTTATCTACTTCTTTAGAATTAATATTTAAGATACTGTTTATATTTATTTTTGATAAACCTGTACTATCTTTTTCATTTTCGTCATCAGTGTTCCATTCTTCAAATTTAGGCAACTCAACAGAATTTTGTAACACCTCTTGTGTCGCGGAGAAAGGAACATCAGAATTGCTATGAGAATTGTTATCATTTTCGGGTACATTAAAAGACGTAGCGGAGAAAGTTTCTGGTTCGACATGATTTTGCAAATTTTTAGGAGCATCAAAATCCGTCGCCACATCAGCATCAGATGTTACAGGAGCATTTTGATAATTTTCAACAACATCTTGAACAGAAATTTCACTTACAAAATTATTACCATCTTTAGTCTGCACAACACTCTGTTCAAAAGAGTCAGCCCCCTGCTCTTTTTTGTCAGTCATTGCAATAGAAACATCACTATCGTTTGAAGACAGAGAAGTTTTATCATTAACCTCATGTTTTCCAACAAAATGCGAGGTGAGTTCATCGGCATTAGGATTTAAATCGGCAGAAAAAGGAACCGTTGTTTCAGGTTTAGTAGCATTTAAGATTTCACTATCGTCAGAGCTATTCTCTGCATTTGTCGGCAAGTTATCATCGGCAATTACAGATTCGCTTTGTTTAATATAATCAGTAGCCGTTGCAGATAGATTATTATCGGATTTAAAAGTAGCCCCCACATCAATATCGGTTAATCCTTCAGTTTTTATTTTCTCTCTCAACTGCGAGCTAGGTAGTTCCGAAACGATTTCATCATTATTATCCTTTTGAGAATAACTTCTGAGAATATCGGCGGAAGAAGGAATTTTAGCAACCGGCTTTGCATTAACAAGAGTATGAGTTGTGAGCTCTGGAGTTTTGTCTTGAATTTTCTGAGGAATAACAATATCTTCATCATGTTTATAGATATTTTGCTGTAATGTTTTATGTTCATTTAAGGTATTTTTTTCAGCAACAGTCATAGTAGCGACAGCAGGTTTAGGAGCAATTCCCGTTTTTCCGATATGTTTAAAAGAATTATATTTACGAGGCCCGATAATTCCGACATCGATATCGCAAGTATCCCCTTCAATACCTTCCGAAACAGGAGATTTGAGTTTTTTCTTATCTTCGCTGGCATATTTAGCCCAATTAAGCATTGAAGTACCAGCAACAAATTGTTCTATTTTTTGTTGAGACATAGCCAAAGGATTATCTTCATCCGTACCGATAATAACACCGTTTTCGGTTTCAAATACACGAAGTTTAAGTTGTTCGGCTAAAAAGGACATTTCCGGTGTCAAAGTATCGTCAAGGACCATAAGAGTATTAGCGAGAAGAATAAATTGTTTAACCAATTCATTTTTATCCAAGAACCAATTTCCGAGGACCAAATATTTGAGTAAAACCGCCGCCTGTTTCGCGCAATTAGCTTCAATAAAAGTACGCACGGCAGCAAGCGTTCTTCTGGCGGCATACTCAACAAAAAAATCATCTTCGCCATGAAAATTTTGCAAATTAATACAGATAATATCGAGAATAAATGCTTCGGAGCCTTTGACTTTTGGGAGCAAACGATGCAGAAAGCCGATAAGTTCGATAGCGCGTCCTTTTTTAGCGAGTTCGAGTAATATTTGCACAGCCGATTTAATTTGATTAAGTTCCACAAGCATCATCGCAAAGACAACGCCTTTAGGAGCCGCGTCATTTTGAATACATTTCAAGCAACGTTCGGTAATAGAGCGAATTTTGCCGAATTCATGTTTAATAAATTTAGCCTCGGTTTCCTCATAAAAACCGAATTCACATTCAAACTTAGCTGCAAAATCTTCAATTTCGGCGTTTCTGGCCAAAAGCGGTTCGGCTTCGAGTTCGGACAAGCCGTCCAAAGCCTCGTCAGCCATAAGTTTAGCCAAGACGGCATCATCAAGTCCGATGGATTTCGGAGAAAATCCGTCATTAACGGCATCAAAGAAGTATCGAAACAAATAATCTTTTTCTTTTTCGGATAATTTGCGATGCGTATAAGCTGCGACATCGCAAAGTTTACGGAGCACATCAGTTTTTTCATAAACAGCGGCGACCGCGTCGGTAGTAACGCCGCAAGCAGCACCCATACCTCTAAAACGATCCAAATAGGCTTTTAATTTATCATTCAACTCGGATTCATCGAGTTGTTCCATCATTTTCTTATAATCCACGCAATAAGGAGAAACCTTTTGAGCCAAATCGGCATCGGTTTTAACCAATTTATCCAAGACGGTTTTACGAAATTTGACGCAAGCCTGAAAATTATCCAAACCTTTCCAAGCCTTTAATCTACCATCATCAAATTGTTCGGCAAGGTGACGATTATAATCGGACAGTACTCCTTTATCAAAAGCGTCAACAACACCGAATTGGACTAAAGCGTCCCAAATTTTATGTCGCACGGCAACCGAAGTCCCTTTAATACCGGCAACTCCTATTAAGCCCCATAAATAGGAAAAATTATTTTTTTGAAAAAGGTCGATATTTTCGCGTGCGGCAAGATTTTTCATAAACCGCTCAACAACAATTTCCTTACCCAAAGCGGATAAATTTTGAAATTCAGCATCACTCCACAACATAGCGAAAAGCACTCCCAACCGACAATACACAATCATACAAGAGCAAAGTTTAACTGTCAAGGAAGAAAAGAGCGGTTTTCCCATTGTAAAAGCATAAAAAAAAATATGGATTAACCATAAATATAGCTTGACAAAGTAGCGAAGAAAGATTAAGTGTATAACCGCTTGCAATTTTTTGCCGGTTTATACTTCGTATAAAAAGGCAATCTAAAATCGATTTTAAGGAACGACATGTCAGAAACAGATAACGAAGATTACAGAACATCTGATGCGCCTTTGTTGGATTCATTTGGCAGTGCGCTGAAAAAACTTATCGCCAAAGGAAAAGAACAAGGCTACATCACCATTGAAGAACTAAATCAAGCCCTACCGTCCGAAAAAGAAACATCCGACCAGATAGAAGATATCATGGCAGCGATTTCGGATATGGAAATCAGCATAATTTCGGCCGACGAGACGGAAGATTTTGAAGACGATAACGGTGAAGATGACCATTTAGAAGACGAAGAAATAATAGACGACGAGGACGGTGTCGGTAATTTGGACGGCAAAGAACTGATGCGTTCAGACGATCCGGTTCGTATGTACTTAAAAGAAATGGGAACGGCGGAATTACTGTCCCGCGAAGGAGAGATCGCGATAGCGAAACGAATAGAGGCCGGCAAAACGGTTATGATTGGCGGTCTTTGCGAAAATCCGATGACCTTAAAAGCTATATCAAAATGGCGCGATGAATTGGTCGAAGGCACGATGCAACTACGCAATATCATTGATTTGGAAATGATGTACGGTGTTGATTCGGAAGCGATTGTCTATGATGATGAAGCCCCACAAGTGGATGATTTGGAACAAGTAACCAAAGACTTGGAAGGAAAAAATCTGGATGAAATCGACGACGATTTAGAAAATGACATAGAATTTGACGATACGGTGGATGACGAGCCCGAAGAAGAAGACGTTGCGGAAAACGAAGAATTGGATGGCGAAGGCAATGGAGAGTTGGATGATGAAGAAGAAGGCGGTCACAGTACCACATCAATCAGCGCCATGGAAGCCGCGTTATTTGATCCGGTATTGGATATTTTGAATAAAATTTCCAGCTACTATGATGAATTAAGCCGTATTCAAAGCCAACGCATGAAAGCGATCTTGGCCGGAAGAAAAGCACAACCATCATTAGAAAAGAAATACACAAATATCAAAAAAGAATTGATTGAGTTAATGAGCTCAATCCATTTAAATTCGGCGCGAGTTGAAGAATTGGTCGAACAATTAAACGAATTAAACCGCCGTTTGATGGGGGTTGAAGGTAAATTAATGCGTTTGGCATTAAATTGCCGCGTTAAGAGAGAAGATTTCTTGGAAGCATATCAACGTTCCGAATTAGATCCGCATTGGGTTGAAAAGATGGCTGAAAAGAAAGATAAGCACTGGCAGAACTTCATCAAAGATAATCTTGAAGAAATTACCGAATTGCGTAACTCTTTGGCAGAAATGAGTAAAGAATGCGGTTTACCGATTTCAGAATATCGTAAAATGGTAGATACCATTAAACGTGGCGAAAGAGAAGCCGACCGAGCTAAAAAAGAGATGATTGAAGCAAACTTAAGATTAGTTATCTCTATCTCTAAAAAATACACCAACCGCGGTATGCAATTTTTGGATTTAATCCAAGAAGGCAACATCGGTTTGATGAAAGCCGTAGATAAATTTGAATATCGCAGAGGCTATAAATTCTCGACCTATGCAACCTGGTGGATACGTCAGGCAATCACACGTTCCATTGCCGACCAAGCCCGCACAATCCGTATTCCGGTACACATGATTGAAACAATCAATAAATTGGTGAGAACCTCACGCCAAATGTCTTTGGAAATGGGTAGAGAACCAATACCGGAGGAATTGGCAAAGAGATTATCAATGCCGGTAGATAAAATCCGTAAGGTAATGAAAATAGCCAAAGAACCGGTCAGCCTTGAAGCTCCGGTCGGAGATGAAGAAGATTCATCATTGGGTGATTTTATTGCTGATGAAAACGCATTACAACCGATTGATTCCGCAATTCATGCCAACTTAAAAGAAACCTGCACCCGCATTTTATCCTCCCTTACTCCAAGAGAAGAAAGAGTATTGCGTATGCGTTTCGGTATCGGTATGAATACGGACCATACATTGGAAGAAGTTGGACAGCAATTTAATGTCACCAGAGAGCGTATTCGTCAAATTGAGGCAAAGGCTTTAAGAAAATTGAAGCACCCGAGCCGCAGTAAGAAGTTGCGTTCTTTCTTAGATCAATAATAAAGCAACAAGCCCCGTCACAATGGCGGGGTTTTCTTTGATAACGATAGCCCTACTCTTTTGTAAGTATATAACAAAAAAGCGGCGTTTCCGATAAGGAAACAACCGCAAATAAAATTACTCAGCAAGTTTTTGCAAATTGATAACATCATCAAGAGAAAGAACATGTTCCGTATCAAGTTTCTTCTTTAAAGTAGAAAGTTGATTAAGCGCATTAACATAATCTTGATACTTTTGCTTAAAATCTTGTGTCAAACGTTTTATTTCCGCTGAAGCAGAACCCTCACCTTCAAGATGAGCAAACATTTGTTCCATTCGCGCCTCACTACGTCTCAGCAAATTTGTCTCGTAAGTCCTCATAAAGTCTACAGGCATTTCATCATACGGAAGCACATTCAAAATAAGTCCCGTTTGCAAATAATTTTGCCCTTCATTAGGCCAATGAGCACGAGCAAATGCGGAAAAATGATCCCATTTAGCTTGAATTTGGCAACAACTCATGCGATACATCTGTCGAGAAATATCATGCAACATGCCCGTCAACATAGAAAATCCTCGTTCCGTCGCCGACGCCAACTTATAGATATCTTGGCGTAAATTAGCAATATCCACCTTAAGTTCCGTCGTCAGTTCCAAGACATTCCCCGTATAGAAGAAAGCTCGATTCGCATAAACATCGTTATTAGGATTGATAAACCGCTCATTCCATAACCAACTCGTATCAGAATATCCCCAAATCACAAGTTTATTAATGTCAAAAACATCCATAAACCTATGATATGCCCTGTGCCATTTTGAAGTATGAATCCAATATAAGACTTGCACAATTTCGAGCGGAGAAAGCAACACCGACACCGGCACATCTTCAACAAGCAAATGTTCGTTTTTGACCCATTGCCGAGTAGCCTCTACTTTATGTTGCAGTTCATAATACGGCTCACGCCCAATTTTATAAACGCAATTAAACCCGACTTTAATATAATCCGGATCATAAAGACAATACTCATACCAATCGTCTTGATAATATCGGCTGAGCCATTTGCAAAAAGCTCTTTGTTCATTTGGCTTATCACGATAACCTTCAACAAAATCCCCGTCCCAATCAAACCTGTCTCCTCGAAAATAAGGTTGAAAACTGTTAATTTCAAACGGTCTGAAAAAGAATTGTCCGGAAAGAATATCAAAATAGACTTTAATGATATCAAACTTTTGAGCCAATTCATCTTCCCACAAAAGATTTTCATCAAGTTTCCTCTTCAGATACTTTGCTCTGCGATCATATCTATCTCCGGTCTCATAAGGAGCTAAATTCACAAATGTTCTAATATCAATATCACGTTGTTCGGGCAACTTTGCCAGATTGATAGAAGGAAACCACTCTTCGGCCAAACGCTTCCAATCCCACCCATCTTTAGGCTTATAGGCCAGCGTTTCATAAACAAGATTAAATCCCAAATCATTTTGAAAAGATTTAGGTTGCTTATCGGATTTAAACCGCACTTGAGCAAAAAAGACATCACAACAGTAATATCCGCTATCATACAAGTATTTACTCAAACAAGCACGCATAAAACGCGCATCTAAAAACTCCTGTCGTAAAGGAACATAAAAATCATTCATAAGCGTAATTTTTTAAGACATAATAACTTTTTAATTGTCCGCAGTATAGACACAAAAAAAACATAAAAGCAATCAAAAAATTTGTCAAAAAAAGGAGCTTAAAACAGCTCCTTGGAAAAAAAGATTTATTTACTTCTAAAAAACAAATAGTTACAAACACTCATGATAAAAGTAAGCGTCAACAGTGTCATGACAATAGCTCTTTTCAAAGATTTAACCGCGCTCAAGTTATATCCTTCAGAAAGAACGGAAGTTTCGTTTTTTCGAATTTCTGAAGAAGAAGCAAAAACCTTATCGCCCAAACGATAGAGATACAATTCATCAAATTTTTGAATCGTTACATCGGAAAAGATTTCATAAACAGAAGTTGGAGGCTGAGATAGTTGTGCCACTTCCACTTTTTGTAATTGACAATCTTTATTATGAGCCAAACCGGAAAAGCCGTTAAAAATATTAACCATAAAGCCGGCAATAACAATGATCCAAATGCATATATGAATATTAAAACCGGCATCATAACCTCTATACACCAGAATTCCACCAAAGAAAAAGCCAATCAGTAAGACACCGGCAATACCTCCGATCCACCAAGGTAAAGAAGAATCTGTAAAATCCTCTCGAGCGACATTCCAAGCATAACCATAAAGAACATCATTCCTATCAATTTGGGAATTATAAAGGTAATACCACCCTTCTCTATCTTGATAAACAAAGACTTTAGAATATTGTGCGATAGTTTCAAGTGGAAAGTCGACATAAATTTTAGCACTCAGATATAGAGCAACAAGGTTACCTTTTCTAACCAAACTGGAATCAAGTTGAACCGAATTATTATAACGATCAACCAAAGACATTTCCGTAGGTTTGATTATATGAATAATTCTGTCATTGAGATTAATCGAATTACTGACGACTTCAGGTAATTCATTTCTAACCAACAAGATAAGTTCAGAAGAAGTACGCAGAACTTCACCATAAGCAACAAGCTGTTTATCAGAAAACGAACTTTGCTGTTGACACCCGCCACAAATCATGAGCAGTAGTCCCATAAACAATAATAACTTTTTCATAAATCTAAAGAATTAATAATTAATAACTGGAGATAGGATAGAGCCATTAGACAAAAGAGTCAACTAAAATAAATTAATAAGGAAAACAAAAAAAGAGTCGTTAATAAACATCAACGACTCTTTTTGCAACTAAGTCAATCTGTCCCCAAAGACAGCTCAACCGCAATATAGCAAGGCTTAGTTAGCAGCTGCAACTTGTTCTGGTTCAGCCTTAACAGCAGCCTCTGCAGACTGATTATTATAAGCCTTTTCTTGTTTTTTCGCTTCATCGGCAGTTCTTGCCACATTAACCAAGATAGTTTGAGAAACTTCCGGATGCAAGCTCAACTTAACCTGATAAACGCCCAAATATTTAATCGGCTTATCCAAAGAAACGAAACGACGTTCCAAAGCGACACCGGATTCATTAATAGCATGAGCAATATCACGGATAGTAACAGAACCATAAAGTTGACCTGTTTCTGCGGCCTGACGAATAACGACAGCGGAAAAACCTTTCAATTCTTCAGCTTTTTTGTTAGCTTCATCAAAGAGAGCCTTATTGCGAGCTTCTAATTCAGCGCGTTGTTTTTCAAAATAAGCAACATTAGCTTCAGTAGCACGCAAAGCTTTATTTTGAGGCAACAAGTAGTTACGAGCGTAACCGTTTTTAACATGAACTTTATCGCCCATTTTGCCTAATTTTTCGACATGTTCCAAAAGAATGATTTCCATTGTTCCATCTCCTTAGTTAGCAACATACGGCAAGAGAGCGACATAACGTGCGCGTTTGATGGCACGAGCGATTTCTCTTTGAGTTTTTGCGGTTACGTTAGTGATACGGCTAGGCATAATTTTGCCTTTTTCCGAGATATAGCGAGAAAGAAACTTTGTATCTTTATAATCAATAACAAAATTAGAATTATCGCTAAAATTTTTTCTTTTAAAAAATGCTTTATTAGCCATTATTCCATCTCCTATTATTGAGCAGCTTCATCAGCAGCTTTATCATCTTTGCTGCTAAATTCTTCAACTTTAACCGTCATATAGCGGATAATATCTTCGTTCAAACGAGCCAAGCGTTCAAATTCAAAGATAGCGTTAGCCGGAGCTGAAATATTCAAAACAACATAGTAACCTTTACGGTTCTTTTTAATGCGGTAAGCCAGGTTTTTCAAACCCCAGTTATCAACACTAACAACTTCGCCGCCTTCTTTTCTAACAGCTTCAGACAAAGTTGCAACAATGTCATTAACTTGAGATTGACCGAGATCCTGACGTGCAATCAACATACTTTCGTATTTAGTCATCTAAAAAAATCTCCTTATGGATTCTCAACAAAATTAATGTATAGCCGTAGAAACGATTTCCTACAGCAAGGACAGAGCGAAATATAACAAAATAATTTTAAATTGCAAGCACTTTTTACACTCATAATTATCTCTATTTAAAGCATTTACTCTCCATTGATACAATAAAAGCATTTTTTTCTTGCAGAGCATAAGAAAAAGCGCTATACTAAAAGCTCAATAACTTAATTTTTTATATATAGATATGGTACAGTACATTTCATGCAGAATAAGCAACCAAAAAGTTGCCACTGCGCAGTCAAGAGTTTTAAATCCGGCAGAACAGATTGAACTTATCTGCCTAAACGATGAAGAATTCTTAAAAGGCTATATAAGCGATAATCGCTTTGATGCCGAAGTTGAAAATCAATTTGTAGAATTCGGGAAAATTGCTATGATTCTGTTTTACCGCAGGATCCATGGTCTGACCGAAGCAGCAAAACAAGTTTTCAATATGCGCTTTGGAAAACTATTGTAGCGCTGCATTAAACAAAACGGAAAGTCTCTGCCCTCACCGGCAAAGACTTTCTTTTTTTTATACCTATACCCCCTAACCCTAAGAAATAAAAAACAAAATAGACTTGACGAAAAAAATAGCCTGTATTATTGTCCCCACTGCATAAAAATTATTCTAAAATTCAATTATCATGGAAAAAAGTATTAAAATTATTACCCGCAAATTAAATGCAATTGGAAATCTAATCGGTTATCCGTACTATTTTTATCCGGACGGAAGTTATGGCAAAGACGCCAATCAAGCCGTTGTAAAAGTCTCCAGCCCGTTAGGCGTGACGGAAATCAAAGATCCGCAACCACAACACGCTTCAATCGCAGAGCGTTACACACAAAATTTAGCCTCTGCTAAAGCTCTGGATTATTTATACGCTAATGGTGATATCAGCCCCAAGCGACTAAATCAAGAAATCACCGGCATCATCGGCTGGAAAAATCCAGATAAAGAAGCCCCTGTTGGCAAACGCGCTCTTTGTTTTACTTTTCATGGTTGGAAATATGATGATTTCATGAGTAATCAAGATTTCAGTCAAAACAATCATTTTTCCCTCTATGACATACAAGGAACATCCGGTAAACAAAATAGTTTCCAACTGCAAGAACTCGCAAAAAAGCATCAATTTGACATTATAGCTCTTAATCATTGCTTAAATTATGCCCAAAACGGCTTAAGCAAAGGAGATTGTTTTCTCCCCTCTCAAGAGGAATTAAAACTGGTAGAGCCGGTATTTCTCGACTTAGTCAATCAAATAGAATCATTTGATTTTGGCTCTTCAGAAAGAGTGCGTAATAAAAGATTTGGAACAAATATAACCATATTAAAACACTTCTTATTTACGTCCAATCTGGTTGCACCAAATGCAATTTTGTGCTTTTTGTACTATCCGGAGCAGACGCAAGCTAAGTTTTATCACAAAGACTTAAACGACTGCGCGTGCATTGCTCCGGTGTTTTGGATATAACCCAAAACAACTAGCCTATAAAAAGACACCTTCAACACGGGTGTCTTTTTTTATTGTTCAAAAAAAAAGCACTTTACAAATAAAACAGAGCGCCGTATACCACGCACATAAACAAGAAAAAATCAAGGGAGTTTTACCACCATGTCCAATGTAAAAACCAATGCGATGAGAATTTTGGATAAGCATAAAATAGCTTATAAAACATACAGCTACGCCAACACCTCCGCCACATCGGGAACGGAAGTCGCCGCAGCGCTTGGTCAAAACCCCGCGCAAGTGTTTAAAACGCTTGTAACCACCGGCAAGAGTGGCACGCATTATGTTTTTATGCTTCCTGTTGCCGAGGAGTTGGATTTGAAAAAAGCCGCCACATCAGTTGGAGAAAAATCAGTAGAAATGCTCAAACAAAAAGAGTTATTGCCTTTAACCGGCTATATACACGGCGGTTGCTCTCCGATTGGTATGAAAAAGCAGTTTAAGACCGTTGCACACCAAACCGCGCTAGACTTTGCGACAATTATTTTCAGCGCCGGCATGATTGGTTATCAGGTTGAACTATCGTTAAAAGACCTGGCAAGCATTATTCCGTTAATGACGGCGGATATTATTGCGCACAATTAGAGCATAAAAAAGGAGTGCTGACTAAGCACCCCTCTTCAAGTTTCATTTGTTTACAGCTCACCTTTTTGATATTGCCAATAAATACGACGCGCCTTTCTCCATGCGACAATATGCCCCACAGCAAAGATAATATTTCTGTATACATATTGCAACAGCACCGCCAAGATGAATCCGGCAAAGACGCCCCAAACAGCCGGCACAAAATAAAGAAACAAGGCTAACCCACCGAAAAGACCGTTTCCGGTAATGAGATTATCCAATTTTTTCTCACCCTCTGTTTTATGCCGAAAAGCAGTTTTAGCCCAACATCTGCCACAAAAATCTTTAATTGCCGCAGCTTTAGCAAAACGCTCATAATTATCCTCAGGCACTTCAAAAGGATACTTTTCATCAAACAGCAAGCTCTCAAAAAGTCTGAGATTATTAGTCCAATACACCACATTGTAAACAATGCAAGAAATAACGCTAATCGCAAGCAGAACAACGGCTGCATAAAATAATAAGTCGTTCATAACCAAAAAATTTTAAGTTCATAAAAATACTCTAACTAAGCGTAATGTATCATAAGCAATTCTTTCCGTCAACCACAAAAAAAGGAGCGCCATTAGAGCACTCCATAAAAAACTTTTTTTAATCAACCTTGTTCTTTTTGTTGAGTTTTATACAGCAGCCACGCCTTTTTAAACGTCTTCATTTCAAAAAAGCCGGAAATAAAACCGCGATACACCCCCACAATACTTAAAGCAAACATAATCGCTAAAAGTACCGAAAAGATTGGAGGTAATTTTGAAAACGACAGAAACAAACCAAATCCGCCGCATCTTCCCAACCATTTAGCATGATGCAAAAGCGTTTCCTCTTTAGTTGTTCGTTTCCGAAAGACGGTTTTAACCCAACAAAGATTAAAATCGTCCAATCCAGCAGGAAACCTTGATAAGATATTTTTATCACTAATTTCAACAGTATAATTTTTATCCTTAAGTAATTGCTTAAAAACATCCAAATCTTTTCCTGAACACACAATTTGCTGAATAAAAAACAACACGACGCTAATACCTAGCATAGCAATCGCTGCAAAAAATAATAAATTTTCCATAACGATAATTAATTCATAAATATATTAAAGCGAAAACGAATATATCACGTTTTACCCCTTACGTCAAGAACAAAAAAAGGAGCCAAAATTTTCCCATACCAAATTGCCCCGTCCATCAAAAACGCCCCACAAACTATTGATAAGAATAATATTTGATTTGACCATTTTCTTGAAGTAGATTAAAGAACGAATACAGCTATATCAATCGTATGATAAAAGCAACAAACCAACATTTTATTATTCTAACACATACCTCAAAGGATAAGTCATGAAAAAAATTCTTCTCATACTCTTTTTACTGATGTGCTCGTCAAACACCGCTTGGGCCATGCAAATTTTCGTAAAAACCTTAACAGGCAAACATATTACCTTAGAGGTTGAACCCACCGACAGAATAGAAGATGTCAAAGCAAAAATTCAAGACAAAGAAGGCATTGCACCGGATCAACAAAAATTAGTCTTTGCCGGAAAAGTATTGGAAGACGGCAACACTCTGCAAGATTACAGTATTCAAAAAGATTCCACCCTACACCTACTTGTACGGAATCCCAATCAGAATGACAAAACTTATCGCCTAAACATTACGCCGATTAATATTGTAAGACAAAACACGGATATGTTGTTAAACAGCCTAACTTCGCGCACCTCTGGAGGAATTAACACCAACCTTAGCGGAGAACAAATCAATCCCCAAAACAAGACCACCCTTTGGGTAAACAGTTTAACCGGACATTCCGAATATTTAGACACCAATAACAATGGTATAATGATGGGGTATGAAAAAAAAGAAAAACAATTCAAATATGGCATTGGCTACAGCTATTTAGACAATGATATTGAAGGAATAAAATATAACACTGATGCACATACACATTCGGGATTTATCTATGGAGAATACCAACCCTCCTCATGGTATGCCAACACCGCAATCATGTATTCGCACACCCGATTTGATGAAAACGATTTAAGTAAATATAATTTCCAAACCATCAGTACTCAGTTGTTAAGCGGATACAATTTTGCTTACCTGACGCCGGAAGTTGGATTAAGATACATGCATATTTGGAACAATGCGTACACGGATGCTCAAAATATACATCTCTCAGACAATAATGAAAACTTCTTAACCGGTATAATGAGTGCCAAACTGGCAAAAGAAATAGATTTGACGCCGGAATATAAACTTATTCCGCAAATAAAAATCTCGGCTTTATATGACTTCACTCAAGCAAACACCCATATAAACGCCGTCATCAACGATAATTATTATCGTATAAACACCGATAAAATCTCCAAATATGCAACCGAGATTAATTTAGGGATTGAATTAAGCAAACAAAACCAATGGAGTACCTATATCGGTTATTACGGGCAAATAAGAAACAATTATAATACCCATTCCGCCCTATTAAATCTCCAATATGCGTTTTAAGATAAACCTAAATCACAAAAAAGAGCCCTCAGATTAGCTTAAGTCTGTGGGTTTCTTAATACAAAAAAAGGAGCCACTAAGCTCCTTTTCCAAACACGCAGTTGTAAAGTTATTTCCTTGAGTTGTTTTTATACTTCTTATATGCTTTTTTTGCACTTGAATTAACAAATATAGAAGTAACAAACGTCAAAATCGTCAATATAGAAAACATAATGACAAAAGCAATAAAAGCAACCAACGGATAGCCCCACCACTCGGAAACCGAGTAACAATTAAACAACCACAACATAAGCCCTATCCATAGACTCCAAGTACCAATCTTTTTTAAAAACTTTTCGGCATCATTTAATCGGCGCGCACCGATTTTTATCAAATATCTATCCACCCCATCAAAAGGAGTCAGATATTTTATTCGTTCGTATTTACTTTCATCAATATCCAAATTAACCCACTCATGATTCAGCATTTTGATTAAAATACGATGATTAGTAACAGAACTTAAGATAAAAAAACTAATGCAAAATGCTCCGCCAACAGCTGTCAATAGACAAGCTACAAAAAATAATAAATTTCCCATAATTAATTAGTTTTGAGTTCATAAATATAATTTGACAAAAAAGAATGTACCACTTTTTCAACGCCGTGTCAACCGATAAAATACAAAAAAAAGGAGCATCAAAGCTCCTTTTTTAAATTCTCTAAGATAAATTTATTGCTGTTCATATTTCTTACAAGCTCTTACTCCTAATCGGCTGATAATTGCAGCCATAATAAAGAATAGCACCAACGATAGAGTATACTCCGCCACAAAAGCCATAAAGATAACAACTAAATAGTCCCACCAGTCAGATATCTTGTAATACTCTAATAACCACAAGAGAATAGCAGCCCACATACAGAGCTTTCCCCATCTTCTAAAGAATGTCTCAGATTTGGAACGCCTTCGCATGCCAATCTTTATAAGATACCCTTTCTTTCCCTCAAGGTTAAACATAAATCTAAACTTATCAAACTTCTCCTCATCATACTTCATATCAACCGGTTCGTTCCGAAGCATCTTGAGCAATAGCCGATGGTCGGTAACAATGTGTATGATACAAAAAGCTAATAAAAAACCACCACCAACAGCTGTCAATAGACAAGCTACAAAAAATAATAAATTTCCCATAATTAATTAGTTTTGAGTTCATAAATATAATTTGACAAAAAAGAATGTACCACTTTTTCAACGCCGTGTCAACCGATAAAACACAAAAAAAAAGGAACCCGCCGGCCTAG
>CASFTO010000046.1 GCA_949297665.1 uncultured Alphaproteobacteria bacterium | reverse complement strand
TGCTCATGGTTCGACCATTTCTCCGGCAAAATTAGATGTTTTGGCAGTTATCGGTATTACCTTGATTCTTTCTTATGTTACACTTATTCTTGGAGAACTTGTTCCGAAACGTATTGCTATGCAACATGCCGAAAAAATCGGACTTGCTATGTCCGGTATGATTTATGTTATTGCGAAAATTTTTGCGCCTCTTGTTTGGTTGCTGACGGCTTCAACTAATGTTGTTCTCAGAGCTTTGGGTATTAATCCTGATGCTAATCAGGAAAATGTTACCGAGGAGGAAATTCGGATTATGGTTGATGTGGGGAGCGAAAACGGTACTATTGATGATATGGAAAAAGAAATTATTCATAATGTCTTTGAATTTGATGATAAAACCGCCGAAAAAGTTATGACGCATCGACTTGATATTATTTTCTTAAATTTCGAATCCTCTCTTGATGAATGGGAGAAAATTATGATAAATTCGCGTTTTTCAGTTTATCCGGTTTGTGATAAAAATATTGACGGTATTATCGGAACACTTAGCATCAAGGACTATTTCAAATTTAAGCACGAAGGGCGAGACGCTTTGTTACAGAAGGCTATGAAGCCGGCGCAATTTATTCGTAGTACGCTACATATTGATGAATTATTTGCATTGATGCAAAAAAGCAGAAACCATTTTGCTGTTGTCGTTGATGAATATGGTGGAGTTGAAGGTATTGCTACCATGAATGATTTGCTTGAAGAAATTGTCGGCGAACTTGAAGATGATAGTACCTTGCCTCCCTCTTGTCCCGATATTACTCAAAAAGATGAAAAAAATTGGATTGTTCGCGGCAACACGCCGATTGAAGATGTTGAAGAGTGTCTTAAAATTCATCTGCCTGAAGGGGATTATGATACTTTTGCCGGGTTTGTTCTTTCTCTTTCTAATGAATTCCCTTCCGAAAAGAAAAATATGATCCTTGCTTATCAAAATCTTTCCATTAAAGTGCTTAGCGTTAAAAGGCGTAAAATTGAGGAAGTTTTAGTTACAATTATCGATTAGTGTTTAGTATGGAAAATAATCCTTTAGATAAATTTGCAAAATCTCCTTTTCGAAGTCGATTTAAACTCTCTTCTGCCGATAAATTCTACATTCAACAAAAAGGTCTTGATACTATTCGTTTACATGCGCGGGATTTTATTAAAACTCGCTTAGCTCCGGCTTATATTCCTAATGACGGGAAGCAAACTCCAATGCGTCACCATCCGGTTTTTATTGCTCAACATGCTACTGCTACCTGCTGTCGAGGATGTTTATTTAAATGGCATCATATTCCCGCCGGAACGCAACTTACAGATGCTCAGCAAGAATATATCGTTAATCTCATTATGCTTTGGATTGAAAAGCAACTTCATTGATTTTAAACTCTTTAAAAATGCATTCTTACGCTTATATTCTTCTGTACCTTATAGGAGATTTATCGTGCTGAAATTTTGGTTTAATATTGATGAAAGAATTCGCTTCGCCTTTTTGGCCTCTATTAATATGTTTTTACGGTTTCTGATTTTTGCTTTGCTCTGTTTTTTATTTTCCGCTCGCAATTATCAGGTGCTTTTGGCTTTCACTTGGTTTATCTCTTCTTTTATCGCTTTTGCTTCCTATAAATTTCTCGTCTTTTCCGCTGCGGGAAATCATTTACAACAATACCTAAAATCTTTGCTTATTTGGATTTTCAGCTATGTTATTAATGTCTTTATACTCCAATATCTTATAGAAACCTTAGCTTGGTCGCCTTATTATGCTCAGGCTTTAGCTATTACGGCTTTACTTATCACTAATTATTTATTGTTTAAGCACTTTGCTTTTCATCATCATCCTAAATCTTTATTTGCACGTCTTTATGACTTTTTTGATTAAAATCTCTTGAAGTCACTTAAAATTTATGCTAAACTTATTTTAGATAGAAGTTATCGGGAGATGTGCTATGGAAAATAATGAATTACATAATAAAACGCCGGAAGAGCGTAAGGCTGCTTTAGAAGAGGCCCTAAAACGTGTACGCCCTGTCGTTTTGGGACATAATGAACCTGTCAGCAGACGCTTAGAACATTTTGCTAATCGCCCTGCTAATGATGACGCCTTACCCCATGATATTCACAAAAAAGAGAATAAACCTCTTTCTTTGGAAGAATTAGCTAAAAAAGGTGCTGAACTGGAGAAAAAAGCGGAAAAAGCCGGTATTGATTTGAAATCACCCGTTTCTTCTAAAGATATTGAAGAGAAAAATAAAGAAAAAGAACATGAAAAAGATAAAGATAAAGATAAAGAAAAAGAGAAAGAAATGACTCCTGAAAAACAGGAACAGAAAATGAAAGAAATGTTCTCTAAAGTTACACTTCCGAGTGGTTTGGAAATTCACCAAGAAGGGCCTAGTTGGGTTTTGGTCAGCAAAGACGGAAAAGAACGTACTGACGTCACCGATGTTATGAACACTATCGATAAATATAATAAGAGTGTTGATGTTGCTAACGAAGAAAACAGAATGCAAAATGACGCACAAAGCGGTGTCGATAGAGCTGTAGGCGAACATGATAAAAATATGGAAAATAAAGGTATTGACGCAATTCACGAAGATAAAGTTTCTTCGGTTGAGCAAGCTCTTCCTTTGGTTAAAGATGTCGATGGTAATGATGTCTTCAAGCCTGAGGATATTAAAGCTGTTGCCGAAGCTGCCGTCAGTTTTGCCGAGGAAAAGGCTATGCTTGAGAAACTTAAAGATCCGAAAGCCTTGGAGCAAATGCGTAAACGTGAAAAAGATAATGAAGAAAAAGCTGAAGCTCGTCTTAAAGCTATGCAAATGTACAATGCTCGGCAACAGTCTCGGGGTAGTAGAGAGATGTAAGAATCATTTAATTTTCGTTTTTGAAAAAAGGATATATCTGAAAAGGTATGTCCTTTTGTTTTGAACCTTTTGCTCTGCATAAATATTGTAATATTACTTTTTGCTAATTACTTATTTCTTTTCTCTACAAAAAAAAGACCGGTGGTTAGCCGGTCTTAGATGTGTTCTTTCGGTGTTTTTTTAGTTAACAATGTAATCGGTCGGGGTTTAAATGTAGTTGATTTCGTCCGTATAGACGAGCGCGTCTATCTTTACATCATTTTCGTGCGCAAAGGCTTCCACCCTTGAACCGGAATGCGCAAGAAGACAAATTACGCTAACGTTACACCCCCGTGCTTTGATTTCTTCAATCTGTTCTTTCAGTTTCTTTCCACTGCGGAATGAATGCTTAATCAGAATAACATTCTCTGCCGGCATTCGAAGACTACTGATTTGTTCCAGATTTCCGGTCACCAAAGATTCGAACTGCAAGGTCAATGCCAGTTCATTGATGATACTTCCCAGCGATTTATCATTTTCTCCGCTTTTGAATGATGGGAAAACGATACATGCATGAGGTATCTTCTCAACTCTTTTGACTACGGCTTTGACTACTTCACTGCGGAATTTCTTGTCTTGTGACAAGTTTTCCAAATCAATTTCAACACCTTTTTCATTTCTTGTTGCGTAATGTGCAACAATGTTTTTTAATTCCATAATTGTAGGTTTTAAAATTATTATACATAGATTTATTTATCACGCCGTGTAATTTGACAGAAATTAATTCATTTGTCAAGCACTTTATTTATCTTTTTTAAAAAAAAGCAGGCGGGAAAATGGTTTGTTTTTTCCTGCCTGTTTTGAGCTTATAACAAAGCCTCCCTGCGCGCTTCTTATAATCTCACAATTCATAAAATTTTACGCTGTTACACGCCTCTTTATACCCTGATACTAACCTTTAGAGTTACTCCGGTATAATAACAATATTTTAGCTTGAGGATAGCTAAAACGCCATTTAATACGCTATAATTGTATGTAAATAATTCTTACTTTTTCGTTAATTACGACAGCACAAAATTTCTTGTAACTCAAGTGAAAAAAAGACTTATGAAAAACTATTTTTCAATTATTTTTTAAATAGTTGAATTTCAGAGAAATTGTTCTTTTAAGACCTGTTTAAAAAACACTTGGGAAAAATCTTATTCCCTTCTCGGATGCAAAACGTATGGCGCTTTTTCTCGCATACTGAAATAGCCGTTGGTTGTTATTATCAGATGATCTTCTAATTTTATTCCAACAACATCCAATGCTTGAGCCAACTGTTTTGTCATATCTACATCCGCATTTGACGGCGTATTGTTTCCGGATGGATGATTATGGGCTATAATTATTGATACCGCATTATTTTTTAATGATTTTGCCACTATATCTCTCGGACTTATCATTACCGCATCAATCGTACCGACTTGCTCTATATTTTTGGTAATAAAGCGGCCGACCTTGTTTAGATATATTATCAGTAAGTTCTCTTGATTTGAATACCCAATGCAACTACGACAATATTCAACTATCGCCTCTTTATTCGTCAGCATGGGAGCATCCCTGCTCTCAAGATTTTCCCAACATATTTTATTGCAACACGCGTGTATCAAACTCAGCAATACCGCCGTATTATTGCTCACTCCGCCATCTTCTATCACATCACTTGCCGGGGCTACCAAAACATTTACCAAATTTGTATATTTGCGAATCAGTTCTTTGGCTATCGGTTTGACATCTCGTCTGGGAATCGAATAGGTTAATATTAACTCCAGCAATTCATAATCGGGCATACTTTTCCCTAAATCTGCCAAAAAACGTGCTTTCAGGCGTTGGCGATGGCCAATATAATCCGGTTCTTTTTGCTTTTCTTCCTTTTTTTCTTGTTTTAGTCTTTTTTTCGTTGTCTTTTTTGTATCGTCCATCGTTACGTCCTTTTACTATTTTTTGTATGGTGGTTTATCCAGACCTTTTAGTGAATATGTAAATACCTCACATCCGTCTTTGGTTACTCCCAATGAATGTTCAAACTGTGCAGACAATGTTCTGTCTTTCGTCACCGCAGTCCAACCATTTGATAGAATCGTTCCATCAGGTTTACCGATATTAATCATGGGTTCAATCGTAAAGAACATTCCCTCTTTAATAATAGGTCCGGTTCCTTTGCGACCAAAGTGTAACACATTCGGTTCATCATGAAAAACGCGTCCCAAACCATGACCGCAAAACATTTCTACCACGGAATACCCGTATTTATGTGCGTATTCTTCAATCACAGCTCCGATATCGCCAAAATGTGCGCCAGGCTTTACTACATCTATTCCGCGCATCAAACATTCATAGGTAACTTCACACAAACGCGTTGCTTTTAATTTCGGTTTGCCTATGTAATACATTCTTGAGGTATCGCCAAACCAACCGTCTAATGTCACCGTTACGTCTATATTTACTATATCCCCATCCGCTAATTTTCTGTCATCAGGAATACCATGACAAATCACATGGTTAATTGAGGTACAGATTGTTTTGGGATATCCATGATAACCTAAACACGACGGAATCGCTTTGTGCGAAACAATAAATTCACGACATAAATCATCCAAATGCTCCGTTGTTACACCAATATCCACAAAATCCGTAATGTAATCCAAGCATTCCGCAGCTAATTTTCCGGCGCGGCGCATTCCTTCAAAATCTTCCGGACTATATAACTTAATTCCGTTCTCGTCCGTTTTGATTTTTCTTTCTTCCTGCTTTGACAATTTTTTACTCCTTAACTTTTTGTTCTACTTTTGTTTATATATCTCATTATTTAAAATTGCAATTTTTTTTTAATTTTATTTTTCCCTCTTTTTTTTATTTATTGTATGAATATATATCAACATTATCAGAGGAGGTTGTTATGTTCGGTAAACTATCTAATATTCTTTATAGTTTTTTTCTCGTCTTTATTACGGCGGTTGTTGCTAAATATTTTACAGTTCAGGGAATGAGCGCTTTTTATGAAGTGCTGGATATTCCGGTTGTTACTCCCGAAAATCATTACTTTTCTTATATATGGCGCGGATTATATTTTCTTTTATTCCTCAGTTTTTGTTTAATCCTCGAATCGAGTATAGACAGAGAACAACTTTTAGATGCGAAACTTCTTTTTGTCTGCCAACTTTTTATGCAAATCTTATGGACTTTCAGCTTCTTCTATTTGGAACAGCTGTTTGCTTCCGTTATCGTTATTATCTTACTTGATGTCGTTGTCGCTCTCATGATGCATTCCTTCTTTTTTATCAGTAAATGGGCTTTTGCGCTTACTGTTCCCTATCTCGTTTGGCTCTTATTTGCGACTTATTTAAATATTGCCATTCTTTTTCTGAATTTTTAGAAGAATCGTGCCCCCTCTTAAATTTAAACTGGACATCAGAAAAAATGTGCTGTACCTTTGTGCGGTTAATAGTTTAATTTAATTTTTTTGGGAAGAAAAAAATGACAACGAGTGTAAATCAAATAAGAAAAACTTTCTTAGATTATTTTGAGAAGAACGGACATAAAATTGTTCCCGCTTCTTCTCTTGTTCCTGACAATGATCCGACTTTGATGTTTACAAATTCGGGTATGGTACAATTTAAAAATATTCTAGCCGGTAACGAAACCAGAGATTACACTCGAGCCGCCACTTCCCAAAAAAGCGTTCGAGCCGGCGGAAAACACAATGACCTTGATAGCGTTGGTTATGACGTTCGGCACCATACATTTTTTGAAATGCTCGGCAACTTCTCGTTTGGGGATTATTTCAAAGAAGAAGCTATTTATTACGCATGGGAATTGCTCACCAAAGAATTTATGATTCCTAAGGAAAAATTAGCCGTTACTATTTTCCATACAGATGATGAGGCTTATAATATTTGGAAAAAAGTTTCCGGTCTTTCTGATGAGCGTATTATTAGAATCGCTACAAAAGATAACTTCTGGCAAATGGGTGATACCGGTCCTTGCGGTCCTTGCTCCGAAATCTTTTATGACCATGGTCCGGAAGTTTGGGGCGGATTACCGGGAACGCCTGAAGAGGATGGCGACCGTTTCATTGAAATTTGGAACTTGGTATTTGACCAATATGAAGATTTGCCGGATGGTTCTCGCATTAACTTAAAGAAACCGTCTATTGATACAGGTATGGGATTGGAAAGAATTGCAGCTATTTTGCAGGGTGTTCACTCTAACTTTGATACAGATACTTTCCAACATATCATTAAAGCAATTGCTGACATTGCCAATACGGATCCGAAAGGTCCGTTGCAGGCTTCTCATAATGTTGTTGCCGACCACTTGCGTGCAATGAGCTTTTTAATTGCAGACGGGGTTTTACCTTCTAATGAAGGACGTGGTTATGTTTTGCGCCGTATTATGCGTCGTGCGATGAGACACGCTTATCTGCTCGGGGTTAAAGAGCCGATGATGTATAAACTTCTTCCGGTTTTACAAAAAGAAATGGGCGATGCTTACCCTGAATTGTATCGTTTTGAAAAACTTATCAGCGAAACCATTAAAGCGGAAGAAACTCGTTTCGGCAAAACGCTTGATAAAGGTATGCGCTTATTAGATGAAGAAACTTCTCATCTTAACAAGGGCGACACTCTCAACGGTGAAACGGCTTTCAAACTTTATGATACCTATGGTTTCCCGCTTGACTTGACTCAAGATGCTTTGAAAAACAAAGGTATCAATGTTGATGTTCAAGGCTTTGATGCGGCTATGGCTAAACAAAAAGAAGAAGCTCGCAAAAATTGGGCAGGCTCAGGTGATGCCGGTACAGAAAAAATTTGGTTTGAAGTTAAAGAAAATATCGGCGGAACCGAATTTTTAGGCTATAACACCACAAAGAGCGATGGCATCATCAAAGCTTTGGTTCAAGACGGTAAACAAGTTGATTCCGTTAAAGGTGGAGAATTTTATTTAGTTGCAAACCAAACTCCTTTCTATGGTGAATGTGGTGGTCAAGTTGGAGATACCGGTATTATCGTTTCTAAAAACTTTAAGGCTGAAGTTTATGATACCAAACGCAAACTTGATACCGTATTTGTTCACTGCTGCAAGATGATTGATGGGGAAGCTAAATTGGATGATTTTGCGTCTTTTGAAGTTAATGAACAAAATCGTAAACAAATTTGTGCCAACCACTCGGTTACTCACCTTGTTCATAAGGCATTACGCACAATCTTGGGCGAACACGTTGCACAAAAAGGCTCTTTAGTTGCCGCTGACAGAATGCGTTTTGATATTTCTCATCCAAAGCAAATTACTGCTGAAGAATTAAAACTTGCCGAAGACATGGTTAATGACGCTATTCGTAAAAACTATCATGTTAATACGGTTTTAATGAATCAAGACGAAGCTATTAAAACCGGCGCTATGGCTTTGTTCGGTGAAAAATACGGTGACGAAGTTCGTGTAGTTATGATGGAAAAAGACGGCGAAGTTTACTCTTGTGAACTCTGTGGCGGTACGCATGTTTCTGATACCGGTGAAATCGGATACTTCAATATTCTTTCAGAATCCGCTGTTTCCGCAGGTGTTCGCCGTATTGAATGCGTTACAGGTAAAGGCGCTGAACAGTATGTTGATGCGATGGAAGATAAAATTCATTCTGTATGCAACACGCTTAAAACTAATGTTAATGATTTAGAAGCTCGCATTTCTAATTTGCTTGAAGAAAGAAAGAAACTTGAAGCAGAAGTCTTTAATTTGAAAAAGACATTGGCCAGTGGCGGCGTTTCTAAAAATAGCGAAGTTGAGATGGTTAACGGGGTTAAATTCGTTGGTAAAGTTATCCCAGATGTTCATCCGAAAGAGTTAAAAGCTTTTATAGATGAAATGAGCCAGAATATCGGTTCCGGCGTTATGGTTTTGGCTACAGATAAAGACGGCAAAGCATCTATTGTGGTTGGCGTTACCAAAGACTTAACCAATAAGTATTCCGCTGTTGATTTGGTTCGCATTGCATCCGGCGTTGTCGGTGGTCAAGGTGGCGGCGGCAGATTGGACATGGCTCAGGCAGGAGGTCCTGATGCCAGCAAATTGCAACAGGCTTTTGAAGAAGTCAAAAAGGCGATATAGCAGAGTAAGAAGAGAAGCGCTCCTAACGGGGCGCTTTTTCTTATTAGATTATTTTCTTTCTTCTTAACGGTCGTTGCTGTTAAATTTCTTTAATAACATTTGATTTATGGGGGAATTGTCTTTCCCATCGTGAGCAGCGACAAATTCTTTCGGCTCTTTGATGTTTTCTTTGTCTTTCCCATCACGGGCAGCGACAAATTCTTTCAGCTCTTTGATGCGTTCTTTATTCAGCCCCGGTTCCGGAATTGCGGCGATGTATTCGTCAATTGAGCCGAAAATATATTCCTGATAGGAGCCTTTTATTTCTTGGAAACAATTTTCTACATTATAGTTCATTTGAGCTTCTTTATCTATTCTTGACATATGCATCTCACCGAAATCCCGGCAGATATTCGTAAAAATCTGCCGCGCCAACTTTTGCTGCCTTTTCACGGCATCCGGCGTGTAGGTGCCGTTTTCCATCGCAAACATCGCGGCACGTTCTTCCTCGCTGATTTCTTTCATTTTATTTGCCTCGGAAAGACGTTTATCGTAAAGGAATTTGTTAACAACCTCAATTGCTGCCTTATCTGGGTTTTCCGACAGCATGGCAATATAACTATGTGCCATCACACCAGCTTCAGCTATGACCTCATTGCCACGGCCGCTGATTTGTTCATCTCTGGAATCTTCCCTTTTTATTTCCCCTTTCAGTTTTTTTATATTTTTCTCTTCCTCTTCATCTGCCCTTTTGCCATAGAGCGACCGGCTTTCCTGCGCCGACCATTTGACACCGAAATTCATTTGATTACCGTGCGAGCATTCGTGCGCAACCTCATTGAATAGTATATCTGATGATAATTTCATAAGATTTTGGCAAAACTTTGGCTCTTTAACCATTTTATCCATAATATCGTTTTTTATGTGCTCATAGCGCCATATATTATCCAGACGCCTTTCCCCCTTAGGATTATTTATTGTGCAAAGTTCAGTAAGCTTTTGCATTTCCATAAATTTACGCTCGGAAGAATGCGGGCGCGGCGGAATTTCACGGGTTAAAAGCTCCTTAGCAGTTTCATCTCCACGGCTCGCCATAGTTTCCAGGGCATCAAAAAGAAAACCTATCTGATCATACCGATTCAAGTAGACGGCATCACGGGTCGGCGCGGCAGGGTCTTCCTCCATTATTTCTTTGGTGCAATGTCCGCCGGCACCGCCGCTATTATGACCGACATAAATTTTTTCCAGATAAAAATGATTTTCATCAAAATAATCCGGACGGCGCGGCGAACTTGCAAATTCCTGATAATTCGCACCCTCCAGAATCCGACGGCAATAAGGATTGTTTTTCATCCGGGTGACCGTATAGTCAACTATCCCCTGCAGCAATTTATCATCAAAGTCGCGAGCCTCACAGATGGCCTTTCTTTCTTCGGCTGTTATCATGGTTTTCTCCTTTATCGTTCATATTTAGTATATAATAGCGCTATTTCATTATTCAGTTCAAACAAAACCCGCTTTAGAATATCTAAAGGCGGGCGGATGCTAGAAAACCGTATGTAACACAAAGACGGCTCGGCTTATTGGGGCAGAGCCTTATTCGCCGACATCCACCCCAAAATTGAGGTATGACATCGGCACAATTTTTAAAGTCGTGTGCTCACGACTGTGTTACATTTTCCAGGGTTTTCTAGGCCCTAAGTTTTATACTTTTCTAGAGAATAAAACTTGTTGTTAAATTAACTCATTTTTGGAATAATGCAAGAATTTTATTTCTTTTTCTTGGAATTTTATCCCTTCACCAGCCTATAAAAAAAGGAGCTGTCTTTGCTCCTCTTTTTTTATCTAATCTAACTCTTTTATCACTATATCATGCGCATTGGTGTCGTAGACTATACCTAATTTTCCTTTGCGAAACTCTTCCGCCGTTTTGCCGAATACGTCATAACGCCAGCCTTTTAATATGTGATTTTTGGCTTTCGGATTTTTTATATACTCTCGCAGATTTTTTTCACTGGTTATTAATCTCGACACCACTCCAAATTCGTTGCTCTTTATTTTTAGCAATAATTTCAGAACTTCACATAATGAATGTTGACTTGGAGGAATTGTTACATCTCTTTCTCGGTCAAATCGTCCCAATGTTTTATCAATTTTATCACCCGTTAAAGAGGCTAATAGTTCAACCATTTCTTTGGCTAATTTACTCTTGGCCACATCCGGACGAATCCCTCTTACTTGTTTCATATCTTCCATGCTTTTCGGACAAGCTGTTGCAATATTTATAAGAGTTTCGTCCTTAATTATGGTCTGGCGCGAAACGTTCTTTTCTTTTGCCATCTTTTCACGCCATTCGGCTAGTACCTTTAATGCATTTAAAAACGTCAGAGAATGTCCGTTATGCCTAATACGCAACCATGCATCTGCCGGATTTTGCTCATAGTGCGAAGTATCGACTAAATCCAGCATGTCTTCCTCTATCCAGCTTTCTCGATTATTTTCTTTCAGATAAGCGGCGATTTGTTTATAACATTTTATTAAATGTGTCACGTCTCCGGCGGCATATTCCAATTGCTCGTCACTTAACGGACGTAATTGCCAATTTGTCAGACGGCAAGATTTATCCAGTTCTATTCCACAATAAACTCTAACCAAATTTTCATAGCTCACAGCTTCTCCCAAACCACACGCCTGTGCGGCTATCTGTGTATCAAAAACTGGTGTTGGTACAAAACCGGATAAATTGTACAGTATCTCTATATCTTGGCGACCTGAATGGAAAACTTTTAATATCCTTTTATTTTGTAAAACCGCAAAGAAACTTTCATAATCCATTTCTTTTGCCAAGGGATCTATCAAATAAGCGCCTTCTTCATATCCTACTTGTATCAGACAAGGTATCGGATAATATGTTTTTTCACGAATAAATTCACAATCTATTGCGATGATTTTTTGCTTTTTTAATGTCTTGCAGGCGTTTTGCAGCTCTTTTGTGTTATCAATTAAATTCATTGGGCTGATTCCTTTTCTTTTTTTAGGATTTTATGAGGGATTGTTTAAGATTTTTTTAATTTTAGCTTGCATTTATGCTATTTTGGGATAAAAATGACGCCATTGACGTTGTAATACTTATTCAGAGGAACATCATGTTAGAATACAGAACGCATACCTGCGGTGAGCTTAGAGCTACTGATGCAGGGAAAAAAGTAAAACTCTCCGGTTGGATACATCGTAAACGTAATTTGGGTAATTTGTGCTTTGTCGATTTACGCGACCACTATGGTATTACCCAATGCGTGGTTGATAGTTCCAGCGATTTATTCAAGCAACTTGAAGATATTCGCGTGGAAAGTGTTATTACTGTCGACGGCGATGTTGTTTTGCGTGAAAGCGTTAATAAAAATATGCCTACGGGTGATGTGGAAGTTAAAGTAACACAGGTTCATCTGCACTCTATGGCAGAGGTGCTTCCTATTCAAGTTTTCGGTGAAGATAATTCTCCTGAAGAAATGCGCTTGAAATATCGTTTCTTGGATTTGCGCAGAGAGAAAATTCACAACAACATTATTTTACGCTGCAATGTTATCAAAAGAATGCGCGAATTGATGAATGAACAAGGTTTCTTAGAATATCAAACTCCAATTTTGACAGCTTCTTCTCCTGAAGGCGCAAGAGACTTTTTGGTTCCATCTCGTTTAAATCCAGGACGCTTTTACGCTCTTCCACAATCTCCGCAACAATTCAAACAATTGTTGATGGTTTCCGGTTTTGATAAATATTTCCAAATCGCTCCGTGTTTTCGTGATGAAGACCCGCGTGCCGACCGTAGCCCAGGGGAATTTTATCAACTTGATATGGAGATGTCTTTTGCTACTCAAGAAGATGTTTTTGCCGTTATGGAAAAAACGATGGGAACGATTTTTAATGAATTTGGAAACGGTAAAAAAGTTGACCAAGCTCCTTTTAAGAGAATCGCTTTCAAAGAGGCTATGCTTAAATATGGTTCCGATAAACCGGATTTGAGAAATCCTCTTGTTATTCAAGATGCAACCTCTTTCTTTAATAATTCCGGCTTTGGCGTATATGATACTAAAGCTGCAAATGGTGAAGAATTGCGTGCCATTGTTATTCCTAGTGCCGGTGAAAAGCCTCGTTCTTTCTTTGATAAATTAGATGGATTTGCCAAAGAGGAAGGTTTTGGCGGTATGGCGTATGTCGCTTTATCTGCT
>CASFTO010000045.1 GCA_949297665.1 uncultured Alphaproteobacteria bacterium | reverse complement strand
AGATTTTTATTTTAGGCTGAAAAATAACGGCAAACCGGGAAAGCTTGCCGTTATTGCTGTCGTTCATAAAATGATTACGATATTAAATGCTCGCTTGCGCGATTTTTATGCTTGACTTTCAATATCGTTGCTTTTTTATTTCTATGCAACCGCTTTTTTATCTCGCTTTTATTTCCTTTACAAGAGGAAAAAATGTAAAAAAAATATTGCTTTTTTCCTCATTTATGCTATCTAATCCGCGATAAAAAATATAAGAATCGAGCAGCCGGATTATATTCGGTGCATTTGGTTTTATTTAACTAAATGCTCGGAGCGCTTACAATCGTGCACGGTTGGGAGCGTTTCAGGCTATAAGCGGCGAAAGGGTTTCTTACTCGGGGTATGCTTGGCGCCATGAGTGCCAAAGAGAGCTTACTCGGTATTATGGCTCTTGGGGCTATAAAAAAGGGGGTACTTGATACTCTGGCTTGGGGGCTATAAAAGGAGGGCTTACTCGGTATTATGGCTCTTGGGCTATAAAAGGGGGGCTTACTCGGGTGTGCGACGCTTGGTTTGGTCAGACTGCTTATCATTACTTAAACTCTAATATGAGGATATTTAAATGTCAGATGTGAAAATGAAAATGATGGATGGTAACGAAGCGGCCGCTTCTGTTGCTCACCGCATGAACGAAGTCTGCGTTATCTACCCGATTACTCCGTCTTCTCCGATGGGTGAATGGGCTGATGCGTGGTCTGCTGCTAAACAAAAGAACCTTTGGGGTGTTGTGCCTGATGTTCAGGAAATGCAATCTGAAGCTGGTGCTGCAGGTGCTTGTCACGGTTCTCTCCAAGCCGGTTCTTTGACGACAACCTTTACTGCTTCTCAAGGTTTGCTTTTGATGATCCCGAATATGTACAAAATTGCCGGCGAACTTTCTCCGTTCGTTATGCACGTGGCTGCCCGTTCTTTGGCTTACCACGCTTTGTCTATCTTTGGTGATCACACTGACGTGATGAGCTGCCGTCAAACAGGCTTTGCTATGCTCTGCTCTAACTCCGTTCAAGAAGCTCACGATATGGCTGCTATTGCGCAAACTTCTACGTTGCGTGCTCGCGTGCCGTTTATGCACTTCTTTGATGGTTTCCGTACTTCTCACGAAATCAAAAAAATTAAAGTTCTTTCTGATGACGATCTTCGCGCTATGCTTGAAGGTGTTGATTATCAATTCAACGCTAAACACGCTCTTCGTCCGGAATCTCCTGTTATCCGCGGTACCGCTCAGAACCCAGACGTGTTCTTCCAAGGCCGTGAAGCTTCTAACAAATACTACGACGCTGTTGAAGGTATTGTTCAAGAAGAAATGGATAAATTTGCTAAAATTACCGGTCGTCAATACCATGTTGTTGAATACTATGGTGCTCAAGATGCTGAACAAGTTATCGTTATCATGGGCAGTGGTGCTGAAACCGTTCAAGAAACTATTGATTATTTGAACGCGCAAGGGGCTAAACTCGGTGTATTGAAAGTTCACCTCTATCGTCCGTTCCCGACTAAGTCTTTCTTGAAGGCTTTACCGAAGTCTGTTAAAATTGTTTCTGTTCTTGACAGAACTAAAGAATCCGGCGCTACCGGCGAACCGCTTTATTTGGATGTTGTGGCAACATTGGCGCAAGCTGCTGCTAAAGGCGAAGTTGCTATGCCGAAAATCGTTGGCGGTCGTTATGGTCTTTCTTCTAAAGAATTTACTCCGGGTATGGTTAAGGCTGTTTATGACAATGGTTTTGCTAAAGAACCGATTAACGGCTTCTCTGTTGGTGTAAACGACGACGTTACTCACAAATCTTTGCCTTATGACGATAGCATTGATACTGAAGGTAAAGATGTTGTTCGTGCCGTATTCTTTGGCTTGGGTGCTGATGGTACGGTTGGTGCTAACAAGAACTCTATTAAAATTATTGCTGAAGACGCTGGTAAATATGGTCAAGGTTACTTCGTTTACGACTCTCGTAAATCCGGCTCTATGACTACCTCTCACTTGCGTTTCTCTGACAACCCGATTAAGTCTGCTTACCTCATTAACAAAGCTGACTTTGTGGCTTGTCACCAATTCCAATTCATGAGCAAAGTTGATATTTTGGGTATCGCTAAAGAAGGCGCTACTTTCCTTTTGAACGCTCCTTACGCCGCTGAGGAAGTTTGGGATCACTTGACTTATGAAGTGCAAAAACAAATTATTGATAAAAAGTTGAAGTTCTATACCATTAACGCAGTTGAAGTTGCTCGTGAAACAGGTATGGGGCAACGCATCAATACAATCATGCAAGCATGCTTCTTCGCTATTTCTAACATTTTGCCACGTGAACAAGCTATTGCAGAAATTAAAAACGCTATTAAGAAAACTTATTCTAAGAAGGGTGACGCTATCGTTCAAAAGAACTTTGAAGCTGTTGACGCTTCTTTGGCTCATATGCACGAAGTTAAAGTTCCGGCTCAACCGACTTCTACTCGTCATACTGACCTTCCGGTTCCGGCTGACGCTCCTGAATTTATTCAGAAAGTTACCGGCGAAATCATCGCTGGTCGTGGTGAACAACTGCCGGTTTCTGCTTTTGAATCTGTTGCTGACGGTACATGGCCTACAGGTACGACACAATATGAAAAACGTCGTATCGCTACGGAAATTCCGGTTTGGGATCCTGAAACTTGTATCCAATGCGGTAAATGCTCTATCGTTTGCCCGCACGGCGTTATCCGTATGAAAGTGGCTTCTGATGAAGAACTCGCTTCTGCTCCGGCTACTTTGAAACGCGCAGATTACAAAGGTAAAGAATTTGCCGGTAAGAAATTTATTTTGCAAATCTCTGCTGAAGACTGCACAGGTTGCGGTATTTGTACTTCTGCTTGTCCGGCTAAGAATAAAGCTAATCCGGAACTTAAAGCTATTAATATGGATCATATCGAGAAACATATTGACGCTGAAATCGCTAACTGGAAGTTCTTTGAAACATTACCTTATGTTAAACGTACAGAAGTTGCTAAGAACTTGCCGAAGACAACTCAGATGATTCAACCTTTGTTTGAATATTCCGGTGCTTGCGCAGGTTGCGGTGAAACTCCTTATGTTAAACTCTTAACTCAACTCTTTGGTGACCGTATGGTTGTGGCTAATGCTACCGGCTGTTCTTCTATTTACTCCGGTAACTTGCCGACAACTCCTTATGCTAAAGATGAAAAAGGTCACGGACCGGCTTGGGCTAACTCTTTGTTTGAAGATAATGCTGAATTCGGTTTGGGTATGCGTTTCTCTATTGACCAACAAACTGCTACCGCAAAATCTTTGCTTGAAGGTTTGAAGGCTCAATTAGGCGACGTGGCTGATAAGATTTTGGCTAACCCGCAAAAGACTGATGCAGAAATTGATGCTCAACGCGATAATGTTAAAGAATTGCGCGCTAAATTGGCTGCTATTGATACTAAAGAAGCTCAAGAACTCAATAACTTGGCTGATTACCTCATTAAGAAATCCGTTTGGATTTTGGGTGGTGACGGTTGGGCTTATGATATCGGCTTCGGCGGTCTTGACCATGCTATCGCTTCCGGCAAAAACATCAACATCCTCGTTATGGATACTGGTGTTTACTCTAATACCGGTGGTCAACAGTCTAAGGCTACCCCGATGGGCGCTTCCGCTAAATTCGCTACCGCTGGTAAGGCTTTGCCGAAGAAAGATTTGGCTATGATTGCTATGTCTTACGGTAACGTTTATGTGGCTCAAGTTTCTATGGGTGCTAACGATATGCAAGTTATTAAGGCTATGAACGAAGCTGAAGCTTTTGATGGTCCTTCTATCATCATTGCTTACTCTCACTGTATCGCTCAAGGCTTTAACTTGGCAGATGGTTTGGAACACCAGAAATTGGCTGTTGAAACAGGTTCTTGGCCGTTGTATCGTTACAATCCGGACAATATTGCCGAAGGTAAGGCTCCGTTAGTGCTTGATTCTAAAGCACAAACTAAACCGTTGGCAGACTATATGTCTTCTGAAACTCGTTTCCAAATTGTTAAGAAGGCAAATCCGGAACGCTACGAGAACTTGATGTCCAAGTCTGAGGAAAACCTCAAGAACAAACGCGATTTGCTAGAGCATATGGCAGAGTTCAAAGGGCAAGAATAAGTTCAGACGTGCTATAGCACGGTCAGGGTGCTTGCACCCGCTTAATTAGGCTGTGGCGTGAAGCGATAACTTTTCGGTATCTTTTGCGCCATTGTCTGATTGGGCCATAGCACCGCACTCTATCCCGTCTGAAAGCAAAGAACAGGATTTTTTTCCTGTTCTTTTTTTGTACACCGCATTTCAAAATCTGCTAAGAGGCCTCTGTTTAATCCTATCCTTTGCAAAAACGGGGTATTTGAAAAAATACCTCGTTTTTCTGTTTATGGTGGACGTGCCATAGCACGGTCAGGGTGGTGTCTTGGTGCACTTGTGCACGTCTACTTTAGTCCTTTGTGGGAGGCAATGCCTCGTAGTGTTCAAATAAATAATCTACAAATGTGCCGTCGACTTTAGTCCTTTGTGGGGGGCAATGCCGTTTGTATTTGTGGGAAGTTGAACTCGTTGCCCTCTTGGCAGAGGGGCGTTGAAAATTCTATTTTCAACGGAGGATTGATTGAGGTGCTTTTGGCAATTTATTGCCATTGACTTACCAAAGGGGAGTGGTGGCGGTTTAATTTGTCAATGCCGGTTGTCCTTTTCTTGTGGCGAGTTGCTCGCTCTTCGGGGCAAGTTGAACCGATGTTCAACTTGGCGGATTGGTTGGTTGATGGGCTTGTGTTGTGGGGGAGATAGGGGATAAAAAAAAAGAGAGGGGAGAGGTGTGAACGTGAGAAAAAGGAGAAGTAAGCGTGGAAAAAGTGTGTGGCGGTTCAAAAATTAAAGAGGTGTTGCCACCTCTCTTTTATCCTTATTCTTGAGTTAATGTTGCGTTGTCGCTTTTGGTTGGCTTGTCCGCCAATGTTAACGTTAAATCTTTGTGATAAAATTTCAACAGCAATGCAACGAGATTCCAGTTTAATTTACGCTTGCCTAGTTCCAACAGCTCAATTTTTTTGGCGGGATATTTAATGGCGTGGCTCACTTCTTCTAACGGCATTTTGCGCTTTAATCGCTCTTGCAACAGTAATTCGCCGATTTGCGGTTTTAGGGAATGGCGCAGTTTTTCTCCGCGACGGCAGTAGGTTATAAATTCCGCAGCGGTCATTTCTGTTAGCGGGTTCGTTTGATTTTGTTCGTTTTTTTCCATGATGTTTCACTCCTTTTTGTTGTTAAAACAAAAGGCACTGCTTAAAAGCGGTGCCAGGGAGTTAGACAATCACTGTAATATGACTCCTCTTGCCTTTATATATACGCAAAAGGCTCCCTGACATTCATCAAGGATTTTTTTATTACAGAGAGCCGTCTAAAGCCCTACTTTCATCTCTGAAAGCCCTCTTATCATAAATGTGCTTTCTCAAATTGCAAGTAAAATTTGCGCTCCTTTTATTGTTCGCTCTTCGGGGCAGATTATGGCAGAGCATAATCTGGTGGATTGTGTTTTTTTTATGCGCTTTGGGAGGAGAGAAAAATAAGACAAGAGAGGAGAGAGGGGAAATATATAACATTGTATTTCTTGGTGGCAAATGATTGCCCTCTAAAGAGGGGCGTTGCAAGCTAGTTGCAACGTTTGCTTGTTGTTTTTATGATGTTCTTTTTGGGGGAATAATCGCTTAAGTTATATCAAATTGTATATCTTTGCGTTGATGACTATAAAAAAATTTCTATTTTTCAATCAATATTAGTCAACGGTAATTATTTATATACTGTGTGTTAAAAAAATATAAATGCTTCTTGACGATTGTTATTTTAAGTAACAATAATAGTTATCTAAAATAAATATGTTGAATGGTTATCTCAAGAGAAAAGGGGGCTTTTATGCCAAATGTTGATATAGATGTCACTCCGAATGTGGATAAAAAATTGCAAAGCTTAGGATTTGTTGTCGGTGATTGGTCTTCTGCAAAAAGAGGTTTTTGTCCAGAAGTTGAGGAAGTGCTATCTACTGCGTCGAAGCAACTTACAGGTAATATAGGCTATCCAGACAGAATTTACTTTAACAAAGATGAGAAATTATTGATTTTAGTTGAAGAGAAACCCACGATGAAAGATCATTATCTTCCAGATATAAGTAGAGGATGTATAAGTGGTATAAAGTGGTATTTGTCTAGGTTCTTAAATGAAGAACTACAAAAGAAACACAAAAAATTGGTAAATAAGTTTGATAACTATAAGATAATAGGTATTGCTGTAAGTGGAAATATTCTTGAAGATTATCAACATAAATTTGATTGTTTTTTATTAGATTTAAAAGAACAAAAAATTAAGGAAGTATCTTCAATAACTAATTTTGTTTCAGAATGTGAATTTTTACAATTATTTGATAATACAGATATAGATGAATTAATAAAGAAAATATCGCAAACAACTAAAGATGTTAATAATTTGTTGAGAAATATTGAATCTCAAAGAAGACCCATTTTGTTATCTGCATTAATGATATGTTTGCACAAGAAAAAAGGTATTACAAATAATTTTAATGAGTATTATGATACATTAGCTCCTAAACAATTGGTAGATAATATTTTATCTGTATCTAAAGATATATTAAAGCAAGAAGGTATTCCTGAAGAAAAAATTAAAATTTTTGAAAAAGAATTAGGTTTTTTAGAAACGGATCCATTATTAAGTAGTAATGATATATTAAAACAGATATTGAATACACTTGAATCGGATGTTATACCGTTGTTTAACAATCAAATATTTGTAAAATCAAATTATGATATTATTGGAAAATTTTATGAAGAATTCTTGAAATATGCTGGAATTACGAATGTTAAGAAAGGAATAGTTCTTACACCGAGACATATTACTACTTTATTTACAAAACTTATTGATTTGAAATATAATGATAAAATTGTGGATTTATGTTGCGGAACAGGTGCTTTTTTGATAGCCGGAATGAATGCTATTATAGACAAGATTAATAAAAGCGAAATAAGTGGTAAAACGGATTTAATCGATAAGGTTAAGTCAGAGCAACTTTTGGGATTTGAAATTAGTACTACTATGTATATTTGTGCTATATCTAATATGATGTTTAGAGGTGATGGAAAATCTTCTATTCATTGTTGTGATTCTATTAACTCGGATGAAGCGAATAAAATATTGGAAGACTTTAGACCGACAATAGGATTTATTAACCCTCCTTATGGTGGAAAAGAAAATTTAAAAAATAATACGCCAAAGGAAATTTCATTTTTGTGTAAGTTGTTAAAACATTGTTCAAGATATGGTATTATGATAGCTCCATTATCTGTTTATAATAAAGATGTAGAAATTAGAAATGAAATCTTAAAAGAGCATACTTTAAAAGCGGTTATAAATATGCCTGGAGAATTATTTTTACCTAACGCAGGTGTTCATACAGCAATTTCTGTATTTGAAACAAATAGACCATTTGATTATGAAAATGATGAAGTCTTGTTTTATGATCTACAGGATGATGGTTTTATTTTGAATAAAAATCAAGGTAGAGTTGATTATTATAAAAAATGGGATACAATAGAAAAGAATCTTTTAGATACATTAAAGAATGGCGTACCTGATAATATTAAGTTTGTGAAAACAAAAATAAAAAAAGGTTGTGAATGGACTATATATGCATTTAGTGAAACAGATTATGCTTCGTTATGTGAGAATAATTTTGTAAAAACAATTTCTGAATATGCCATTTTTAAGGCTAAAAGGGAAATGAATTTGTTAAATTTGCAAGATGAAGCTGATAGACCGAATGAGTTTGAGTTGCTTGCTATGTTGTCTAATTATTACGGGGTAGATAAATTTAAAGTAGAGCAATCAAATAAAAATAAGATAGATATTACAAATTGGAGATTTTTTAAAATTTTTGATAAAGAGCATCCTCTAAATTCTCTTTTTCAAGTGCCGTCCATTAAAGGAGACTTGAAGGATAAAGATTGTTTAGATGGGAATATAGCTTTAGTTAGTGCTTCGAAATATAATTCTGGTATTGTCAAATATATTGATGACAGTGGAGATGGAAAAGCTGAAATATTTAATGAAAATTCAATAACAGCAGATATGTTTTGCAATGTTTTTTATCAAGATGAAAAATTTTATTCTGTATCACATGGGAGAGTAAATGTTTTACTTCCTAATTTTCTTATGAATAAGTATACTGCATTATTTATTATAACATTGTTGAGGTGCGAGCAATATAAATATCCATATGGAAGAAATTTATATATGGATGAAATAAAAAATACGAGTATAAAACTTCCTGCAAAAGAAAGTAAAGATAAAGAAGGTAATATTATATACGAACCAGATTGGCAATATATGGAAGATTATATTAAATCTTTACCTTATGCTGACTTATTATAATCAATATATTGTAATCTGGTATAGAATTGATAGTATCTATTTTCCGATTTGGGGAAAATAAAATCTAGAGCTGTCCTTGATTGGTGACGGCTCTTTTTTTCGGTTTTAAAAACATAATAAATCTTTACAAATCGTTAACGATATGGCACAATCATCGCCATAAGTAGAATTTTTATGGAGTGTTTGCTGATGGATAGTCAAGCCGTTTGTTTGCACAATGCAACAGTCTATGCCGGTTTTTCGGTGATGAAAAATTGCGCGGTGTATATTAAAGATGGCAAAATTGCCGATGTTTATAACGAGAGAAGATTTAAACAGAAAAAGTTTTCACCTAAAGTACGAATTATTGATTTGATGGGCGCAAATTTGCTCCCCGGATTTGTGGATACGCATATTCACGGCAGTGGCGGATATTCTACTGATGATGCGACGCCGGAAGCAATTTTGAATATGTCCGAATTTTTGGCGCAATATGGCGTTACCTCGTTTATTCCTACAATCGGCGCAACGCCGGAACCCGAATTGATGAAAAAAATGAAGGCGGTGTTGCAGGCTATGGGCAAGGAAAAAGGTGCGAAAATTTTGGGTATGCATCTGGAAGGTCCGTTCCTTTCGCCCGAACGTATCGGCGGACAGTTGGCCGAGGGGATTTCGCCGGTTGATATGGACTATATGAAACGTATTGTTAGGGCTGGTAAAGGTAAAATTATCAATATGACCGTGGCGCCGGAACTCAAAAATATGCGTGAATTGGCACTCTATGCCATCGGGCAGGGGATTATCTTGCAAGCCGGACATACCAACGCCACTTATGAGCAGATGATTGAGGGAATGCAGGTTAAAATTTTGCACTTAACACATATGTTTAACGCTATGCGCCCGTTACATCATCGTGAGCCGGGGGTGGTTGGCGCCGGGCTTATTCATCAGGAGCTTTCGTGCGAATTTGTCGGCGACGGTGTGCATACAAATCCGAAATTGATTACCCTTTTAATGCAGAGCAAGCCGATTGATAAATTGGTGATGATTACCGACGCGCTCAAATATGCGCATGCGACACCGCCGGAGGATGCTGATTTTTATTTTGATAAATGTTTCAAACGTAAAGCTGATGAAGTGATTATCGGTTCGGGGATTACGATGTATGACGGCTTCCGCAATCTGCTTGATTTTGGTGTGAAAGTGGAAGACGCGGTGAAAATGACCTCGGTTAATCCGGCGGAAATTATGAAGCAAAGTCATATCGGTATGATTAGTCCGGGGAACGATGCTGATTTGGTGATTATGGATAGAGACTTTAATTTGGTTGAAACGATTATCGGTGGTAAATTTGTACGGGAGAAAAAATAATGCGTGTGATTATTAAAAATGACTATGGTGAATGTTCGCTTTGGGCTGCGCACTATGTCGCTTATAAAATTAAAGCCTTTCGCCCGACGAAAGACAGACCTTTTGTGCTGGGGTTGCCGACCGGTTCAACACCGCTTGGAATGTATCGGAATTTGATTGATATGGTTAAAGAGGGGAAACTCTCGTTTGAAAATGTTGTTACCTTTAATATGGATGAATATATCGGACTTCCGCCGGAGCATCCGCAAAGCTATCATTACTTTATGCACGAAAACTTTTTTAAGCATATTGATATTCGCCCCGAAAATATTCATATCTTGGACGGAATGACAAAGGATTTTGCTCAGGAATGCGCTGAGTATGAAGCAAAAATCCGCTCGTATGGTAAAATCCATTTGTTTATCGGCGGAGTGGGCGAAGACGGGCATATCGCTTTTAATGAGCCGGCTTCTTCGCTGGCTTCTCGTACACGTGTCAAAACTTTAACTCGTGACACGATTAAGGCAAATTCCCGCTTTTTTGACGGCGATGAAAGCCAAGTGCCGACAATGGCGTTGACTGTTGGCGTGGGGACGATTATGGACGCCGACGAAGTGATGATTATTGCGACGGGACCGAAAAAAGCTAATGCCGTTCATCATGCGATTGAATGCGGTATTAATCATATGTGGCCGGTGAGCGTTTTGCAAATGCATCGCTACGGGATTATGGTTTGTGACGAGCCGGCGGTGAGCAAACTTAAAGACGAAGTTGTTAATTACTTCAAAGATATAGAAAGCCGTGTTGTTCCTTAAGCGAAGGCGCTTGTGTGGGCTTGAGTGCGCCGTCTTGCGGAGTATTTGGGTGAAGGCGCTTGTGTGGGCTTGAGTGCGCCGTCTTGCAGGGGCTTGGACGTACCGTTTTGCAGGGGCTTGAGCGAAGGCGCTTGCGGGGGGATATCAATTATCGCCCTTTTTATATTCCCTATTTATGGTGTGAAAGCTCTTTTACGGATTGCTCTAATTTGTATAATGTTTGGCTATCCTCTTGATATTGCCGCGATAAATAGTAGCCGTCGTCGCCGATTTCTCGTTCTTGCATACGCTGTTTTTGTATAGCTATTTTGCGTCTTATTTCTTCTGTATCGGAGGAGTGTGGGGGAAATTGCTCGGTTGTGTCGGAGAAAAAATTTATCGTATTATTCATATAAAAACCTCGTGAAGTATATCCTTTTTCATATTATATAAAGTTTTTGTGTATGAATTTCAATATACCAAAATCGCCTAAATGCGCAAAATATCCGTAAAATATATAAAGTTGTATATGTTTCCTGTTGATAAATCGGGATATTAAAAAAAATGGAAGTGTTGGGCGGGGCGCTTTCAATGAAAAATATTTTATTCAGGCTTGAGTTGGGGAAAAAATGTTTTTATTAGACTTTCTTCTTTTAGTGTGATATACTGACTTAAATGATGGTGCTAATAGACGAGGATTTCGCCATGGCTCGCAAATCGACAACTCATTTTGATGATACAAATGGTAAAGATTTGGTCTATGGGGTTGTTTTGACCGAGGCGCTCAATGTCCTCTCTCAAGATAAAAGACGCTCGCAGAGTTTGGCTGATGACTACCTTAGACAAGATAGATTGCTCGATATTAAAAATCTGCTGGATGATATTTTTTTGGCGGGGCATAAGCGAAATTCCAATGAGTATCGCTTGTGGCTTTATAAGAAAATTGTGGTGGAAAAACTTATTCTCAATGTCTTGAGCGGGAATAAAAACGATATTCGGCAAAATATTGTGCAACTGTTTGCCGAAGAGAAAATCCCTTTTATCCATAGATGTGAAAGTTTGATTGCGGCGGAAGATAAATTCTTGATTAAAACCGATTTTCACGGTCTTGCCAATTTTCCCTTGAAAGAGCAACTTTCTTCCTATTTTCAAAATGTTATGGCGCATAAAGATAATCCTAAAGTTAAAGAATATCTGCCTGACGATTTTGATTTGAACAAAATCCCTTGTTGGAAGAAAATGCAGCAGTTCTCTTCTTTTCATAAACAGGAGGAGAATTTTCGTAAAGCTCTTGCCGAGGCGCGCATTAGCCCGAAACGTTTGAAAAAACTGAATGCGTTTGATATGGTCGCTTTGCTTAAACATTATCATGCCAAGCATAATCTTAATTCATTTGAAAGCAGAAAGTCTAAGTTTATTCGCTATTTTATTAAGCTGTATGAAAAGGATTTTCGGACTTATCTCGCCGAAAATAAAGAACTGATGAAGTTTGCGCTGGCTAATCGCGGGATTAAAATTGATGAGCGCAAAAATCCTAGTGCTTATAACGAATATGTGGAGAAAACTATTCAGGATATGAAGAAAAAAGGCGTGGTGCCGCCGCTCTTTAATATTCATCATAAAGAGGCCGTGAAAGATTGCGGTGAAAGAAATCTGAGCGATAGTAATCACTGGAAAAATCTGACCTTGGTGCTGGAAGTGCCGTATCATAACTTGTTCCATATTTTGGATAAAAAAGATAGACGCTTGATTTTGCCTTCTAACGTTATCTTTTGGGGCGGGATGATGAAGAGCAATCAGATTACGTATCGTGAAGATGAGGAGTATATGCAAAAACTTATCGCTTTGGCTAAGAAAAATCGGGGGGGATATTAGAACCGGCGTAAGCGAAGCGATGTGAGGCGGAGAGGTGTCAGACGTGAGTTCGGTGCGGAGAACACACGGAGAGCGGAGAGAAGTGAAGAACGTTTGGTGTGGGGCGTGCGTCTGTTGTAGGGAAGGATAAGGAGAGAGAATAAGCGGGCGTGTTGCGACGTGAGGGGAAAAGGAGAGAGAATAAGCGGGCGTATGGCGACTAAATGGAAAGGGAGAGAGAATAAGAGAGCGTGTTGCGATGAGGCGGATTGGGCTGAGGTTGACTTGAATTTGATGAGCGCAATAACCAGATATAGAGGTGTGAGGAGTCGTTTTTTTAGCTGTTATAGAGAGAGTAGCGGAGGATGGTAGATGAGTGAGGAAGTGGATTATTTAACACATTTGGCGCTGGAAAATGAATTGTTGCTGGCCAGTCCGCCGGATACAAAACAAATTATTCGCACACAGCAGGATTTGCGGCTTAATCTGATGCCGATGATGCCAGATGATTTTGTGGCGCTTATTCATCATTTTAATCTGTTTGAGTGCGATGGCGTGGCGCTGTTTGGGGTGAACGCTCACTCGTATTACTTAGATGTGTTTGCTGAAAATATCCAACTGGATTTGGAACGAAAAAAAGATATTTTGGTGTTGGGACGTGATGAGTTTTCGTTTCTTATCTATAACGCCGTGTTGAATTGTTATCAGATTGTGGCGCAAGACGGGCTGACGTTGGTTAAAAATTGTAAAAATCTTTTGTTTGCTCTGCATACTTTGTTTAAGTGCTGATGTTTGCATGAGAATTGCTCTTGGGGCGTGAGGGATATACAACGCTGCAGCCTATCTTTAATCCTCTTTTTGCCGTTTATCTTAAACTTTAATCTTTATTCTTTCACAAAAAAACAGGCTCCTTTGCGGGGCCTGTCTTGCATTGGTATCCTTGCGGATTGGGAACATTTGCTTTGCCAAGCTAATATCTTTTATCGTCTGGCGCTTCAACAGCGGGACGATAGTGTATCACGTTTTCGCTTCAAACAGCGGTGATGTCGGCGGCTTATCCTTACGTATAGGCCGGAAGTTTTTGCCAGGCGGCGGAATTGCGCAAAAAATCGTGGGACGGCGCTTGATGGGTTTTCGGTTTTGTGTACTTCTTCTGTGGGGTAGAAATGATTTTGTCTTCTCCCAACGGATTTTGCATCCATAAATCCCATGCCGCGTCCGTACCGCATTTGTGCAATATGGCTACCGCGCATTCGGCTAACGGATAATGGCTGATGTAGTACATAATCTCTTCTTGATTGCGACGATAGAGTAGTTCTATCTGCGCCTGATCGTTTAAGCTATGTACCGATATGTACAGCATTATCTCGCGATGTTTACCTCGCTTGATAAACTTTACTTCCTGCTCATCGTGGAAATAGTGCTTCTTGATATAAGCCTTGATTTCCGAATGAACGCCACGCTTTAACAGCAACTTTTCGCTTTCTTCGCACAGCCAGTGCTTGGACAGATAGCCCAAGATTTCCGTACGCTCGTTGCGTTTTAACAAGATGTCCTGACCGCTCTCTATCATATACTTTTTGAAGTAGCTGACTAAAGAACGGAATTTGCCGAATTGATAAAAATATTCTTCCACTTCCGCGCTGAAACGGTTGTATCGGATAAAATTTTCTATCTGCTTTTCGGAGCCGAAACGTATCAGTTTCATCTGACTGAGCTTCTTGGCTTCTTTGCGGCTGGTCTGAACCTCTATCAATAAGCAAACGCAATCATAACCGCTAAAACGCATAACCGCCAGCTTTTCTCGTGTGTTGAGCTTGTTCTTGGCGATTAACTTTAAGGTCAGAGCGTCTTTTTTACGCATGATGATGTCCAGCTTCGCAAACGGGCTTAGGCGATGGTGCTCCATGTAGCGTAGAATTTCCGCTTCATCTTTGCTCCAAATCAAGTCACGTTCTTTGTAGTTGGGCACATCATGTCTTTTTAGGTATTTCATGACGGTATTGTACTCGCCATGGCCTAAAAAGATCTCTAATATCTCGGGAGTGGCTCTTTCTAACAGAGCATCTATGAGAATCGGAGAATTACTCTTGAACACCTCTATTTGGCTTAATACCCCCAAGCCGTACGCCTTGATGTAATACAGGCTGATGTCGGTGAGGCCGCGTCTGATTAGGGCTTTTTCCCCTTTCGGGCTTAATCGCTTTTTCATGACAACTTTAAGCAATTTGTTCGGTTCGGCGGATCGGATTATTTCCAATTCCTGCTCAAGATTCTGCTTTTTCATACTCCTGTGCCGCATACTTTACTTTGCGGGCTTTGTTAGAGGTTAATAATAGTTAATTGATAATTCACAGATTGCTATTTTTTTCCTCTTTATCCTAACTGATATCGGCTTTTTTTGTCAATATTAAAAAGTGTATTTATATATATTTTTTGTTGTGTCGCTGTGTTGCACCGCTCCGCTCCGCTTCTCTTCTCTTCTCTTCTCTTCT
>CASFTO010000044.1 GCA_949297665.1 uncultured Alphaproteobacteria bacterium | reverse complement strand
TATCGGTCAAGTATTGAAACGTTTTCCGGTCTGGTCGATTTTTCCGGGTTTGGCGGAATTGACATCAGCTCTTGTGATTTTGAGCCTAGTACGCAAATCAAATTGCGAGAGGGGGCTAAAATTCATATCCATTGTCAGCCTTCGGTCTTTCTTCCGGATAATCTGGATGTTTCCGCTTCGCCTGATGTTTCGTTGAGAGTGGATGATTTATCTAATCTTGATAAATTGAAGTTTCAAAAAGACGCTACGGTTACTTTATCCGAGGTTAAAAAATTTCCGCCAAATCTCGATTTTTCGGAATGTTCTTCGGTGGTTATGAATTTTTGCGATGTGGCGGATGTGCAAAAACTTGAATTTAAAAACGGTGCGAAGGTTAAATTGTGGCGTGTTGAAAATTTGCCGGCTGATTTAGATGTTTCTTGCTGTGATGATGTTGAAATTGATATGTCCGATGTGTCGAAGATGAAAGATCTGCGCTTTAAAGACGGGGCAAAGGTTAAATTGTTGCGTGTTACAGGGCTGCCCGGTGATTTGGATGTTTCTTGTTGTGATAATGTTGAAATTGACGCTTCGGATTTATCTCGGGTGAAAAATTTGCGCTTTAAAAACGGGGCGAAAGTTAAATTGTTGAATATTAAACAATTGCCCGAAAATCTCGATTTTTCGCAATGCGATGAGGTCGATTTGAGCGGAACGGATTTGCGCAATTTGAAGTCTATTCGCTTCAAAAAAGGGGCGAAAGTTAAATTATGCAATGCTGCTAACTTGCCGCCTAATATCGATTTTTCTCAATGCGCTGAGCTTAACTTGATTTGTTGCGATTTGAAAGACCAATCACAGATGAAATTTGCCGACGGAGCGAAGGTGAAGTTGACTAAAGCCACCAATTTGCACGGAAATGGCGATTTTTCCAATTGTGATGTGGTTAATCTTGGAAGGGTTGATTTGAAGGATTTGGAGGGGCTTAAATTTAAAGCCGGCGCGCGCGTGATACTTAATGTGGCGCAAAATATTCCGCTTAATGCCGATTTTTCTAATTGCGCCTTCCTCAGCGCGCAATATTGCGAACTTAAGAATTTATCATGTATCCGTTTTGCCGAGGGGGCGGAGGTGGATTTATCTCATACGAATAGTTTGCCCGAAATTGTTGATGTGTCCGCTTGTCAGAAAGTTGATTTGACTTCCGCAAACGAAAAATATACTCGGAAATTTATCTTTAAAGATGCGCAACAATTGGAGCAGTCGAATATTCGTCTGTCGTCGTCGCAAAAATTCAAAGCCGTTATTTTAGAGAATTTATCCGAAGATGAGAGAAAAGCTCTCTTATCTCAGTTGCAGGTCAGCGAGAAACTTAATCGTCAAAATGCGCAAAATCATATTGCCAATGCTGCCACCGGTTCGGAAAAGGATAATCGTTTCGGCTGGGGGAATTTGTGGAATAAATTGTTTGGTAACGACGGGAAGTGAAATTCGTGTTTTGATGGGCAAGTTGCCGTTTGAAGCGGGAACTTTGATGCCTACGTTGGGCTTGTTGTATTTTTTTAGCTTAAAAAAAGAAATGTTTGGCTTTTTAGCGACCTAAAAAAAGAGCGCTAACCTTTTCACAAAGGTATGCGCGCTCGTCTCTGGTTATGAACGGGATTATTATATTTGATGTAGCTTGATTCTTCCCCATAAAACAAATGCCCCTATGCCATATATGCTGCTCCAGACCAGTAAACTTTGGGCGAACGGCGTTCCGTAGGCTTGGCAAACAATGCTTGGCACTATCAGGAACAGAATAATCAGGCTCAGAATAAATCCGGCTCTTTTTTTAGTACTAAAAAACTTTTTCATAAAAATACATATTTAAGTTGTTATCATAATTCTCTCAGACAAAATAATTCAAAAATCTTTGTATATTTATGCGCTTTATTTTATTTGTCAAGATATTTTTTCAAAAAAATGTTGTTGTGGATAATTTTGCGGGGCTGGGCTAATGGCGGTGTGCGGGGGGCGAATATGTGAGCAGGTGTGGGGGTGCGCAAAATTGGAGCTAACGGCGGTGTGTGGGGAGAGAGGATGTAAGAGCGGGCGGATTGATTTTTGCAGCATAAAAAAATCTCTCCGCTTGCGGGGAGAGATTTTTTTGGTTCAGTTGTCTTGAGCTCGGCTTAATACGGGTGCTTGCTGTAATATTCTTCCGCTAATTCGGGCTTGTTCTCCTTTATCGCGGACAAGGCTTCCCAGCACATTGAGTGGAACGAAATATATTCCTTAATCACATCCCACGCACCTAACTTCACCAGTTCAACTTCCGCTTGCCAACACATACCATGCTCCGGACTGAAACGAGAAATGAACTCTTTTAACAGCGATCCTTCACCGCGTTGTATCAAGGCTACCTGCGCTTCGTCCGTCAGCCAGAAACTCTTGATGTACTTCTTTACCGCCTCAATGCCGGCGTACTTTACGAAACTTATATCGTCTTGATGGCGGAATTGAGTTAAGCAGTCGTCCAAGTTCTTGCTGGCTAATGCCTTAAATAGTTTGGTTTCATTTTCAGGCGTGAACCGGTAACCGCCCATACAGTATAGGTGTTCTACATGGAATTTCAGCCATTCCGCATCATAGTGATATTTCCATAACACATCTTGCGCTTCTTTGCTTAACGGGCAGGTCTGCAATAATAACATGACGAAATCTCGGTCCGGCGATTGCAAAATCTTTATCTGCAAATCCGACGGTATCGCTTCCGCCGCAAACTTGCTTTCCATCAATGTCTTGAAATCTTGCACTTTGCGTGATTTCGTACGGAATTGGCGATAAAACTTGAATACAATCGCTTTGAACCCTTCATAGTCCTTTTCGGCGAAAATCATCTCTTTGAGTGTGTCGCTGATAACGTACTTGTTGACGTATTCCTTAAATAATGTCCGATTCTTTCGGTGGAGTACTTTTAGTATCTGTTCGTCTTGTTCCAAGCGGTTGTTTGACAGATATATTCGTACTGCTTCGTCCGAACCTTTATCCAATAAATGGTCTACATCTTCTAAGTGACGCATTCGGGAAAAGTCTTTTATCGCTTCCACCAGATTCTTCTCAATGATGTATTTCTGCGTCGCAGGGCGTAATCCGTAATGATTGATGTAATTTAATCGCATTACCGACGGCGCTTTCTCTATAAATAATATTTCGGCTTTCTCGCTGAAGCGGAAATATTTAATGTAGCTCTCAACCGCAGATGGGAGAAAATGCTCCAATAAAACTTTTTCTTCTTGATAATCTAACGGCTGTTCTTTACTCATGTTGTCGAAATAAGCCTTTAGCTCCTTATCGGCATTGCGCTCGATAAGTTTAATAACAGAACTGTTCATAATAGAATAAAATTTTAATAATTAATACTAGAATTATAGATCTCTGCGCCTAAATATATGGACTCTTTTTTGCTTTGTCAACCATAAAAAAAATTGACTTTTGTCAAAATAGGTCTTATAGTATCTAAAAATATGTGTTGTTTTTGATAGGAGCAGATATGCAAAAGAAGTTTTTTCTCGGTTTGATTTTCGCCGGTTTGGCGTTGAGCGGTTGTACGCGTGAAGTTTATTTGCAACCCGTGCCGTGCGAAGAAGATTGTCCGAAATGCCCTTGCTTTGTCGGTGCAGCAGAGTGTTGTCCCGAAACTGCCGTGCAAACTGTGGTTACTACTTATCAGGTTTATGATGTGCCGGCACCGGTGGTTTCTTATGTCCCTTGCGATACCGGTGTTAAAAGATGCCGTACCGTTTGCAGAAAAGTTTTGGTTAATCACTAATCTAGCCGATTATCAAAAAAATTATGGCGAAGAGAGGCGCTTGCTCGTTGCTTTTCGCTTTTTTTGTTGGGCAACTTGGGCAACTTGTTGCCGCGGATTTAGCAAGGGAAAATAGGGGCGGTGGGCAACTTGTTTCCGCGGACTTAGCAAAGGGAAAATAGGGGCGGTGGGCAACTTGTTGCCGCGGATTTAGCAAGGGAAAATAGGGGCGGTGGGCAACTTGTTGCCGCGGATTTAGCAAGGGAAAATAGGGGTGGTGGGCAATTTGTTGCCGTTGACTTTGGGCTGTGGCGGGGGCAACTTGGGCAACTTGTTGCCGCGGACTTAGCAAAGGGAAAATAGGGGCGGTGGGCAACTTGTTGCCGCGGACTTAGCAAAGGGAAAATAGGGGCGGTGAGCAACTTGTTGCCGCGGATTTAGCAAGGGAAAATAGGGGTGGTGGGCAACTTGTTGCTTGATGTTTCTGATGCGCTTTTGTGAGGAGAGAGGTAGAGCCGGTGGGGAGCTAAGGCGTGCGGAGTTTGGTAAAAAGAGAGAGGTGGGAAAATGGCGGAAGTATATAACATTGTATTGCTTTTTTTGTCCTCCTCTTTGCAGAGGGGCGTTGAAAACGTCGTTTTCAATGTTTGCTTGGTTTGATGATGTCATTGTCAGCGATAAAAAAAAAAGAAACTTTGCCGGGAAGAATAAGAGAGAGAAGTATATAACATTGTATTGCTTTTTTGCCCTCCTCTTTGCAGAGGGGCAATGAAAATTCTATTTTCAACGGCGGATTGTTTTTTTGCCGAGCTTTGGCAATTTATTGCCATTGACTTACCAAAGGGGAGTGGTGGCGGTTTAATTTGTCAATGCCGGTTGTCCTTTTCTTGTGACGAATTTGTTGCCCTTCGGGGCAAGTTTGCTCCTGCAAACTTGAAGGATTGTTTTTTTGATGAGGTCTTTTTGGGGGAAATAATCGCTTAAAGTATATAACATTGTATTTTGTTGCAGAGTTTATCTATTTGACTCGGCAAAGGGGAGTGGGGCAAAGTCTTGTGCGCAACGCTCGGACAATGTACATTGGTGCCGTCGACTTTAGTCCTTTGTGGGGGGCAATGCCTCGTAGTGTTCAAATAAATAATCTACAAATGTGCCGTCGACTTTAGTCCTTTGTGGGGGGCAATGCCGTTTGTATTTGTG